>JADJXH010000004.1:1630544-1956653 GCA_016715895.1 Flavobacteriales bacterium | reverse complement strand
TCTGCCCCCGGGGTGCCATCGGTATCGTTCCATCCGAAGGGGGATGCGTTCGGAGCGGCGGTCCAGGAGGCGTTGCGGATCGCTCGGGCGCCATGGCTGGGGCTCTCCAGCGGCATGGGGAAGACGTTGAGGTCGTTGGCGGCGGCCGGCGCCGGTGCTGGAGGTGCCACGCCATGGTCGTGTTCCGCATGAGCGGCAGCAGGTTCGTCGAACCGGCACTGGCTCACCCAGTCGTTGCGCTCCAGTTCCTTGCCGGTCGCGGCGTCCAAGCGGATGTTCCACCAGTGCGATCCGTCGGGCATGTAGAGGGTGACGTTCCACACCGGGACCAGTTGACCCAGGTGCTCCAGCATGAACAGCCGCACCTCGGGATCCTCGCTGGCAAGCCCCTCACCAGCGAACACGACCTGCCTGCGGCGGTCATCGACACGTTTGCGGACGAGCGTGACAGGACGAAGCCCTTCCATCAGCATCACACGTTCCAGCGCCTGCTCCGGCGTCAAGGACACACCGCCTTTCGCCGCGCGCGCCGCTGCGCCCTTGACGAGCCGCTCGTGCATCGAAACGATGGTCCCGTCCGGCTTGATGTGCAAGGCCACCTCCGTGCCGTAGACCTCGATCCCCTGGACCGTCTGACGCAGGTAGGCATGAAGCACGCCGGTGCGCCGGTCCGTATACGCATCCGTGATCGTCAGTCCTTCGATATCGTCGGCGGCGTATCCTTTCCGAAGCAGTTCGCCCCGAGCGATGGTCGCGGGTTCGCGAAGGGGGACCTGGGCGAAGGCATCCGCGACGGGTGACAGCAAGGCGGCCACGAGGACCGTGTTAAGTAGGAGTTTCTTCATCAGAAAAGGCGCAACTTGAGGGTCTGCAAGATACCGGATCGACCACCCCGGGTCCACCACCAGATCACCGCCGATCGGGATCCCAACGGTCCCGGGTCATTTCCGACTGAAACGCGCCACCCGGCCGTTGCCCCGGATGACGTAGGTCCCACTGAGCAGCGAAGTGAGGTCGATCACGTCCGTTCCACCATCGAGCAGGTCGGCAAGGACCACACGGCCCGAGGCATCGAGCACCTCCACAGGTACGCGTCGACCGGCTTCGCCCAGGCCGGTGACCTGCATCAGGTCGTCCGCCGGCACGGGTGCAAGGCTCAGCTCCGGGATCGAACGATCCAAGGATCCGACCGTGGCCGCGGGTGACACGCGCAGGAGGGCATGGGTGGTGGCGTTCACGACCCAGATCCGGCCATCGGGACCGATCTTCACACCCATCAGGCCCGGAGCCGCAGTGGCCACCCGGCCCAGTTCGACCGCAGGCGAACCGGAGATGTCGTAGATGATGAGCTCACCGGTCGCGTGGTCGCTCAGCACCATGCGGTCGCCCACCACATCGATGCCTGCGGGTTGTACCAGCCCGGTGCTCACGATCACCTCCCAGGTGTATCCGCTCACGGTGGTGTATTCCACGTAGCTCTCCCAAGGGCCAAAGGTGGCCGGACCGGTGACCGAGCCGGAACGGATGTCCATCCGGAGGACCCGCTGGCCGCCGTTGTCCACCACATAAAGCCATCCACTGGTCTTGTCCAGCACGCAGTGGCTCACCACATGATCGTTCGGATCACGGGTGATGGTGAAGTCAGCGTACCGGCGGATGATGGCATCGCCGTGGTAGCTGTTCCCGGGACCATGGTCCTCCCGGAAATCATTCATAACGATGTCGCCATTGTAGCCGTCCACCACCCAGAAGCGGTTCCATTGCTCATGCGCGATGCCCTGGCTGTTGGGGTTCACATGCAGCATGTCCAGGTGGCTCCCGAGCGGACCGAAGATGCCTTGCGCGTAGATGGCCGGGTCGCTGCTCCAGAGACTTGGGCCCGTGAAGGGATCCCCCCCGTTCTGGTTGGCGTCGAAAATGCCCGGACTGGTGGCGAAGTTGTCGTTATCGGCGAAGGCGATCCCGGTGGGCAGGCTCATGAAGTGCCAGTTGTTGGGGTCCTCCTGCATCAGCCAGGTCATTCCGGGCTGCCCCACGTTGGTGAACTTCACCGTGCTGCCACCGCTCTGCTCGGTGTCCTTGTTGATCACCCAGAGCTCGTTGCGCGACAGGTCGGGATGGAAATCGAGGTCGCGCGGCACCAGCAGGTCCTGGTCGGAATCGGCGATCGTCTCCACCACGGGAGAACCGATCAGGTACTGGTCGAGGATGTTGGGGATCGGTTCGTTCACCAACGTGGATGAGGTCGCCAGGTCATTGGCAGGAGCCATGTCGGTGCCGCCATTGATGTTGCTGGCCCAGACCTCCAGCGTGAAGGTGCCTGTGGAGGCGGGCACCCAGGGCGTGGCGTGCTCGAACTCGAGCACATCACCGGCCTGCAGGTTCACAGGTCCCACGTTCTGGACCACAGGCGCGCCACCGTTGATCCGGTAGTTCAGGTCGAAGGTGGTCACCGGGTCGGAGCCAAGACTGGCCACGGTACCGATGATGCGGACCGGTTCATCGCGGAACGCAAAGAGCGCGGTGGTCAGCCCATTGACGCTCATGTCACGCGCGACCGGGAGATCGGCCACGAAGCTGAAGGTCTGCCCTGCGCCCGTGCCGACGAAGTTGGCGACGTTCACGCCCTGCACCAGGACGGCGAAGTTCAACCCGGCGTCACCCCAATCGTCCGCCCAGATAATATCGTAGCTGGCACCCTGGGTCAGGCAGAACGGGCCTTCAGCGATGGTGAGGTTGTTCCCATAGCCGCCGGGCTGCTGCTGCTGAGCTCCTGCCCCGCCACAGCCCACCAACGGGTTGCCCCCGCTGAAGATGGTCCCGTTACCGCACGGGGAGCCACCGGGCAGCAACTCCCAGTACGTTTCATAGGCGTAGGCGTCGGTGCTCACCTCGATCACGACCTCCACCTGGCCCACGGGGCACTGGGGCAAGGCGGCGCCTGCGATCGGGATGAGGACGGTGGCGGCAAAGCCGCGCAAGAGGGCGTTGTTCATGGCGGACGAAGCTAGGGCAGTACCGGTCCGACGCCGGACCTCCATCGACCGAACGTTGGGTTCCCTCCATGAACGGATCCAGGAGGGCCGTGGTTCGCCGCTCAGGGCAATTGTTCCGACCGCACCGCGGTGGGCACCGTGCCGCCGATGTTCACCAGGATCGGATCGCGATCGTTCGCGCTGCCGGCGTATTTCACCACCCCGCTCATGTTCACATCCTCGCGGTAGTAGCCGAACGCCACCGATGTGGGGGTGTTTCCGCCCACCACGTTCAGGATGGGGTCGCGATCGTTGCTGGAGCCGGCATACTTCAGGCTGCCGTCGCGCACCACATTACCGGCCCAGAGCAGCTGCACGGCACCGGCGGTCTTGCGCGCCTGCGTGCCCCATGTGGCCGTGCCCGGTGAACGAAGGTCAACCGTCACCGGGATACCTGACAAGGATGACGCGGAGGCCGTCATCGCACCCAGGTGGTTGCGGTGGCGCACGGCCACATGGTAATTCCCCGGCGGCGCGTTCAGGACAACGTTGCTCACGCCGTCCACACCCACGATGTCACCGTCGCGTTGCAGCAACGCACATCGCGTGGCCACGATGGTGGACGGGGTCACCGCGCTTCGCAGCTCCACGAGCACCCAGTCCACGATGGCGTCGGGACCCGTGACGTCGAGCACGCCGCCCACAAGCTGTTCGCCACCACCGCCCCCTGCCTGCACGTACCCCAGCGCCGTGTACGGCTCGGAGGCCGGGATCAGCGCCGAGGTCCGCAGGTCGTCGCGCATCAGACCCGTGCCCGTGTCGTAGGAGCCCTCCAGGAAGACCTTCGGGGCCAGGGTCAGCACGTTGTTCACCGCCACACATCCGTTCTCCACGCGGGTGATCACATTGTTGGCCTGGTCGTTCACGATATCGGTGACGTGGGCGATGCAGATCTGCGATCCGGTGAGGGACAGGTAGTTGATCCGGACGAGCGGCACGTAGCTGGTGTTCTTGGCCAGGGTGCTGTCCAGGTAGCTCAGGCCGATCACCTTGGTGCCACCCAGCGAGGAGGATACGCTGATATCGCCCTGGAGCGAAGGCGCGAGGTTCTGCACGCTCTGGATGGTCAGCCCCGAGACCTCGAACTCATAGCCCAGCACGCGGCAATCCGGGTTCTTGATGTGGATGTCCACCGTCCCGTTGACCTGGTCGAACGCGCCGATCGCGAGACTTACCGTGTCCAGCGTGCTCAGCCAGCCCCGCGGGAAGTCGCACCACGGATGATAATGGATCTGGTGGGGCAACTGGTCGTGGGCGTCCTGGGTGCTGTAACAGTTCACCATCAGCGCGGCATCCGTGACCGTCACCTCACCATCGCCGTTCAGGTCCGTGCACGCGGTGGTGGACACATCGTTGCCATGTATGCCCTGCACATAGGCCTGTGCATCGGGCTGGGTCTGGAAGCCGTCGCTGTTCAGGTCCCCGGTCCTCGTGGTGCCCGCGCATTGTCCTGTGCAGTCAAGCACCGCATCCCCATAGGGTTGACCGAGGCAATCCGTATACGTCGGGCAGTTGCCCACCACGCTGAAGGAAGGCACGTTCTGCCCGTTGCGCGTGATCTGGATGCACACCTGTGCGTAGTTGTTCGCGTAGTTCTGTTCATGGCGGCCCAGCGCATCGGGGGCCTGCTGCCAGTTCGTACGCAACACCAGGGTGTACTTGCCCGCCGGCACGTCCGTGATGTCGATCCAGTTGCAGGTGGTGCCACTGCCATAGATGTCGTAGCAGCCCTTGCTGATGCCCATGTTGCTGCATCCGAACTGGCCCGTGTTACCCGGATAGCACCCCACGTCGATGACGCAGAAGCCGTTCTTGAAGCCCACGGGGATCTTGTTGCCCAGGGTATCGAAGAGGATGTAATCCGCGTAGCCGGCGTAGTGGGCATGGCCGTGGCAGTTGTTGAAGTCGAACATCTGCGGCTGGGCGCTCGGGCTGCCGATGTAGTAGTCCGTGGTGCCGATGTTCTCGATGCGGGTGGTGAAGCGCAGCACATAGCGCTGGCCGAGGCCCTTGGTGCATCCCTCCACGGGGGCACAGGCATCGGTGATGTTCACCGTGGCCAGGTTCAGGCTGCTCTGCAGCGCGCTCTGGCTCATGATCAGGTCCGGGCCATCGGGGCAGGACGGGTCACCGGGCGCGATGCAACAATCCACGCAGGGGACGGTGGCCAGCGGTTCGTAGTTGCAGGAACCGGGATCCGTGCAGCCTTCCACCGGACCGTTGTAGATGATCTCGAAGGTGACGCTCGAACAGCTGCCACCGTTGGTGCCCACCCGCAGGTGATGCGTGACACCGGCGGGCATGTTGGCGTTCACCACCGCCTGCAGACCGCAGCCACCGTCGTTGTCGTCCCCGAAGGTGGCCCCTTCGATCCCCGGCTGGGGATTCACCAGGTTGCAGGCCATGTCGTAGAGCCAGAGCTTGGTATCACAGGTGTTGAGGCCGCAGGTGGTGATGGTGTAGGATCCCGGCTGGGCCGGGGTGAAGTCGTACCAGTACTCCACACTGGGCGCCGTGTGCTGCCCGAGACCGATCGGGATCGCCTCTGTGCAACTGAACCCGGGTGGGCAATTGAACACGGTCTCCTCATACTGGGCGTACTGCCCTCCTTCCACGACAAGCGCACCGTCCAGGAACACGGCGTATCCACCATAGCCATAGGAGGGGTGATAGATGCCGTCCCCGGCCGTGTCGTTGATGCGGAACACCAGACAGGTGCCCGCTGGCACACACACCGTGGTGCCGGTGAAGGTCCCGCTGGCAAGGACCACGTTGGTGGCGCCGTTCTTCAGGGTCCAGGAGATCTCGCCCGGGTAGTTGTCCGCCACCAGGTCGATGCGCACCCGTTGCTGACCTGACGGGCAGCTGTAGTCGCACGTTCCGTTGTTGATGTTGACCCCGGCGCTGTAGTTCGCCGCGGTGGGCTCGTTGCACCCGAACACGGGGATGAGGTTGCCCATGACCACGTCATCCAAGGCGATATCACTGAGCTCGCCCGTGCCCGTCACGGCCCGGAATCGCACCCGCACGTTGGTCTGCCCCGCCCACGGGGCCAGGTCCAACCAGCCTTGCGTCCAATACCGACCCTGGTCGCCCGCGGCCGTCCACAGCCCGGAATGGATCGTGCCGTTCACGTTCAGGTCCACGTACAGGGCACCCATCTGCGCCCCCTGCATGTGGTACCAGAACGTGAGATAGGGAGAAGCCAGGCTGCTGATGTTATAGCACGGCGACTGCACGATGGCCGTTTTGTTCGGGGACGCGGTGGAACCCGTGGCCTCCACGTACAGGTACTTGCCCGACGTGTTGTTGGAGGTGTGGTCGCCGATGGGACCGGTGGCCGGCGTGGGCGTGCCGTTGTTGTCCGCGAACCAGTCCAGGTCATCCGTGGTGAGGTTCGTCCAGTTGTTCACGAAGGTGCCCGGTGTCCCCACCGTAAAGCCCGTGAAGGCCTCGGTGGACGGAAAGGTGGTGACACACTGACCGAACAAAGCGGTGGGTACGAACGGAGCAGCAAAGCCTGCCGCCAGGAGCAGATGGCGCATGGTATCGGAATGGTCCGGTAAGATAGGGAAGCTTGAAGGCTCCGCTACGGGAGCTGTTCCTGGCGGGTGGTCGTGGGCACTGATCCGCCGATGTTCACCAGGATGGGGTCCCGGTCGTTCGCGGCACCGGCGTATTTCACCACGCCGTCCAGGTTGACGTCCGTACCCAAGTATCCAGCGGCCGTGGCCGTGGGGACCGCTCCGCCCACGGTCACCAGGATCTGGTCGCGGTCATTGGCGCTCCCGGTGTAGCGCAGCCGATCGTCGCGCAGGGCGTTGCCAGCCCAGAGAACGGAGACACCCGCCACCTCCTTGGCCGCCCCGGTCCCGTACAGCGCGGTGCCCCGAAGGTCCACGGTGCGCGCGCCGATGGCCAGGTGCACGGGTTGGGCGGTCATCACGCCCAAGTGGTTGCGGTGGCGCAGGGCCACGTGCCAGGGCCCGGGCGCCACGCCGAACCGCACCGGTCCGCTCCCGTCCGCGGCCACCACGTCACCATCCCGCTGCAGCAGTGCGCTGGTCGAGGCCACCACAACGGCCGGGCTGCCCGGGTCGCGGACCTCCACCAGCACCCAGTCCACGATGGCATCGGGACCGGTGATGCTCAGCATGGAGGGCTGAACGGTCTCCCCTCCCCCACCCCCTGTGTGCACATACCCGAGCGCGGTATATGGCTCGGAGAGCGGCAACACCCCCTGCGCGCGGAGGTCATCGCGCATCATTCCGTCCAGGGCCTCATAAGGTCCCTCCAGAAAGGCCTTGAGCCGGATGCCCACCCGGGGGCGCAGCACGAAGAGGCCCTCACCCAGCCCGCTCACCGACACGATGCCGCTCTCGAAGAAGGGGTAATTGCCCCATGCACCGTTGTAGGAAGCACCATCATTCGGCAGGTAGGTGTCAAAATGCGCCACCGGCGTCAACGTGCCCGTGCTGACCCCGGCCGTATCGAGGATCCGCAGTCCGCTGGTGTAATTGCTCGCGTAGACCGCGCCACGATGGACGTACAGATTGTGGTCCACACTGGCGATCGGGGCCGTGTACGCGCCCAGATAAGTGGGGGCATCCACGTTCAGGAGGTCGAAGATCCGTGTGCGGGTCCCGTGCCCGAAGAAGCCTTCGTCACCCTCGTCGTTCATCAGCAGATAGCGATGATCCTCCGTGAGCCAGCCCTGATGGCTGATGCGCGCCCCGGAATAGGTGATCGTGGCCAGCGTGGTCATGTCCGTCTTGTCCGTCACATCCACGATGGTGATCTTGTCCGGGTTGCCCGAGTGGAAGTTGAAGCTCAACTGCTTCCCCTGATGATCCGGGTCGGGCCCCGCATAGGTGTACACCACGTTCTCGTGGATGTACCCGTCCACCGTGTGCGTGCCCACGAGGGTGGGCGTCAACGGATCGCTGACATCGAAGACCGTGAGGCCGCCGTTGTTGATGCTGGTTGTGCCCACCGCATAGACGTACTGATGCTGCTTGTCCGCATACAGGGTGTGGCTGTTGCCGATCACGCCGGTCCAGGCATCCTCAGTGAAGACCACCGGCGGGTTCGGCACGTTCCGCAGTCGGGTGAGGTCGAACACCTGCAGACCATGCCCCGCCAGCTCGGATCCGATGTAACACCAGTTGCCTGCCACGTCCACGTCACGCCAGAGGTTGCTCGTGGGGAAATGGCTCGGCAGGTTGCCGATGCGTACCGGCGCCGTGGGCACGGTGACATCGACGAAAGCGGTGCCGTTGTTGAGGCCGATGAGGACGTACTCCCGCCCGGTCAGGGGATCGGTCCAGCCCCAGAGATCGGCCGCATTGGGCTGTGGACCGGTCGCCCCCAACTGCGCCAAGGTCATGTGCGCCAGCAGGTCGATGTGCTCACAGGGATACGCACCGGCGAGGCCGTTGACGCACGGTGTTTGGGCGAAGGCGGCCGTTCCGCTCCACAGCGGAGCCACCAGGGCCGCGGAAAGAAGGAGTTGCAACGACCGGAGCATGCGGCCGGGATCGTGAACAGGTCGGCGATCAGCGCAGAACGACACGTTCGGTGCTCACCTGCCCGTCACTGGTGAGGCGCACCATGTACGTGCCGCGCTCCAGGCCGGCCACATCCACCGGGAAGCGCAACGCTCCGCGACCCGTGATGCGGTCGGCACGCACCAAGCGCCCCGACGCATCCAGCCACTCCACGAGCGCGACCTGGACGTCGGTGGGGATGTTCAGATCGAGCATCACCGGACCGGCCGACGGATTCGGGTGCACGGAGAAGCCGGCGCCAAGGGTCCCCTCCACACGCACACCGGTGTTCAACTGGTAGATCGCACCGGTCTGGTCCTGGCCGTTCAAGGACACGTAGTAGTCGCCGTTGTTGTTGACGTCGCCCGTCCAGCTGTCGTTCACGATCTCGAAGAACGAAGTGCCGTTCACCACGGGAATGGTCATCAGCACGACCTCATTGCCTGCGGTCCAGTTCTCGCCGAAGGCACTGAGGGCATTGGTGCCGAAGCCGGCGAAGATCTGGTAGCGGTACCCCCCGGCATCGGTCTCCGGTCCGGACTTGATCACGGGCATATAGAAGCTCACCGGCGCCACTTGGGCCACCTGGTCGAGGTTCGCGCCGGAGGCGGCATCCCAGCGGATGGTGAAGACGATGCTGGCGAAGAACTCATCGAAATCGCCATCGGGCCTCACCCGCACCTCGAGCTCGCTCGCACCGTTATCGACCAGGGTGATGTCCACCAATGGCAACTGGGCCCAGGTGATGGAGGAGAGGGAAAGGGCCAGTGCGAGGAGGAGGGTGCGCAACATGATCGTGATGGCCGGCGATCGGTACCGACGTTCCAAAGGTAGCCAGGGGAACGATCCGCGCGGGCTCACCAGAGACCCGGGATCAGCCGGGCGATGCCGCGCATCCTTTCCTCGCGCTCCGAAAAGGTGGCCGCGATGGCCCGCTCCTCGACCCGCACCTTGAGCAGGATCACCGGCAGCAGCAGCGCGGCGAACCCGGAATGCAGGCCGATGGGCGGCGCGGAACCCACGGCGGCGGCGGCAAGCAGGACCGCGAGGTACATCGGATGCCGCACCCAGCGGTAGGGGCCATCCACAATGAGGCGTGCACCGGGCCGCGGTTCAGGGAACACGCTGAAGGTGCTCCCCCCCATGGCGAGGATGGCCCAGCACACCAGCAGGAGCGACGCGGCGATGAGGATGAACCGGAGCGCCCCCAGCGCGGACCACGGCGCCGACAGCACCAGGCCGCATAGCAGGGTGAACTGCAGCAGAACCAGGGTGAACGAGCGCAGCGGGCGCTTCACAGGATGGCCTCCACGATGCGGTCCGCCGTGATGCCCTCGGCCTCCGCTTTGTAGTTGCGCACCATGCGGTGCCGCAGGATCGGCTTCGCCACCGCCTTCACGTCGTCGATGTCCGGAGAGAACCGGCCGTGCACCAGGGCGTGGCACTTCGCGCCGACCACCAGGAACTGGGACGCCCGGGGCCCGGCCCCCCAGCCCAGGTTGTCCTTCACGATCGCCGGAGCTCCGTCCTGGTGGGGGCGTGTGCGGGTGGCCAGTTTCACGGCATACTCCACCACATTGTCGGGGACGGGAAGCCGGCGCACCAGGCCCTGATAGAACTGGATCTCCTCGGCGGTGAGCACCGGTTCCACCTGGGGTTGAAGGTCGCTGGTGGTGGCCTTCACCACGGCGAGCTCGTCCGCGTAGCTCGGGTAATCCACCCAGATGTTGAACATGAACCGGTCCAGCTGGGCTTCAGGCAGCGGATAGGTGCCCTCCTGTTCGATGGGGTTCTGCGTGGCCAGCACGAAGAAGGGTTCCGGCAGCTTGTAGGTGTGCCCTCCGGCGGTGACGGCCTTCTCCTGCATGGCCTCCAGCAGGGCCGCCTGGGTCTTGGGAGGCGTGCGGTTGATCTCGTCGGCCAGAATGATGTTGGCGAACAAGGGTCCCTTGACGAAGCGGAAACGGCGCTCCTCATCCAGGATCTCGCTGCCCACGATGTCGCTGGGCATCAGGTCGGGCGTGAACTGGATGCGGTTGAAGCTGAGGCCCAGCGCCCGCGCCACGGTGTTCACCAGCAGCGTCTTCGCCAGGCCTGGAACGCCCACCAGCAGGCAGTGTCCGCGGCTGAAGACGGCGATCAGCACATCGTCGATCACGGCATCCTGACCGATGATGACCTGTCCGACCTGGGACTTCAGTCGGCGGTAGAGGTCGCCGAACCGTTCAACAGCCTGGACGTCATTGGCGGGGAGGGTGCTCATGGGGGGCCGAAAATACCGTGATCCGCAGGGTCATTCGCCTGCGGCGATGTTCCAATCGCGCAGGAAGGGACAGCCGGCGTGCGCGGGATCCACGCGGATGTAGGTGTCGACCAGTTTCAGACGCACCCAATCATCCACCGCCTTGGTGCGCAGCCGGCCCTCCGCGGCCTGCAGCAGGAGCTGGTAGTCGTCCTTGAGGTTGGCCCGGTGGGGCTCGGTGCGGCGCAACAGCTTGATGATCCGGAAGCTGCGCGTGCCATCCTCCGAAGTGATCACCGCCGGTTCGCTCACCTCCTGCACGGCCAGTTTGTCCACCACGAAGAAGGTCTGCTGGTCCAGTTCACCGATCGACCAGCGTGCGCTGTTGCTGTTGGGCTCGATGACGACGCCTCCGGAGGAGCGCGACTCCTCGTCGTCGCTATGCTCGGCGGCAGCGTTGCTGAAGTCGAGCGTGCCTGCACGGATCAGCGTGGCCAGGCTGTCCAGGTACCGGCGGGCCACCAGCAGGTCGTCGTTGCCCACCTGCGGCTTCAGCAGGATGTGCCTGGCGTTGTATTGCTCGCCCCTGCGCTCGATGAGCTGCATGAAGTGGTAGCCGTAGCTGGTCTTGAACACCTGGCTCACCTCGCCCTCCTTGAGGCTCATGGCCACCGCGTCGAACTCAGGCACCATGGCGCCCAGGGGCACCAGACCGAGCTCGCCGCAGTTCTGGGCGGACCCGGGATCCTCGCTGTACAGGATGGCCAGCGTGCAGAAGTCCTTCTCCCCTTTCACCACATTGTCGCGGAAGCCCTCGATGCGCCGACGCACCCTGCTGTCCTCCTCATCGCTCACACGCGGGGTGCGCACGATCTGGGCGAACTCCACCTGGGCGTTGATGTAGGGCAGGCTGTCCTCGGGGATCTCCTTGAAGAAGCGCTCCACATCGCGGGGTGATACCCGGATCTCGCCGGAGACCTGGCCTTCCATGCGCTGAACGAGCAATTGCTGCTGCACCTGGTCGTGGAAGTCGTCCTTGATCTCGGCGATGGACTTGCCATAGAACTCCTCCAGCTTCTCCTGCGAACCCAGCTGCATGATGAAGTACCGGATCCGGCGGTCGAGCTCGGCCTGCACCTGACCTTCATCCACCATCACACTGTCGAGCATCGCCTGGTCCAGGAGCATGCGTTCGTAGAGCAGCCCGCGAAGTTCCTCGCAGGTGGCCGCGGCGGTGATGGGCACGCCGTTCTGCCGCAGCTGCTCCTGGCGCCCCTGCAGGTCGCTGAGCAGCACCACCTCCCGGCCCACCACGCCCACGATGCCATCCACCACTTCGGGCACGGGCTGCGCCCAAAGCGGGCCCGCCATCGCAACGGCGGCGCAGAGGCTGAGGATGCGGCTAGTGCTCGGCATGGATGTCCCCGTTGGCCAGGGCCTGGCGGTAAAGATCGTCACGCATGTCGGCGATCAGCTTCACCTTGCGTTGATTCAGGACGATGGTGCGGATATCCTCGGCCACCAGGGCGAGGGGCGGCTCGTCGCCGGCGGACCGATGCTCCAGCACCTCCACGAAGTAGGTGTCCGCGCTGTCCGCCAGGACCAGGCGCTCGTTGCTGCGCAACCGGGCCCATACCTCGCCCGTGGCCACCGGCACCTGGGCGGCGAACTGGCCCAGGGTGGACCAGGCCGGACCGGGATCGTTGATGGAGACCCCCTTCAACGCGAGCCACACCTCCAGTTCGTGCAGGTCCTCGGGCCGTCCGCCGGTGAACCATCGCTGCACCTTCCGCAACTCCCGGTCGTCCACCTCGTGCACCTTGAACCAGCGCGCGCGAAGGATGTCCTCCCGAAGGGCGAAATCCTTCCGGTTGCTCTCGTAGTGCTGCTGAAGCTGCGCGTCGGTGACGACCGTGTCTAGCTTCTGCTCCACCACGGCCTGTTCGTAGGCGTAGATGATGAGGGAGTTGCGGTAGTCCCTGATCCTGGCCTCCACATCCATGTGGACCTCGGGCAGATTGCGTTCTGCGCTGGCCAACAGGACCTGTTCGCGAAGCCAGTTGTCGACAAAACTGCGGGCGAGGATGGCGCTGTCGTGTGGAGCGGCGTCCACCGGGACCACCTGCCGCAGATCGCTCCAATACAGCGTGTTGCCATAGGCCCGGGCAACGGGCGGGTCGGCCCCGTCATGCTCAGCGGCACACCCGACCGCCAGTGCGCAGCCGGTCAGCACAACGTGCATGGTGTGACGGGGACCGCGGAGCAATCGTCAGCGGATGGAATAGAGCACGTCCTTGTTGACGCGGACCTCATACTTGCCGCGCAGCTCCTTGATCCAGTCCTTCTCGAGCTGGTCCTGGTATGCCGCGGTGATCAGGCCGCGCGCCTCGTCCAGGGTCTTGGGCGTGGCCGGGATCACCTCCTGCAGGTCCACCATCACCACGCGTCCGTCGACGTTGAAGTTGTCCGATAGGCCGACGTTGACGATGCCCTTCAGATAGGGTTTCTCCTCGGCGGTCCAGGTGCCGCTGACGTGCTCGAGGTCAAGGGCGGATGTCCTGGTGAGCTCGGTCTGCAGCTCGGCGCCACGCTTGCCCTTCTTGTAGAGGGCCCGGGCCTTCTTGGCCACATCGGCGTTCGCACAGGTGTAAATGTCACCGCGGTAGCGGGTGTCCCACATGAAGTCCCGCTCATGGGCCTTGTGGAAGGCCTGCAGACCGGTGCTGTCCTTCACGGCCTTGCTCCACACCTTCTGGTCCGTAAGCTCGAAGAGGAGAATGCCGTCACGGTACTCCTTCATCAGGAGGCGGAACTCAGGGTACTTCTCCTCCAACCGGCCGTCCTCGTATTCCATCAACTTGTCGTCCACGAACTGCTGGAAGCGTTCGTCGACGTAGGCGGAGAAGGAGCGGCCGGGTTCGCGCCGTTGCTTGTCCCGCAGGTAGTCGAGCAGATCGGCCTGGGTGTAGCTGCGGCCCTCGATGGTGAACACCGGCTTGGTGAGCTTGGCGGCCTTGGCGGCATCGGGGGTCCAGCCTTCATGCACATCGCGCACCACCACGGTGTCCGCCGGGGTCTGCACCAGGTCGTCGTGTTTGCGGCTCCGGACGTTCACCAGCTTCCCCTCCTTGATGGTCCCGTTGAGCTCCCGCTTGTACCGGCCGTCCTTTCGCACGATGGGACCTTCGACGACATCCTTCCGACTGAGCGTGTCGAGCACCTGGGCGCCCTTGCGGAAGATGGTGCTGTCCAGCAGGGGCAGAACGGCCTTCACCGCCTTGGGATCGGGCTTGTAGCCATAGGTGGTGCGCAGCTTGTCGAGGAAGGCGCGGCGCGTGATGTCGGCCCGGCTGTCCCGGCTGATGCGGCTCTTGAGGTCGGCCTTGGCCTGGTCGAAGGTGGGTGGGGGCATGGCGTCCAGGCGCTTCACGATATGCCAGCCGTAGCGGGTCTTGAACGGTGCGCTGATCTCCTCATCGGCCTTGAGGCCGAAGGCGACATCCTCGAACTCCTCGATCATCTTGCCCGTGCCGAACATGGGCAGCTCGCCGCCCTTCGTGCTGGAGCTTTCGTCCTCGCTGTATTTCAAGGCCGCGTCGGCGAAGGTGAGGCTGCCCGCGGTCAGCTGCTGATGGATCTCGCGGATGCGCCGCTCGGTGTCGGCCTGCCGTTCGGGCGTATCCTGGTCGGAAGCGCGCAGCATGATGTGCGCCACCTTCACCTGACCGCGGGCCGGACGCGAGTCCGTGACCTTGATGATGTGATAGCCGAAGCGGGTCCGCACCGGCTGGCTCAGCTGGCCCACCGGCGTGGTGTACACGGCGCTCTCGAAGGGATAGACCATCTGCAGCGCGCTGAACCAGCCCAGATCGCCACCGTTCTTCTGAGCGCTGGGATCATCGCTGCCACCCTTGCCCTTGGCCACCGTGGCGAAGTCCTCACCCTTGGCCACGCGCTCGCGGAGGGCCATGATGCGTTTCCATGCCGCGGCGGTATCCTCAGGCGCGGCGTCCTCGGCCACCTGCACCAGGATGTGGCTGGCACGCATCTCTGTCCGCGACCGGTCATAGGCCTCCTTGATCAGCTGATCGTTCAGCTCGCGGTCGATGAGGTAGGGACGGGCCAGTTGCTTGCGGTAACCGTCCAGCTCGGTGCGGAACTTGGACACCGTGTCCATGCCGAGCACCTCGGCCTCGCGCACCTTCAGCTTGTAATTGATGAACAGATCGAGGTACTCGTCCAGTGCCTGCTGGGTGACAGCCGCGTCCTTGTTGTTCTTCTTGTAGATGGCCTCGAACTCACTTCGGCTGACCGGTTTGCCGTCCACGGTCATCACCGCCGGATCGGCGGCGCCGTCCTGGGCGTTCATATGACCGGCGAAGAAGAGGCCGGCGAGCAGAACGAACTTCCTCATTTCCATTGCAGTAGGCATCTCGGTTGAAGGGTCGCAAATGTAACCGGTTCGCCGGAGCGGAGGCCTGCCGCCGTGTGCAAAAAGATCTGAACGGCGCGGTGCGCCCCTGCCTTAGCGCCGATGCAGCGCATGACCGGTGGCCCCGGCATGGTAGCGCACCTTCATGAGGCCGGTGCCCTTCAGGAAGCTGATGCTGCCCACCGGACCGGGCTCCGCGGCCATCGGCCCATAGGCATCGCGCTCCAGGACCACCTCGAAGCGCACATCCCTGTTCGCCCGGCGGGCCCGGGCACTGCCATCCGCGTTGCGGGTGTCCACCGCGATGCGCTTCCACTGGTGGCCCGGCTTGCCGAAGAACAGCTCGGCGCGGGCATCCACCGGCAGGCTGAAGGCAAAGCGACCGTCCGGTCCCAACAGCGCGTACACGCAGGTCTCCCCTTCCACCTCCACGGAAAGCACGGCGTCCTGCTGATCGGCCTCGGTCGAACTGAGCCAGCCGATGATCATCACATGGTCCAGGGCATGCGCCGCGAACGGCGAGGCGAGCAGTGCGGTGGCACACAGGAGGCGGAGGGACTTTGGGGGACGCATGATCGGCGTGTTGTGGGTCCAAAAGTGGGCCCGTCACCACGGCCGGCCAATACCCACAAAGGGTGTTCCTCTCCTCACCCTCACACCCAGCACCGGTCCACGGCATAGCGCACCAGGCCCGCCGTGCTCCGCACATTGAGCTTGGTCATCAGGTTGCGCCGGTGGGTCTTCACCGTGTCCTCACTGATGAAGAGGGCTGCGGAGATCTCGGCGTTCGTCCGCTCCAGTGCGACCAGCCGGATGATCTCCCGCTCCCGCGCGGTGAGGCCGATGTACTCCCCGTCGGGCCGCTTCTCGGTGAAGGTGTAGCCCTTGTCCACCGCTTCCCGGGCGGCCGGGCTCAGGTGGCGGCCTCCGGCGATCACCGTGCGCACGGCCACGGGCAGCTCCTCGCGCGGGCCGTTCTTGACCACGTACCCGGATGCGCCCTCCAGCAGCATGCTGTTGATGTACTCGATGCCGTTGAGCAGCGAATGGGCCAGGGCCTTCACCTGCGGGTGCTCCTTGTGCAGGGCCCGCATGGCGTCGATGCCGTCCATCACCGGCAGTGACACATCCAACAGCACCAGGTCCGGCGGTGCCTGCCGCACCCGTTCGAGCATCGCCTCGCCTGTGCCGGCGTAGTCCGAGAGGTCCAGTTCGGGTGTATCCGCGTAGCGCGCCCTGAGGCCTTCGTGGACGAGTTCAAGGGCGTCCACCACCAGGATCCGCACGGGCAGCATGGCCCCAAGATCGGCGATCCCTAGAGATGGCTGTAATTGGGCGCCTCGCGGGTGATGAACACGTCGTGTGGATGGCTCTCGCGGACCCCGGCCGAGGTGATGCGGATGAACCGCGCCCCCTTCAGGGCGGCGATGTCCGGCGCACCGCAATAGCCCATGCCGGCCCGCAGGCCCCCCACCAGTTGGTGCATCACCTCCTCCAGCCGTCCCTTGAACGGCACCCGGCCGCTGATGCCCTCGGGCACGAGCTTCTTGATGTCGTCCTCCATGTCCTGGAAGTAGCGGTCCTTGCTGCCGTGCTGCATGGCCTCGATGGAGCCCATGCCGCGGTACGCCTTGAACCGGCGTCCCTCGTAGATGATGGTCTCGCCCGGGCTTTCGTCCACCCCGGCGAACATGCTGCCGATCATCACCGTGCTGGCGCCGGCCGCCAGGGCTTTCACCACGTCCCCGGTGTACCGGATGCCGCCGTCGGCGATCACCGGCACGTCGGTGCCCTCCAGGCCCGCAGCGCACTCCAGCACGGCGGTGAGCTGGGGTACGCCCACCCCGGCGATGACCCGCGTGGTGCAGATGCTGCCGGGTCCGATGCCCACCTTCACGGCATCGGCGCCCGCCTCGGCCAGCGCACGGGCCGCATCGGCGGTGGCCACATTGCCCACCACGACGTCCACATCCGGGAAGGCCTCCTTCACCTGGCGCAGCATGTGGACGACCCCCCGGGTATGGCCATGCGCGGTGTCGATCACCAAGGCATCGACGCCGGCCTCGACGAGCGCCCTGGCCCGGTCCATGCTGTCGGCGGCGATCCCGATGGCGGCGGCCACGCGCAGGCGCCCCAGATGGTCCTTGCAGGCGTTGGGACGCTGCTTGAGCTTCAGGATGTCCTTGTAGGTGATGAGGCCCACCAGGCGACCACCATCGTCCACCACGGGCAGCTTCTCGATCTTGTGCTCCTGGAGGATGTCCTCCGCCTGCGCCATGGTGGTGTTGCGCTGGGCGGTGATGAGCTGGTCCTTCGTCATCACTTCGGCCACCGGACGGCCCATGCGCTTCTCGAAGCGCAGGTCACGATTGGTGACGATGCCCACGAGCCGCCCGTCGGCGGCCACCACGGGAATTCCGCCGATCCGGTTCTCCGCCATCAGCTTGAGGGCGTCGCCCACCAGGGCCTTCTCCTCCAGCTTCACGGGATCGAGGATCATGCCGCTCTCGCTGCGCTTCACCCGACGCACCTCGTTGGCCTGCGCGGCGACCGGCTGGTTCTTGTGCACCACGCCGATGCCGCCCTGCTGGGCGATGGCGATGGCCAGCTCCGATCCGGTGACGGTATCCATCGCGGCACTGACGATGGGTACGTTCAGGGTGATGCGCCGGGAGAACCGCGTGCGGATGGCCACTTCGCGGGGAAGCACCTCGCTGTAGGCGGGCACCAGGAGCACGTCATCGTAGGTGAGCCCTTCACCCACGAACTTGTCGGCACGGCCGTTGGCGGAGTTCCGGGAGGCCTTTGCGGCCGTCACACCGGCAGGGGATCGTTCCATGCACAAAGGTAGATCGCGCCGCGATCACGACCTACTCCCTCCCCCACAGGAAGGTCACCGTACCCCGTTTGTCCAGCTTGCGACCTTCACCGTTCTCGAACGCGCAGTAGTACCCGTAGACCCCTTGCGGCACATAGGTGCCTTCCACCCTGCCGTCCCAGCCCTGCGCCGGATCGTTGGTCGACCAGATGTTCTGACCCCACCGGTTGTAGATGATCAGCTGATAGCTGGCAAAGCCCGTATAGGCGGTAACGGGCCTGAACTCGGTGTTCGCCTCGATGGAGCTTCCCGCGATGAACGCATTGGGCAGCCAGAACTGGACCTCCTGCACGGCGCAGGCCTCATTGCTCCGGCTGTACACCTCGATCCCGCTGGGGTTGCCCACCTCGAAGGCCTCCACGTAGTAGCAGAATCCGCCGTTGGTGGCGATCAGGTCCTGCACCGGGTCGCTGTAGGTCCATTGATCGCCGGGGAGAAGGACCAACTGCTGCCAGGGGCCATCGGCGATGCTGCGGTACACGGCGTAGGCCCCCACCGTCCCGGCCCATTCGCCGTACCCGTTCCAGGTCAGGTGGCTGAACCCCTCCAGGTCGGCCTCGGCGCGCAGGTGGATGGTGGCCGCGGTGTTCGACGTCACGACGGAGGTGCCGCAACTGTCCTCCACCTGGACCCGGTAGCTGTAGCTGCGCTGGTCGGCCTCCACATCGAGGTCATCGAACACCACCGTGCCACCGGGTACGGCGGCGCCCTGCCGCACCGCGATCAACTCGAAGGGGCCGCCATTGGCGCTGCGTTCCAGGAGGTACCGCCTGGCGGCGGCGGAGACGTCCACGCTGTCCACCACCTGGATGTGGTCATCGGCCAGCACCGTGGCCACCCGGATGTAGTTGAACTGGGGCACGGGCGGGTAGTCCGTCGGCCGGATGGCCTTGTTGCTCAGCGACCACGGGGTGCCGTTCGCGCCGACCGCCTTCACCACGTAGGAGTAGGTGGTGAAGGGCAGCACGTTCTCGTGAAGGGCGGAACCGGCCGAGGGATTGAAGATGCCCAGGAGGAACCAGCTTCCTCCGGCCTGCTGCGCGTACACCTCGTAGTTCGCCACCGGCCATCCACCGTAGGGTGTCCAGCTGACGGTGACCGTGGAGGCACATTCGTCATAGCTCGTGGTCGCATGGATGGTGGTGTGCGGATCGAGCGTGGCGCTGGTGTTGGGGCTGGGCGGGATGCCCGTCCAGCAGGTATCGAAGGCCGCCACCGTGAACGACTCGGGCACGGTGGCCGCATCGCTCAGCAGGTACTGGTAGAAGGTGTTGCCCTGCCCCCACACGGTGTCGATGATGGTGTTGCCCAACGCATCGATCAACACCACGATGTAGCCATCGGTGTCGCCTTCCGGACTGGCCCCCCAATCGATGGTGGCCTGGCCGCTGGCCGTATCCACCGACACCGTGGTGATCACAGGGGGCGTGGGCGGCGTGTCGTCGCGAAACACATCCCCGTCCCGGCTGCTGAAGGAGGTGCAGAGGTTGCCGTTGGCCTGGCTCACCCGGAACGTGAGCGAGTCCTCGCAGATGCTGATGATGTGCTCGTAGTGCGTGGTGGGCACCTCCACGGAGCCGATCAGCTGCCAGCTACCCACCGGGTACTCCATCCAGATGTCGTACATGGTGTCCGCCGTGGCCAGGGCGGGCGTGTGCTGTGGGGTCCAATCGAGGACGGCGCTCCCCAGCGGACTGCTCTGCGTGACGTCGAGGAACAGGGTGGACAGGGTGTCGCTGGGGGCCGACGCGTTGGGGGGCGGACCTGTGGAAACGGCCACCACATGGTAGTACTGCGGGGCGAGGTGCGCACCGGCCCCGAAATGTGTGAACGAGGTGGTGCCGTACACCGGGATCACCGGCGGCACCAGCGCATACGGGCCACCCAGTGAGGCGCTATGGTAGACCTCGTACTGCTGGAACACCCCGTTGGGATCGGGAGGCACCACCCAGTTGAGGGTGACATCGCCGGACACGTTGACCGATGCGCAACGGAGCGAGGGCGCGTCGAGCACTTGAGCCGTGGCGGGCACAAGCCCGACGGCTGGGAGCAGCGCGAGGCAGAGTCCGGTCGCCAGGGTGCGCATGTGGAACGGGGTCACTTTTGAAGACGTTGGCCCGGGTCGGGTTGTTGCCAGGGGGCCACCATGGAACGCCCATCGGTGCCGATCCGTGCGGCGGCGGTGTGGAACTCCTCCACCAGACCCTGCACGATCCGCGCGGCCGGAAGCACCTCGCGGACGGCCGCGCTCACCTGGCCGATCTCCAGCTCCCCCTGCTCCAGGTCGCCTTCGAACATGCCCCGCTTGGCCCGGGCGCGGCCGAGCACCTGCTTCAGTTCCTCCACGCCGGCCCCGCGGGCGTAGGCGGCCTGCACCTCCTGGAAGAAGGCGTTCCGCACCAATCGGACCGGTGCCAACTCCTTGAGCGTGAGCATTGTACCGCCTTCATCCACACGGGTCACCGCCTCCTTGAACGCCGGATGGGCGCTGGATTCCTCGCTGCACACGAACCGGGTGCCGACCTGTACGCCGTCGGCGCCAAGCACCATGCAGGCCAGCATGGCCCGCCCATCGGCGATGCCTCCGGCGGCGATCACGGGCACCCGCACCGCATCGCGCACCATGGGCACCAGCACCAGGGTGGTGGTCTCCTCCCGGCCGTTGTGCCCGCCGGCCTCAAAGCCCTCGGCCACCACGGCGTCCACCCCGGCGTCCTGGGCCTTCCGGGCGAACTTCACGCTGCTGACCACGTGCACCACGGTGCGGCCCGCCTCCTTCAGGCGCGGCGTGAGCAGGGCGGGATTCCCGGCGGAAGTGAACACGACGGGCACCTCCTCCTCCAGCACGATGGCCACGTGCTTCTCCAGGTCCGCGTACAGCAGCGGGATGTTCACCCCGAACGGCCGGTCGGTGGCGGCCTTGCACTTGCGGATGTGCTCGCGCAGCACCTCGGGGTACATGGACCCGGCGCCGATGAGGCCCAGCCCACCCGCATTGCTCACCGCCGCGGCCAGCCTCCAGCCCGAGCACCAGATCATGCCGGCCTGCACGATCGGGTAGCGGATGCCGAACAAGCTGCAGAGCGGGTTCGCTGGGGACTGGTCCACGGTGGGGCGTGAGGGGCGGCGAAGATAGCCTAAGGGGTACGGTGCGATCGTGGGCAGCTTGTTGATATCCAACACGTTGGGATCACCGTAGAAGGCCGCGGAACTTTGTTATGTTTGCCGGATGGATCCCCACCGGGTCCACACCGCGCATGTCGACGATGATGAAACGCTCCCTCCTCGCCCTCTTCGTGGTGGTCATGGCCGTCCAGGCAAAGGCCCAGTACGCTTGGGATATCGGTGTCCACCTCGGGGGCGCCAACTACCTGGGCGAGATGGGCGGCAAGGAGCAGACGCGCCGCGACTTCATCTGGGACATGAAGCTGGGACAGACGCGTTGGAGCATCGGTGTGTTCGGCCGTCGCAAGCTGAACCGCTCCTTCTCGGTGAGCGCCGGTCTGATGTACCTGCGCCTCCAAGGTGCGGACGCCCTCAGCACCAACCCGCAGCGCGTGGGCCGCAACCTGAACTTCCGGAACGACATGTTCGAGCTGTATGTGCGGCCGGAGTTCACCATCTTCCAGGACAACGACATCGGCGGCAAGGGCCGCTACCGCACCGACTTCCGGCTGTTCCTCTACGCCGGTGCCGCGCTCTTCTATCACAATCCGAAGGCCCAGATCAACCGCGAGGGGGCGTTCTACGCGCTGCAACCGCTGCAGACCGAAGGTGTCGCCTACTCCAAGTTCGGCTTCGCCATCCCTGCAGGCCTGGGCATGCACATCACCAAGAAGCGCCGCCATCGCTACGGCTTTGACTTCGGCTGGCGGACCACCTTCACGGACTATCTGGATGATGCCAGCACGGAATACGTGAACATCCCGGAGACCGGCGATCCCTTGGCGATACAGCTGTATGACCAGCGTCCCTATCTTGATGATGTGGACCTCGTGACCTCCGGGACCCAGGTCCAGACGGCCGGTGGTGATGTGGTCACGGTGCCTGACGCGATCCAATACGGATGGGTGCCTGACACCGACGGCGCCAGCAAGAAGGAGAACAACAAGCGCGGCGACCCCACGCACAACGACAGCTACCTGACGATGACCCTCACTTACAGCTACGTGCTGAAGGGGCAGTCCAACTTCTACCGCCAGCGCTACAGCTGGATCCGTGGCAAGAAGCGCATCGGCCGCAAGAGCCGCGCGAAGTTCTAAGCGGAGCGTGCACACCTTGGAACGGGGACCGCGGTCCCCGTTCCGCGTTTCAGGCCTCGATGTGGTTCGTATCCAGCCAGTCGGCGAGCACCACAAGGCCCCAGACACGGGCCCAGTTCACCCGACGGTCCCGCGCCAGGAAGCGTGACCACAGCGCCTCCACGCCTTCGCGGCGGAAGACGGGCCGGGCGCCCATCGTCCGCAGGCGAGCCTCGCAGAAGCTGCGCAGCTCGTTGCGCATCCAGTGCTCCCACGGCAGGGTGAAGCCCATCTTCGGGCGGTTCACGATGCGCTCTGGAAGCAGGTCGCCCAGCGCGTCCACCAGCAGCTTCTTCGGGCTGTGCGGGAACTTGTGCTCATCGGACACCCCGAGGACGAACTCCACGAGCTCGTGGTCCAGGAAGGGCACGCGCACCTCCAACGCGTGGGCCATGCTCATCTGGTCCGTGTCGCGCAGCAGCACGTTGGAGAGGTAGGTGTCCAGCTCGGCCACGCTCACCTGGGACAGCAGTGGCAAAGCACCGGCGCCGGAGGCGTAACGTTCGTGCAGCAGCGCGGCCACGGCATTGTCCGGCAGCGTGGGCTGCTGGATCAACCGTCGCAGGTCGGGGTCCAGGAAGGCGATCCGCGAGAACGGATAGGTGTGCTCGGGACCGAACCCCGGGGCGCGCAACAGACCGGGCAACTTCGCCGTGGCGGCTGACGGGCGGACGAGGGCCGCAAGCTCGCCGGCAAGGCCCCGCACACCTGGCGGCACGAGGCCCAAGGCACGCCATCGCCACAGCCTGTCGGTGCGGGTGAACACGGGATAACCCGCGAAGACCTCGTCGCCACCCAGGCCGGACAAGGCCATGGTGATGCCGGCCTCCCGCGTCACCTTGGAGACCACGTAGGTGTTGGGGCCGTCGCCGCTGGGGTGGTCCATGGCGGCCAGGGCGTGGGGCAGCAGGCGGAGCATGTCGTCCGGGCGCAGCCGGATGGCCGTGTGGCGGGTGCCGAACTTCTTCGCCACGATGCGCGCGTAGCGCTCCTCGCTGAACTCCTGCTCGTCGAAGACCACCGAGAAGGTGTTCACCGGGGCGGTGCTCACCTGCGCCATCAGGCCCACCACCGCACTGCTGTCGATGCCGCCGCTGAGAAAGGCGCCGAAGGGCACATCGGCCACGAGCCGGCGCTCCACCGCCCGGGTGAGCCGCTCACGCACTTCGCGCTGCACGCGCTCCAGCGGCAGGTCGGCCGCTTCACGCCGGGTGTTCGCCACCAGGTCCCAGTAACGCCCCTGTTCGGTGCGGCCGTCGTGCCACGCCATCCAGTGGCCCGGCATCAGCATGCGCACGCCGGCCACCAACGTACGCGGCGCATGCACCGTCCGATACCTCAGATGGTCCACCAGCCCGTCATGGTCCAGCTTGCGGGGCACCAGGCCCGAGGCGAGCAGGGCACGCAGTTCGGAGGCGAAGGCGAGCCGTCCACCGTCCTCGTGCAGGTAGAGCGGCTTGATGCCCATGCGGTCGCGTGCCAACAGGAGCCTTCGCTCCGTGCGGTCCCACCAGGCGAAGGCGAACATGCCCATCAGGCGGTCCAGTGCGCGGGTGCCCCATACCGTGAGCGCGGCCGCGAGCACTTCGGTATCCGAACCGGTGCGGAAGGGGAGCATGCCCGGCAGGCGCTCCAGTTCGGTGCGCAGTTCACGGTAGTTGTAGATCTCGCCATTGAAGACGAGCACGTGGCGACCATCGGCCGTGTGGAAGGGCTGGTCGGCGGCGCTGCTGAGGTCGATGATCTTCAGGCGGCGGTGCCCCAGGGTCACCTCAGCGTCGGACCACAGGCCACCCGCGTCCGGTCCACGATGGCGCTGGGCGTCGTTCATCCGGCCCACGGCCGCAGCGGCCTCCTCGGGCCGGGGATGTCCTGCGATGCCTGCGATGCCGCACATGCCCGGTGGCCGCGCCTACAGGATGAAGCGCGTGTCGGCGAGGATGCGCTGGATGCCGTCGCGCAACGGCAGCGGCTCGCGGCCCAGCAACTGGCGCATCCGGCTGATGTCGGGCATGCGGCGCGTCATGTCGCCCTCCTCCAGCGGCGGCAGGTGCACGATGCGGCTGCTGCTGCCCGTCAGCTCGATGATCAACCGGGCCAGGTCCATGATGGTGATCTCCACGTCGCTGCCGATGTTGACCACGTCGTTCACCACGAGGCCCTTGGTGAAGGCGTTCACGCAGGCCTCGATGTTGTCGTCGATGAAGCAAAAGGTGCGCGTCTGGCCGCCATCGCCGTAGATGGTGATGTCCTCGCCCTTCAAGGCCGCCCGGATGAACTTGCTCACCACGAAGTCCCGGCTCTGCTTGGGTCCGTAGGTGTTGAAGAAGCGGAACACGGTGTAGTCCAGCCCGTACTCCTTGTGGTAGCTGCGCAGGAAGGCCTCGCCCACGTTCTTCACGATGGCATACGGCAGCTTGCTATTGAGCGGTGTGGTGCGCTCGTTCTGGGGGATCTCCACCGGTTCGCCGTACACCTCGCTGCTGCTGCTGAAGAGGACGCGTTTGACGCCGGTGTTCTTGCTCAGGTCGAGCACGTTGCGGATGCCGTCCAGGTCGCGGAGCACCATCACCGGGTTGTCCGTGGTGCGCTTCACCCCCACCACTGCGGCGTAGTGGAACACGTACTCGAAGCGGTAGGCGTAGAACACGCTGCTGATATCCTCGAAGCGGTTGGCGTCGCACTTGATGAAGTGCAGGTTGGGCCGCTCGGCCAGGGGCAGCTTGCGCACGTCGCCGGTGAGGAGGTTGTCCACCGCCACCACTTCATTGCTGGGGTCCTGGGCGAGCCGTGCGGCCAGTTCGCTGGGGATGAAACCGGCGCCGCCGGTGACGAGGATACGGGCCATGGGGCGACGAAGCTACGGGTGCCGCTGGATAGACGCGGGCGAACACGGAAGGATGCGCCGTAGCGGTCGGATCGAACCACAGATGCACACCCATGGACACGGATGCCCCTTCTGCTGGCAGTTCCACCCGAGGCCAGGACATGGGCGCGGCCCCTAGCGTCGGACGATGCGCCGCACGAGCACGACCAGCAGCAGCATCAGGCCCGCCCCCCACCAGAAGGCGCGGTGCAACACGGTGCTCTTCACCCGATAGGGCAGCAGCCGCCAGTTGAACCCCTCTCCCTTCCCGCGCTTCGAGCGCCACCAGGCCGCATCGTAGGTCTCCGGGGCCTGGAGCTGCTGCCCGGTGAGGGAGAGCGCGCTCCACTTCACGGTGTCGGGGTACACATCGGCGATCAGCAGGGCATCGCGTGGCTCATCGCGGATGGCGCACTGGATGAAGGTGATCCCGCCGTTGCGGGACAGGTTGTCCGGCGCGTGCGGCTGGAAGAAGATGCTGCTCGGCGCGCTTCCACCCAGGCTGCCGCTGATCCAGTACACGTGGGCGTGCTGCGCGATCTTCTCCAGCAGCGGGTACACATCCTTGCGGAAGTTGGTGCCGAAGGTGGAACGGGTGTTCTCCTTGAACAGGTCGCTGTACAGCGGATCGTCCTCGGCCCAGATGGGGCGGTGGGAGATGATGAAGAGATGCCTTGGGATAAACAGGTCCTCCGCTTCCAATAATGAAGCCAAGCGGTCCAGCACATCAGAGCTTATCGTGCCGTCCTCACGTTCGGTGTTAAGCAGGAGGACACGGTCTGCCTGCCATGTCACGATCTCTTTCAACTCATCCGCTTCTTTTCCGGCACTAGCGCTCAGGTCATGATTCCCCGGCGCATTGAAGAAGGGCATCTTCAGCTTGCTGAACAACGCGCGCTGGTAGCGCGGCAGGTCCTTCACCGGGTCCATGAAGAGGTCGCCGGTGCTGAGGAAGAGGTGCGCGCCGAGGCTGTTGATCGTGTCCAGGTTCGCGAGCAGGGTGGCCGCCGGGTAGCCGCTGCGGTTGGTGCTCTCGCCGTGGAAATGCCCGCCGATGAGAATGCGGTAGTGGCCGCTGCTGTCCGCAGGAAGTACCTCCAGTCCGTTGAAGGGCGAGCGCTGTGCATGAACGGGTCCGGCCGACAGCAGGACGCCGATCAGCAGGATCGCCGCGCGACCAAGGACATGTGCCCATGTGCCCATGTGCCCATGTGCACATGACCACATGTCCACATGACCACATGACCGCCTGCCGTCCGCTCCGGTCGTTCGCCCGCTCATGTGCCCTCCGCCGCTTTCGCCGCGCCCACCGCACGGCCGTTGAGGGTGATGCTGCTGCCCTGCCCGGTCTTGAATCCAGCCCCCTCCGGCACCTCCACCCCCTTCAGCTCGATCCGCACGGGACCGTTCCGCACCTCGTCCTTGCCGGCATGGGCCGCCTGTGTCGCATCGATCCGGCCGACGTTCATGCGCACGGAGGATCCCTCGCGGGCCTCGATGCCGGTGCCGCACCGCGTGAGCGTCGCGTTCGTCAGCTCCACCTGGGCCAGGGCCGTGGCCTTCACCCCCTCCCCCTTGGCGCCGTCGATCACGAGCTCGGTGAAGCTGCCGCCCCCTCCATGCACGCTCACCGCATCATCCCCAGCGCCCAGGAAGCGGAGCCCGGTGGCCTGTACGGCGGCATGCACGGCCTCGAGCTGATCGGACCCGCCGTGGAAGGTGCTGTGCCGCAGCTGCGCCTCCCCTTCGGAGAGGGCCAGCAAGGTGGTGCCCGCACCGTTGAACACCGCGTGGCTGATCGTGACCGGAGAACGGTGAAAGCTGACATCGGCGCTACGGGGCTGCTCCTCCTTGAAGCGCATCAGGCCTTCGAACCGCACCTGGTCCAGCACGGACCGGGCACCGGCCTCCAGCACATGCACGCCCATGCTGCTGCTGTCCGGGCTGACCACCGTGATGGGCATGTCCTCGGTGCCGGTCCAGCGCAGCGGCGAGCGGCTCACGATCTCCGCACCGTTCACCAGCTCGAGCCTCAGCGGAGCGAAAGCCACCACCGTGTAGCCTGCCGGCAGCACCAAGCGCTCGCCGATCGTCCACCGTCCCGGCTTGAAGGTGATGGTCCGCTCGGCCTCATCGCGCACCAGGAAGGGGAAGCGCTCCACGTTCGGGGTGGCCAGCGTGGCCAGGTCCAGGTCGCGGACGTCATTCATCTTGAACGGTGCCACCGGGGTCTCCTTGCGCCGTGCGCTGCCCAGAAAGCCGGCCAAGACGTGCGCGTCGGCGAGGGCACTGTCGTTCACCGGGCACGTGACAAAGCGCAGCAGCTGCGGCCTGCCGACGCCGCCACGCGGGCGGGGAGGCAGCACGGCACGGCCCACCGGTGCGAAGTGCCGCCCGTCGGCCAGGCGCAGGCTGTCCACCTGCACGGGCAGCGCCTCGATCGGAACGGCCACCACCTCCAAGGTATCGCCCGAGCGGCGGTCGAGGTGCAGGTGCGCGTGCCTGGGCGGGTCGAGCAGCGCGCGGATGGCCCGCTGGTTGGCGGTGTACACGCCTCGGTCCAGTTCCTTGTAGGGGAATTCGCGGTACAGCGTGGCGCTGGCCGTGTCGAGGGGGCCCTTCAGCGCCGCGAAGGCACTGTCGAGCCAGGCGGGGCGGGCGTAGCGCTCCAGATGGTGCACGTAGGCGGCCATGATCGCCGGGTCGCTCAACAACTGGGTGTGCAGCTCATCCTGCTCCCGTACCTGGCCGCGGTACCGGTAGGCTCCGGCCAACTCGCGGATGCGGAACGCACTGAAGCTCTCGTAGCTCACCGGTTCGAGGCGCTTGAGCACCGGGTCGAAGTGGAACTTCACATCGCTCCAGTCCATGCTGTGGTGTCCACCCACGAGGTCAAGGAGGGCGAGGCGGCGGCCCGTGCGGTCCGCATCGAACACGGCCGAGGCGGGCAGCTCGCCACGACGGAAGGCGGTGACCAGGGCGAGGGCCTCCTCGAACAGCCGCCGCCCCTCCGGGTCGGCCGCCAGGTCGTTCGTGCCATACGCATCAAGGGCGGCCGCCTGGTAGGCGGCGTAGGCCTCATCCAGACGGAGGCCCTGCATGCTGTTGAGCCGGTGCTGCCAGAACAGCCCGGGATCGAAGCGGAGCAGCGGTCCGGCCACGCGCCCGTTGTTCTCGGCCAATTCCTCGCCGAAGTGCTCCTCAACGGCATACACTCCGAGGTCCTCGCCATTGAAGGTGACGCGACAGAAGCCGTAGCGCAGTGCGATCAGCCCTTCACCCGCCATCAGGCGGTGGTAGAACCAGTCACAGAGGTAGTTCCGCGTTCCGGGGTGCTGCAGGCTGAAGCGCTTCATGCCCATGAAGCCGCCGTCCTTGCGGGCGAGCACGCGGAAGCTCCACTTCTCCCCCTGCACATGGTCGCTGAGCTTGCCTTTGATGCGGACCCGGCCCTTGAAGGAGCGGCCATCCACCGTGAACCGCGCCTCGACCGGATCGTTGCCCTCGGGCATGATGACCCCGCGCTCACGCGCGAGATCCACCACGTTCCGCAGGCGGGCCAGTTCGGCCTCGTCCACCTCGATGGCGAGGACGGGCGGCTCCATGGCGAAGCTGGCGGGGTAGTTCACGGCCCATTGGCGGATGAAGGTGGCCAGACCCGGATGCCCGCGATGCACCAAAGCCCGGTGCGCGGTCCATGCCCCCCCCGCGAGCAGGGCGAGCAGGGCCGGCGCCAGGATCGTCCAGCGTTTGAAGCGTCCGTTCATAAAGGGCGCAAAGTAAGCCCCTCCGTTCCCGTGCCCGGTCCGAGTTCGCGCAGGTCATCCGGGTGCACGGAGGCCTCGGCATCGAGGGCGGCCTGTTCCCGTTCCTCCGACTCCACGATGTCCGGCTCGGTCACCACCGTCATGATCATCACCAGGATGATGGTGAAGGGGTTCAGGGACCCGGTGAGCCATGATTCATAGAGCACGCTGAACATCACGGCGAACATGGCGGCGAAGGCCATCGGCACCCGCTTGCTGGCCTTGAAGAAGATGAGGAAGTAGCTTCTGAAGTAAATGAGGATGCCCACGATGCCCACGTTGAACCACATGGTGAGGTAGCTGTTGTGCACCCCGCCGTGGTGGCCCAGCGTACGCAGATAGGCGTAGTTGTGGCGCATGATGTACTCGTCGTTGCCGAAGCCGCCACCGAGCATGAAGTAATCCTGGATCTTGCCCCAGGCGAAGCGCCATGCGATGTACCGGCCCGACCCGTCGTCCAGGGTCTCCACCCGGAAATACTCCTGAAGCCCGAGGCTGATGACGATGGCGGAGAGGTTCGAGCTCACCAGCTCGATGATGCCCAGGAAGGCGATGAACCCGATGAAACCGATGAACGGGGACAGACTGAAGAACCGACTGAAGAGCAGGAACATGCCGGTGGCGACCAACGATGTGCGCGAACCGCACAGGACTAGGAAGAACACGATGACCGCGTAATTCATCATGCGCTGCCGGAAGGGGAAAAGGTCGTTCTTGAGGTGATTGAGGATGGTGTAGAGCGTGAACACCAGGAAGGTGAAGATGCCCAGCCCGTTGGGGTTGCCGAACAACCCGCGGAAGCGGCCAGCCACGAAGACCGGCACGATCCGCAGGAACTTCATCAACCACATCACCACTAGGAACGCCACCAGGAAGCGCACCAGATCGCGGAAGAAATCCCAGCCGCGCTGGCGGAAGTTGAGCAGCACGTAGTTGGGCACCACCAGGTAGAGCAGTGCGTAGCTCAAGGTCTTCTGAATGCCCGTGATGGGGTCGTTGCCGAAGACCAGGGGAAGGAAGGCATATGCGAAGAAGGGCAGGAAGACCTTGAAGACACCCGACAGCGGTGCGAAGCGATGCTGCTCCACGAGCAGGATGAGCGAAAGGGCGATGATGTACGCGTACTTGGCCGTCTTGATCTTCCGCATGGAGAAGACGTCCGGTGTCATGTCCGACAACACCAGGATGAGGATGAACCCGAACAGGATGTCGCCGAACGACTCCCGTCGGTAGAAGAGGAAGACCGAGAGCGGCAGGAGCGCGTAGATGACCGGACCGGCGAACACCGTGGACAGCACCCAGACCGTGACGATCAGGATGAACTGGAGCTCGTTCCGAAGGAAGTCCAGCATGGCTCAGTGTGCAGGCAGGTGCCGGTCAAGCTGGGTGCGCACGACCTCGCCCCGCAGCCGTGCAAAGCTGCGCAGTTCCTCCACCTTCCGCGTCCATTCCGACACGGAGGAGGGTCTGCGCCACCGCGCCACGTGCTGGGTCATCTCCGGAGCAAGCTCGGCCGCCCCGGCATCGATCGCCGCCACCATGGCCCGGTCGGAGAGGTCTCCCTGGAGCATGTCGAGCACGATGGTGCGGGAACGCTGGCGGATCGCTGGTGACCGTAGGATGGCCTTGTACAACTGGGCCACCGGTCCCTGATGGCGTTCCACGTGCAGGAAGACATCGGTGGTCACCGGTCCGGCATAGCCCAGGCCCATGTCGCTGTCGCCCATCATGAACCGCCATCGGCCATCACGCGGCGCACCCAAGGTATCGGCCGGCCCCGTCCATCGCCAGTACTTCACGTTCTGACCGGGCCAGTCGAGGTTGCCCAGGATGATCTGCGCCGCCATATAGGACAGGAAGCCGTCCACGTCCATCCGGCGCTCAAGGCTGTCCGCGTAGGACCGGCCATTCGGGTCCCAGCGTTCGGCCATGGTGATCATGCGTTCAAAGCGCTTCACCTCGGCCTGATCTCCATCGTAAAGCAGCAGGCGGTCCTCCAGCACGGTGTACGCATCCGCATCGCCGCCATGCCTTCGCGCCAGCTCCCGCGCGTCGATCCGCTCACGCAGATGGTGGAGGCCCCAATACGCGCCATTGAGGTACACCACCACCGCCCTGGCCCCTGAGGTATGGAAGGGTAACGCGCTGCAAAGCCGGTGCTGCACCACATCGCGCAGGAAGCTGTCCGCCTGGTCGTTCCCACCGGCCCGCAGCACTAGCACCCGATGGCCGATGCCACGTGCCTCTCCGCACCAGGCCACGGAGGTCTGAGGTAATCTCATGCGAAGTGCATGCTGCGGGAAACCCCGGGTGTTGTTGCCGTTGATGCGCAGCTTCACCGGTCCCGACCAGATGGGCGTTCCACGCCCATCGAACAGCTCGGCCTGAGCCGATCGCTCCCAGGCCCTGCCCCGGAACTGGAAGTTACCGGGGTACTTCCACCACCGATGGTCCCGCGGGAAGCGTTGGACGACCTCCTCATCCGTGCGGAAGATGCCATGCCCAAGCCCGTAAATGCCCGTGTCCGGATCGAAGAACGCGCCGGGTTCGGCCGTCAGGGCAAGCACCGGCAGCACATGCTCGTGCAGCAGCACCGTTCGGCCGGTCACCGGACCGCACGCACCCTCCACGCAGGCCGTGGCCCGGACCGTGAACGCCGCCGGAAGCCCCGGTATCGGAGGTCGCCATTGCACCGAGGTCGGGATCCGCATGAGCCGCTCCACCGCATGGCGATCGGCCCGCACCGGCAGGGGTCCGTGAACAACCCTGTCGATGGCCGTCGGCGTGCGCCCATCGGTGGTCGCATGGATCACGGCCCCTTCAGGCCCCCTGAAGCGAACTTCAAAGGGGCCGACCTCCACGTCCACCCGTGCGACCGATGCTGTGCGACGTGAAGGCCCTGCCTTGGGAACCGCTACCCGCCAAGCCAACGCCATGGCGACAAGCGCGACCCAGAGGAGGAAGGTCCGAAGTGCGCTACCGCTCATCACCCCTCGCGCGCATCACGCAACGCCCACCGGGCGATCAACGCCAATGGGATCAAGCCCACCACGACAGGGATGGCCGCCCCCGTACCACAACCTCCTCCAAGCACGACGGCCATGGCCTTCAAGACGCGATGGCGCTGCCCCTCACCGGCCTCAACGCGCACCAGCAACGCCAAGGCCACCAGCGCGATGCTGAAGGGTACGGAGCCCTTCACCAGGGCAACACCCAGCGCGGCCACACCGGCCCAAAGGGCCAACTGCCGGGCCTCCATGGCGGCGGCCCCGGCGATGCGCCCGACCATGAACGCGAGCGCCGCAGCGAAGAGCACGGCCAAGGCAAGACCGGGCAGGTCCTGTGGGGTGAAGAATCCCAGCTGGTCGGCGATGAGGCCCATCAGGTCCATGGATGCGGGGGTTGCGGCGAAGGTAGGTTGAGGAGGGGATGAGCGGAGCTGTGGCGCCCGCCCCTACTCATGCATGGCCATACATATGTTCTCCAGATGTATGTTCATTCCATCAACCATCCATTCCATGGGGAATCCGCTCATCCATGCTCGATTATTGCATCGGAGGGCTATCGATCACCCATGCACCGATCATATCTCGTATATTATTTAATCATTTCTCTATTCATTCCGATCTGACGATCTGTTCGTGCTCACATATCGAAGCACCCTGACAAATGTATGGCCATACATACGTTCGGGATCCCTGACCTGTGTGGGGCGACCGCGACTCACCCCCACCTCACTCCACGGCGCCGTCCCCTCCCAACCGGCCCTTCCTTCCCGTTACTTTTGCTTCCATGCGGCGCCACCCGGTCTTCCCGCTTCTCTTCGGACTTCTCCCGGCGCTGCTCACCGCGCAATCCACCGTCCATCCTGGCACCACCCTGCATGTGCTGGGAGGCGCCACGGTCCGGCTTCCTGACGGGCTCACGTTGACCGTTCCATCCGGCGCGGCCGTGGTCAACGACGGCCTGATCGACCTGGCACCCACGGCTGCCATCGCTGAGGCGTCTGGATCACCCCTCACCGGGCTTGGCGTCGAACACATCAACGTGTGGGTGACGTCCCCTCCCGCGGCGCTCGAGCCCGGTGGCCTCGGCTTTCGCATCACATCGACCAACGCGCTGGACAGCCTGAGCATTGAACGCGGGCACACCATCCTCAGCGACACCAGCGGGTCCTCCGGCATCGCGCGATGGTATCGTGTCCGGCCACAGGTGAACAATGGGCTTGCCGCCGAGATCGGATTCCGCTACGACCTCACCGAACTCCAGGGCATCGCCGAGGCCGATCTGATGCTGTACACCGCGCAACAAGGAGATAGCATCTGGCTGGGGATCCCCAGCGCGGTGGATCTGCCCTTGTCGACCGTGTTCGCGACCTGGTTGGACAGTTTGGGCACCTACACCCTGTTCGACGGAAGCCTTGGAACGACCACCTCGGAAGAAGCCGTACCAGCGGAGCTGAGCGCCGGACCCAACCCCACCACGGATGTGCTGGAGGTCCGCGATACCGCACGGGGCTTTCGAAGTCTCGCCGTCTTGGACGCCATGGGGCGGACCGTACTGCACCAGGACCTCACCGGCCACCGGACCCATCATCGGCTCCCGGTCTCCGATCTAGCCCCTGGAACTTACCTGCTGCGCACCGATGATGGACGCAGCCTTCGGTTCACCCGCCCATGAGCCGCTCCTCCGCGCTTCTGACCGCGATCGGTGTCGCAGGTGCGCTCAGCGCGCAATGGGACCTGCCCGTGCGTGTCGCCTTGAACGGTGACAGTGCCGAGGAACGCCGCGTGACGGGGTTGGCCGCGCCGCTGGATGGCAGCGATGGGCTCGCGGCCGGGCTGGAGCGGACCCATGCGCTCACGTGGATCACCGCCACAGGCACCGACAGCCTGGTGGCCGCCTGGCCGGCCATCGCCCTTCCGCTCGCCGGTCACCTACCACGCATCACCCTCGTGCCCGACACCACCAACAGCGGACCGGTCACGCTCACGCTGTCCGGAACCGGTCCGGTGGCGGTCGTCAAGTACGGAGTGGAGCCGCTCGACAGCGCGGACCTCCAGCCGGGCATCCCGATCGACCTGGTGTACGATGGCGCGGCCTGGCAGGTCATCTCACCACTGCCGCGTCCGTGCCCGCCCGGCATGTTCCCGGCCTCACGGGATGTCTGCATCGAACGGCAGCCCACGGATTCGGCCAACTTCTACGCGGCCGCCAACGGGTGCGCGAACCGGCAACGGCGCATGTGCACGTTCGGTGAGTGGATCGCCGCGTGCACCATGCCGAACGGCATCCTGCTCAACAGCATCGTGGACTACGAATGGGTGGACCACGCGGCCAACAGCGGCAATGACGCCAAGTCCATCGGGCTCAACAACAACACCTTCCTGCCCGATTGCCTATCCGGCGGGACCCGCGTGCCCCTCTCCGTGCTCTCCTACCGATGCTGCTCCGACCGATGAGGGCCGCCACCGCCGGCGTCGCGTTCAGCGGCGCCCTGCTCCTCCACGCCCAGGTGCAGGTGGACGCACCGCTGCGCTTCACCGCGGCGGACAGTGCCCTTCGGCAGATCGATGGGCTGGCCCCACCCATCGCCGAAGAGGACCTGATGGTGCTCTCGACCGCTCGCTCCGGCTCCGTGCATTGGGCCACCGCCGCCGGCACGGCCAACGCCATCACCCTTGCGGCACGTCCACCGGTGACGGCCTACCGCGAAGGCCTTCGGCTCCGGTTCCTTCCCACGGTCTCCGCCGGAGCAGCACCCACGATCAATGTCGACGGCCTCGGCCCGGTGCCCGTGCTGGGTCCGGAGCTCACTCCACCACCGGCCGGAAGCCTGGTGCCCGGACGCCTCGCCGAAGTGGTGTGGACCGACAGCTTGTTCCGCCTCAACCCACGCCCCATGGATGGCTGCCCCACAGGCTTCCTGCAGGTGCATGACGGTCTGTGCATGCAGCAGGACCAAGGTGCCAACGTATCGGTCTTCACCGCCATACGCCAATGCGCCGACAGGGGCGCGCGGCTGTGCACTTGGGATGAGTACCTCTACGCCTGCACCGTGCTCAACGGCCAGTTGACCGGCCTCTTCGACGACTGGGAGTGGATCGACGACACCAGCGATCACACCCACACGGGCAACCAGGCCGGGCGCTATTACTGCGCCCAGCAACGATCGCAACCCACCACCGTGAACGGTCGTGTGCGCTGCTGCCACCGCATCCGATGAACCTCCTCACCCGCCCGCTCCTCGCCCTGCTGGTCGTGGCCTCACCCGCCGCCGCCCAGATCCAGGTGGACCGACCTGTGGTGCTCACCGCCCCTGCGGACTCTGCCCGCCGCGTGACCGGCCTGGCGGACGCCACCACGGAGCACGACGCCTTGAACGCACGCTCCGCTGCACTGGGCCGGTTCCGCTCCGCCACCGTGGGGGGAACGGCCGATGCCTGGACCGCCGGCCTGGTGCCCGCCCTCACGGACACACTGCCCGCTGGGTCCGAACTCCTGCTGCGGATCCCCCAATCGAACACCGGCGCCGTCTCGCTCACGATCGACGGCCTCGGCCCATTCCCGGTGGAAGAGGCCCCGGGCGACCCGCTGGACAGCGCTGATGTACCCGCCGGCCTGATGGCCCGCCTTCTCTTCGATGGCACCGCGTTCCAGCTCGTCAATGGCCGGCCAGGGCGCACGCGCCCCTGCCCCTCCGGCTTCGTGGAGGTCACCTCGCAGTTCTGCATCGAACCCGACCAACGCGACACGCTCGACTTCCGCGAAGCGGCCCAGGTGTGCGGTGCCCTCGGAGCAAGGATGTGCTCCTGGGGTGAGTTCTATGCCGCCTGTGTCCGCGCCACGCAGCTCGGCCTCAACGACATGATCGGCAACTGGGAGTGGACGAACAACTCGGCCAACGCGGACATGGGCGTGCGTGTGGTCGGCTTCTCCTCCTGCACCATCGCTGCCACCGCAGGCGCCCTGGATCCGCCCGCGCGGAACTTCCGCTGCTGCTTCAGGCACTGAGGCCACCGGCGATCTCGCATTTTCGCGCGCCGCCCCATGCTGTTCAACAGCTTCACCTTCGCGCTCTTCCTGCCGGTGGTCTTCGCCCTCTACTGGGGCGTGGCCCGGTCGGTGACCGCGCGCAACCTGCTGCTCATCGCGGCCGGCTGCGTGTTCTACGGCTGGTGGGACTGGCGTTTCCTGCTGCTGCTGGCCGCCACCAGCATGACCGACTACGGGGTGGCCATCGCCATGGACCGGGTGAACGACCCGCGCAGGCGAAAGGCCTGGCTCATGGTGAGCCTGGTGGGCAACCTCGGCACGCTCGGCGTCTTCAAGTACCACGATTTCTTCGCCAGCTCCCTGGCCGATGCGATGACGCGTGTGGGCCTCGGCTTCGACCCCGTGCTGCTGCACGTGGTGCTGCCCGTGGGCATCAGCTTCTACACCTTCCAGGCCCTCAGCTATACCATCGACGTGTACCGCGGTCGCATCGCGCCTGTCCGCGACCTGCCCACCTACCTGGCCTTCATCGCCTTCTTCCCACAGCTGTGCGCCGGGCCCATCGAACGCGCCAGCCACATGCTGCCCCAGTTCGCCCGGCAGCGTCGCTTCGAGATGGACCAGGCCACCGACGGTCTGCGCCAGATGCTCTGGGGCCTCTTCAAGAAGGTGGTGGTGGCCGACAACTGCGCCACCGTGGTGGACCGCATCTTCACCGGCAGCGACCACCTCCCGGCCCCCTTGCTCGTGCTGGGCGCCGTGCTCTTCGCCCTGCAGATCTACGGCGACTTCAGCGGCTACAGCGACATCGCCATCGGCTGCGCACGCCTGTTCGGCTTCGAGCTGATGCGCAACTTCGCCTTCCCCTACTTCAGCCGCGACATCGCCGAGTTCTGGCGCCGCTGGCACATCAGCCTCAGCACCTGGTTCCGCGACTACGTCTACATCCCCCTCGGCGGCAGCCGCGGCGGCACCTGGATGAGCGTGCGCAACACCTTCGCCATCTTCCTGCTCAGCGGCTTCTGGCACGGCGCCAACTGGACCTTTCTCGTCTGGGGCGCGCTGAACGCCGTGTACTTCCTGCCGCTGCTCCTGGGCGGACGCAACCGCGCGAACCTCGGCACGGTCGCCCCGGGCCGTCCGCTCCCCTCCCTGGGTGACGCCGCCCGCATCGCCGTCACCTTCACCCTCACCTGCCTGGCCTGGGTCTTCTTCCGCGCCGAGGACCTCGGCCACGCCTTCAGGTATCTGGGGCGCATGAGCGATGGCTGGCTGCGCGCCGGCACCTGGAACCGTTGCCTGGCCTTTCTGGGCGAACATGTGTTGCTCGTCCCGGCCATGGCCTGCACCGTCCTGCTCTTCGTCGTGGAATGGGTGCAGCGCGAGCAGGCACATGGGCTGGAACGCCTGCCCGTACAGCGCCCCCTGCGCTGGGCCATCTACCTGGGCGTGCTCGCCGCGGTGGTCTTCGCCGGCGACCATGGCGAGCAACAGTTCATCTACTTCCAGTTCTGACCCATGGCCGCCTTCCTCCGTCGCGCGATGTGGTTCGGCCTGCTGGTGATGGCGCTGGCCATCGGGCTGCACGCCCTGCTGATGCACGGCCTGCGCAGCCGTACCACGGACGTGTTCGGCGTGTGGAACGACATCGTGAACGGCCGTGCAGGGGCCGACGTGCTCTTCACCGGCAGCAGCCGCAGTCTCGTGCACTTCGATGCGGCCGCCATCGGTACACGCATCGGCCTCCGCACCTACAACATCGGCATGGACGGCACCCAGCTCGACCTGCAGCTCGGCCGCCTGCGCACCTACCTGGCCCATCATCCCCCGCCGCGCCTTGTGGTGCAGGAGGTGGACATCATCAGCCTGGAGCCCGACAGCGGCCTCTACTTCGCGCAGCAGTACGCCCCCTACCTCGGGGAACCGGCCGTGGACGAGGCCGTGCGCCGCATCGCGCCCGATCACTGGAAGGACCGCTGGCTGCCGCTCTACCCCTTCATGCGGCACGGCCCCGGCCTCACCGGCCTCGCGGTGAAGGGGCTGTTCGGCCTGGAGGACACGCTGCACGATCCGGTGCACCTCGGCTTCGAGCTGCGCGACTGGGCCTGGGAGGGCTCGTTCGACAACTTCCTGAAGGAGCACCCGGACGGCGTGCGCTATCACGAGAGCCCGCATGCCGAGGCCACCTTGCGGGAACTGATCCGGACGGCCCGCGAGGCCGGCTCGCTGGTGGCGCTCTGCTACACGCCGGAGCTGGTGGAGAACCAGCGCATCACGCTCAACCGGGCGTCCATCCTGGGCACCTTCGCCCGCATCGCCCGTGAGGAGGGCGTGCCGTTCTGGGACCTCTCCACCGCCCCCTTCTGCACCGACCGCAGCTTCTTCTACAACTCGCAGCACCTCAACGCGCGCGGTGTGGAGCGCCTCACCCCGATGGTGGCGGACAGTGTGAAGACGCTGCTGGAACGCGCCGCTCAGTCGCCCAGCGCCCTGCCGTAGAGCGCGATGAGGCGGGCGTTGCGGACGCGGATGTCGAACTTTTCCCGGACGACCTCCAGCGAGGCATCTCCCATGCGGAGCAGCAGCGTGGCATCGTCCATCAGGCGGCGGAGGTGCAGCACGATGTCATCGGCGATGCTGTCACTGTCGCGGCCCTCCACCTCCAGCAGCCAGCCGTTGCGGTCGTGCTGCACGATCTCGGGCAGTGAGCTGATGCGCGAACCGATCACCGGCAGCTGGGCGCCCATCGCCTCCAGGATGGTGTTGTTGAAGGGGTCGGCGAAGGTGGTGCTGACGAACACGTCGGCGGTGCGCATCCGCTGGAGCAGCTCGTGGTGCGGCAGGCCGCGATACAGGGTGATGCGTGCATCCTCCGCGATGGTGCGCTCGGCCCACTGCCGGTCCGCATCCGTGGGGAACACACCCCAGTCGACCTCCAGGCTGCTGACGATGACCAGCCGCGCCTCCGGACGCCCCAGGCGCTGGAAGGCCTTCAGCAGCTCGATGCCGCCCTTGCGGTAGAAGCCGTTCCCGGCGAACAGGATGGTGAAGGTGCCGGGATCCTTCTCACCACGGGTGTACTGCTCCACCGCCCGGTACACCACATGCATCTTGGCGGGGTCGACCCCTGCGGCCACCAGCTTGTCGCGGTTCATGCGGAAGGTGTGCTCGCTGGTGTAGAACAGGGCCCGGCAATCATCCGAGGCCAGGCGCCGCAGCCCCCATCGGAACAGCGGATGGTCCTCGCGCATGGGCTTGTAGCGCGGCAGGTAGCTCTCCACCTCGATCACCCACGGGTGGCGGTTGGCCACGATGCAGTTGTAGGTGTGGAACAGGTCGCAGCGCTTCACCGGAAAGAAGTAGCGCGTGTGCCACAGGAAGGCGCTCACGATGCCCGTCATATGCCACGGGATGTCCACCATCCGCGAGTAGCGGTAGCCCTCCGGTGGGTGGCTGAACACGTAGTGCTGCCAGTAGCGGGTCTTGTGCGAGATGCCGATGACGCGCGAGCCCATGGGTCAGCGGGCCGCCACCGCCTCGTTGAGGAACCACGCGTGGAACCGCGCCAGCCCTTCGGACAGCGGAGTGCTGGGATGGAAGCCCAGGTCGCGCCCCGCTTTGGACACGTCGGCGAAGGTGCGCGGCACATCCCCGGGCTGTTCGGGCCGCACCTCCACCACCGCCTTGCGCCCCGCCTCGCGCTCGATGGCCGCGATCAGCTCACGCAACATCACCGTGCCGCTGTTGCCCAGGTTGTACACCTCGTAGCGCCCGCCCCGTTCGCGGTCCATCGCCGCACGAACGCCGGCCACGATGTCGTCCACGTAGGTGTAGTCCCGTTGCGTGGTGCCATCACCGAACTGCAGGATGGTGTCCCCGGCGGCCACCTTGCGGAAGAACTGGTGGATGGCCAGGTCGGGCCGCTGGCGCGGACCATAGACCGTGAAGAAGCGCAGGACGGTGACCTGCATGCCGTGCAGGTCGGAGTGCACCCGTGCGAACTGCTCGGCGGCCAGTTTGGTGGCGGCGTACGGACTGATCGGCACGAGCCCATGCTCGCTCTCCTTCCACGGCACGTTCGGGTTCTCGCCGTACACGCTGCTGCTGCTGGCCAGGATGAAGTGCGGCACCTTCCGCCGGCGCGCCATCTCCAGCAGGGAGAGCGTGCCGGTGACGTTCACCCGGTGGTAGCCGATGGGGTCGGCAATGCTGGGCCGTACACCGGCCTTGGCCGCGATGTGCACGATGAGGTCGATGGGCTCATCCCCCAACAGGGTCTCCAGATCAGGCGCCAGCAGATCGGCCTCCACCATCCGAAGCTGCGGATGGCCCAGCGCCCCTGCGAGGTTCCGCTCCTTCACCGCCCGCGGATAGAAGGGGTCGAAGTTGTCCAGCACGGTGATCCGCCAACCGCCATCGGCGAGCAGCCGGTCCACGAGGTGGCTTCCAATGAACCCGGCACCGCCGGTGATGAGCGCATGTCGGGATGGCTTTTCCATGTGCGGCTGGAGCGTGCGTGAGCAGTGAGCACGGACCTGAGGCAGAGCGGCGCCGAAGATAGCGGCAGTGGGGCTCCCCGTCTTGGCATTGCAGCACTTTCGGGTAATATTACGCCGCGGTGCCCCCCTGCTGCCGGCCTTTGCTCTCAGGGTCTTGAGAACCTGCACGGCAGCCTCACAGCGCCACGACATGGAGATCACATCGTTCGGCTCCGCTCTGTTCATTGCTGTGGTGTTCGGCCTCTATTGGACCGTGGCACGGTGGGGAGGGAGGGTACAGAACGGCGTGCTGCTCCTGGCCAGCGGCCTGTTCTACGGGCTTGCCGATCATCGATTCCTGCTTCTGCTCGTGTTGAGCGCTTCAACGAACTACGGCATCGCCATCTCCCTGGGGCGCATCCGCTCCCGCAGGCTAAGGACCGCGCTGTTCTATACAGGTGTGGGGCTCGACCTGGGGCTGCTCTGCTGGTTCAAGTACATGGCCTTCTTCCGCCCGGGCATCGAACACCTGTTACATGCAATGGGATTCGGCGGAGATCACGGCCTGATCGCCGTAGTGCTGCCCCTGGGCATCAGCTTCTACACCTTTCAGATGCTGGGCTACCTCATCGATGTGCAGCGTGAAGAGACCGAACCCTGCACCGATGCCCTGGCCTTTCTCACCTATGTCCTTTTCTTCCCCAAGATCTTGGCCGGCCCCATCGAGCGGGCTCAGCGGTTCCTGCCGCAGATCGGTCAGGCGCGTAACTTCGATATGGCTCTGGCCACGGATGGCCTTCGGCAAGTGCTGTGGGGCCTGTTGGCGAAGGTGGTCATCGCGGACAATGCCAGCACCTTCGTCGACCTCGTGTTCAACGCTCCGGGCACGGTCACTGCAAGCACTCATCTGGTGGGCGCCCTGCTCTACTTCGTACAGATCTACTGCGACTTTTCGGGCTATTCCAACATGGCCATCGGCATCGCAAAACTGTTCGGCATTCGTTTGATGACCAATTTCAACACGCCCTTTTTCTCCGTGGGCGTGAACGATTTCTGGAAGCGCTGGCACATCTCGCTCACCACTTGGATGATCGATTACGTGTTCACACCACTTTCGTTCCTTCTCCGCGATCTGGGGCGTGCCGGTACCACGATCGCGATCAGCGCCACCTTCCTGGCGGTGGGCATATGGCACGGCGCCAACTGGACCTTCGTGATCTTCGGCACGGTGCAAAGCCTGCTTTTCCTTCCCCTGGCGCTCACCGGTTCCATCACCCGCTCAGCGGCCACGACTGGCCGGCTGCCATGCGTGCCACCGTTCGCACGCATGGCGGGCACCTTCGTACTCATGATGTTGTGCTTCGTGCTACTTCGCTCAGCGACCCTGCAGGATGCCATCACCTACTACCGCGGTCTACTGGGGCCAGGTCTCCTAAGCAAGCCGGAGGTCTTCCCCACTACGGTAATGTTCATGGCCCTGGTGTTCGTGCTGGTGGAGTGGGTGCAACGCGGTCGCGCACATGCCATGGACCTGGCGGGCATGCGCATGCCCATCTGGCTGCGCTGGGGCCTCTATGCCGTCATCGTGTTCGTTCTGGCCCTGATGAACAACACAGGCAGCTACAATTTCATCTACTTCCAGTTCTGAACGCCGATGGAACCCTTCCTGCGCAAATTCGGGCTCTTCGGTCTGCTGATCTTGGTGCTGGACCTGCCTTTCCGTTGGGTGATGCCGCAACTGCCGAAACTGGAGTACGACTGGCGCTTGCGGCGAGTGATCGAAGGACACTGCACCGAGGACCTCCTGGTGTTCGGGTCATCGCGCGCAGCGCGCGGGGTGATACCCGCGCGCATCACCCGGGCCACCGGCATCACCGCCTATAACCTGGGCTACCCTGGCGCCAGCATAGCCTTCCAGGAGTTCGTGCTGCGGCAGGTGCTACGCTCGAAGAAGTGGCCTAGGATCGTACTGCTCGTGGTGGACGACCCCTCGGAGCTGATCGCCACCAAAGCCGTGAACTTTCGCTTGGACCGCGCGTATCCCCTGGCCGGAGATGACGAGGTGAACAAGGAGATCTGCCTTCGCACGGGCAAGTCACGGTGGCTCACCGAACTGCTGGCTTCGTACCGCATCAAGGAAAGCCTGCCGATGTTGTGGACGCCGCAGCGCCCCGACAGGTTCGACACCGTGTACAGCGATGGCTCCATGACCTCTTTGCTGCGCGCACCGGGAATGGACACCGCCAGATTCGGCGCAGCGCGACGCTACAGGCCCGAACAGGAATCGGCCGAACTGCGCGACACATTCATCCGCTTCGTGGACGCCTGTGCCGAGCGGAACATCCGCCTCGTCATCGTTCACCCGCCTGACCTGCGCGCACCGAGCGAAGGTTTCATCGCCCGCATCGAGGAGCTCACACACGACAAGGCCATCAGCTACCGGTATAACGCAGAGCAGCCTGCGTACAGCGATGCCAACTATTACTACGATGCCTCACACTTGAACCGGCACGGAGCCATCGTCTTCTCCGACGAACTGGGAACGTGGCTTGCGAATGAACGCTGATCGCTCTCAGCCTGAGGTCAGTTTTGTACCGATGAGCTCGATGAGCGAGCCCATGTTCTTGAGCTTGTTGATCTCCTTCAGCTTGAACTTCACGCCGAAGTTCTTCTCCAAGCGGGTGATGATGGTCATGTGCGTGAGTGAATCCCAGCCCTTCACATCGGCTGCGGTCAGTTCGTCCTTCATGTCGAAGGACCCGTGGCCCAGCACGGCGGTAATGGTCTCACGGATGCGCTCCACGATCTGCTCTCGTTCCATGGTAATGCGTCTATAGCGCTCTTTCCAGGAGCACCTTTTCAGCCGATGGCAGGAAATCGGTGACCCGGGGATGGAGCGCAGCGAACTTACGGACCACCGTGAAGCCGAGCCGCTCGTAAACACGAATGGCTCGTACATTGCCACTGAATGCCTGTACCTGGGCCTTGCTCCAAGGCGGCATGATCGTGCGCGCCAAGCGCAGATGCGCCTCGATCAGTCGAGCGGCGCATCCCATCCCGCGGAAACGGTCCGCGGTGAATACGTAGTCGAGCTGCAAGGTATCCTTGTCGCGTTCCACGCGGATACCGGCGAGCACATCAGCATGGTGTCGCAGGTGCTCCAAGGCTTCGGGGGCGAAGGTGGCCCCTATCAGGTTGGACTTCAGCAAGCCCGAAGGCAGATCATCCTGCCACCCCTCCACCCATCCAGCCACAGCTGCAGCAGGCTCGCCATCCACGACGGACACGAGGAAACTGCTCACGGAGAGCTCGCAACCATCCACCTCCTCGTTCAGCATGGCAGCGATGTGTGTGCGTACCTGCGCTTCGCTCTGTCCGAAAAGAGTGGCCAAACCGCAGCGATCGGTACCGCTCTTCTCAGCTGACACAATGGCCTCCACCAGGAACGGAATGTCGACCGGCGTAGCGCGCCGGATTAGCTCACCTTTCATCACGTCGTGGCCATGAACTGGGTACGCAAGGCATTGCGGTCCGTCTTGCCGCTGGTCCCCAAGGGGAATTGCCGTACGCAACGCACACGGTTCGGTATCATATACGCCGGCAGCTTGGTGCGCATCCGGTCGATCAGATCATCGGGCACGGGCCCCGGCCCCTCGATGCACAGGGCTATCTCGGTGGTTCCGAACTCGTTCTGCACGGCAAGGGCCGCAACGTTCACGCTACCCAGGAAGACCCGCGCGTAATGTTCAACCTCGCCCAGCTCCACACGGAATCCCTGGATCTTCGCCTGTTGATCGATGCGGCCCAAGTAGATGATGTCCTGCTCATCGTCCATGTAGCAAAGATCCCCGGTACGGTAGAAGCGCGTGGGCCGACCTTCATGCGATGTAGTGAACATCACCTCGGCGGTGCGCTCGGGATCGTTCCAATAGCCTGATGTTAGCTGGGGACCTGAAAGACACAGCTCACCTTTGGAGCCTGATGGCAGAATGCGCAGATCCTCATCCACCAATACCAAACGTGAGTCGCCCATGGAAGCCCCGATGGCCATGATACCGTTGAGCTCCTTGTTACCACCTTCGCGCCTGAACAGGTACTTCGTGCACACGATGGTATGCTCAGTGGGCCCGTACGCGTTGAAGATGCGCGCGTTGGGGGCGCAGGCGCTCCATGCCGCAGTGAGTTCGAGCGGCAGCGCCTCCCCGGCGAACACGCAGGCCTTCAGAGAAGGGTAGCACATCTCGTCAAAGTAGGGCCGCAGGTACGTGATCACAGATGGCACCATAGCGGCCCAGGTAAGTGCCCGACCCTCCATCAGTTCGGCTATGAACAAAGGTTTGATCACGTTCTGCGGAACGGTGTGCACACAGGCACCGTTCATCAAGGCCAGCACGTACGACATCACCGACACGTCGAACGTGAGCTCGAACATCTGCAGGCAGCGATCGTCGGGGCCGATGGTGATGGCCATGCACGCCTGTGCCTCAATGAATGCCTGCAGGTTGGATCGGGTGATGGGCACGCCCTTGGGTTGGCCCGTGGTGCCGGAGGTGAAGAGAACATATGCCAGCTCCGTTGCATCCGAGGGCACAAAGGGCCCGAGCGAAGGGGCCGAGGGCAGGATATCGGTGCGGACCAATGTGAAGGCACCCGGATGCTCGTGCTCTCGCGCCGACAGCAACACACGCACCCCGGCCTTGGTGATGATGCCGTCGTTGCGATCTGGCGGAGCGTGCGGCGCCAAAGGCAAATAGGCCTTCCCTTCAGCCCACAAGGCCATGATGCTGGCGTAGGTGTCCAACTCGTCATGGCCCAGCAGCCCCACCAGCTTCTCCTCGGCCGACAGATGGGCTCGCAACCAAGCCCGCTGCGCGTCGATGCGCTCGGTGAACTGCGAATAGGTGTAGGTCATACCATTGATGAAGAAGGCCGCACGATCGTGATGCCTGCTCAACGAGGTCTCAAGGGCGTGGAAAACATTCATCGCTGGCGTTCGCAGTGCGAAAGTAGGAGAACTGAACACCATCGGTAGCGCCCTCACTGCGCGTTCCGCTGATCGCGCAAGCATCCGTTCGCGAAGATCCGTTGGCATCCACAGGTTCATGCACAGCGATCGCGAGCATCATTGCACAGCATGACCATCCGGACCAAGCCAGTACATTAGCCACTGCTGTGGCGAAGCCCCCCATTCTCATTGTCTCTCACACCTTCCCGCCCTACCGCGGCATCGGAGGCAGGCGCTGGATGAAGTTCGCCAAGGCCCTGGCCCGGCGCGGTCATGCCGTGCACGTGATCCACAGCGCCGGACCGGAGGAGCTGAAGGGCTCGCCGTGGACCGATGACCTGGCCACGCCCGGCATCACCTGCCATCCCCTGCCCCAGCGCTACCCCACCGTGCTCTTCAAGCGCCCCCTGACCCGCCTGGTGGACAAGATGATGTACCGCGTGTGGAACCTGGTGCTGCCGCTGCTCGTCAAAGGCAACTGGTTCGACAAGGCCGTGTTCTGGAAGCGCCCCTTCCTGGACAAGGCCTGCGCGCTCATCGACCTCCATGGCATCCGCGATGTGCTCATCACCGGGGCCCCCTTCCGGCTCCTGTACTTCGGCGTGCTGCTGAAACAGCGCCGGCCCATCCACCTTGTTTGTGATCTGCGCGACACCTGGACCTGGCAGGACGGCTACGGCGGGGCCCTGCTCAGCCCGGAACGAAAGGCCTATGAGCGCCGCTTGGAGGAAGCGGTCATGGCGGGCAGCGACCGCATCACCACCCCGCACCCGGCCGTGGTGGAGCACCTCACGCGCACCTATCCGCAGCACGCCACCAAGGTGAGGCTCCTGGGCCATGCGATCGACCCCGACGAACTGGGACCGCCGCGGCCCGAGCCTTCGCCTTCACTGCGGCGCCTCATCTACGCGGGCAGCATGTACGGCGCCCATGAGGCCGACCGCTACTTCGACCAGGTGATCGCCGCCTTCGCGCACCTGCGCGATACCGCACCGGAGGCCTTCGCCGATGCCTCGCTCGACCTCTACATCACCGGGCATGGCACCGGGAACCTCCGCCGCCTCGTGGAGGCCCGGGGGCTCCAACACCACATCCGCTTCCATGCCCCGCTGCCGGCCAAGGCCATCTTCCCCCGCATCGCCGCCGCCGACGCCGTGCTGCTCTTCATCCCCAGCATGAACCGCGATGTGCTGGGCACCAAGTTCACCGAGGTGTTCCACCTGCGGCGGCCGGTGATCCACGTGGGCGATGCGGGGCTGGTGAGCCGCCACATCGAAGCGGACCGGCTGGGCGTGTCGCTCCGGGTGGAGGAACTGGCGCATGAGCTGCCCCGCCTGATGACCGGCGAGCGCACGGTGACCGTGGATACGAACTACGACCTGAGCGCGCACCTGTTGGACCACATCGCCGCAGGCATCGAACGTGACCTGCTGGCGCCCTGATCAGACGGTCGCACCGGATCGGCGGGGCACCAAGGCCTCGATGTCGGAGCTCAGCCGGTACCGCGCTGCGCACCGGTCCAGCAACCGCTCCAGCATGTGCAGGTTGTGCCGCGTGATCATCTTCGGATGGCTGATGAACTGCACGAACGGCGTGCGGTCGATCAACCGTGCGTACGCCCGATAGCGCATCACGGTGAGCAGCTCGATGGACACCATCTCCCGGTCCACCGTGCCCATGCTGCCGTCGGGCCCCGGCACGTCCACGAAGGCCACCCCCTGACCGTCGCCCATCTGCCGGCCGTAGGGAACGCGCCAGAGCACCTTGTCCACCAGGGCCCCCACGAGCCCGCGCGGCCGCTTGGGGATGCTGGTGATCACCACCTCCGTGAACGGGCCATCGGGTTCGGGGCGCATCACATCGGTGGAGAACCGGTACACCGGACCCGGGAGCGGCGCAGTGAAGTCGTAGTCCACGGCATTGCTGTGGCGCCGCATGCCCGCCATCACGCTCATGTCGCGGTCGATGCCACAGCGCAGGAAGTGCGGGCGGAAATCGGCGAACGGCTGGATGCACCAGCCACCCGCCCGGTAGGCGGACACCCGGTAGGCGGGCGCCACCGGGGCCAGGATGCGCCGGAGCAGGTCCACCGAACCGTCGAACACGGCCACGCGCGAAGGCTCGTCCAGCGCGGACAAGCGATAGCGCCCCAGCTCCTGCAGGTCCCACTCGTGGCACGCCTCATCGTAGCGAGCGTCGTACCAATGCGGATGGATGTGCGGATACACATGATGCCCCCGTTCCACCAGCTCACGCAGCTGCCGCGCGATGCGGTCCAGGTCCGCCCGGCACCGCACGTTGGTGACCGACCGCCGCTCCAGCTCCAGCAGAAAGGTGGTGTCCACGAAGAAGGTCATCGCCAGGCGATGCCGTTCCAGGACGGGCAGCACGCGGTCCACCGGACGGATCATGCAACGCTCCACCGTGCCGCTGCGGCGGCCCAGGAACAGCTCGTGGTCGAAGGTGAAGAGGAGGTGCCGGTGCTCCATGCCGCCGCGGCAAAGTAACGCTGCGCGACCCGCGCCTACTTTTACCGCCATGGACCTGGTCGGCAAGCTGCGTTTCCACTACGACATGAAGGTGCGTCCGCGCATCAACCCCGACCTGCGGCGGCTGAACGCCCTGGCGCAACGTCCGCTGCCTTTCGAGGCGACGGACGCCCGCACCCACCTGCAGATGGGGTTCCAGTGGATGTGGGATGCCCATCTGGCCGTGGACCGCCAGGGTCTGCCCACCAAGTTCTCCATCGGCCCGCAATACGGGGTGGGCGTGCCCTATCCGGAGACCACCGGCTACACGCTGAACACCTTCCTGGCCGCCCTCCCGCGGGCGAAGGAGCTGGGGTTGGACGAAGAGCGGCTGCACGCGCTGATCGGGAATTGCACGCGCTTCCTGCTCGGTGAGCAGCTGCCCAACGGCGCCTTCACCGGCGGCCACCAGAAGCTGCGCAACTACGGCCGGCCAAGCATCTTCAACACGGGTCAGATCCTTCTGGGCCTGAGCGCCGTGCTGGAACATTGCGCCACGCACACACCGCCTGCAGCCTGGCAGCTGGACGTGGAACGCCTGCGCGCTGCCGTGAACGGCGCCGGTGACTTCCTGGCCGACCAGGTGACCGCGGCCGGACCGTACGACCCGGCGCACAGCTTCCGCAACAAGGTGCGCACCTACTACAGCCGTGCGACCTACGGCCTCCTGCGCGCCGGTCAGGTCACCGGCAATGGGCGCATGCTCGCCGCCGCGCGCCGTCACTTCGACTGGGTGGCCGACCAGCAGCGCCCCGACGGATGGATCGATCACTGGGGTTTCGACGAGGAGCTGGCCGTGCTGCACACCATCGCCTACACGCTTCGGGGACTCGTGGAGGCCGGCCACGGCCTGGGCGATGCCCGCTACTTCGCCACGGTGCGCCGTGCGCTGGACCGGTTGGCGACCTTCGACCGGGCGCGCTTCGGCCATCCGGACCTCATCCCCTCGCACTACCGCGCGGATGGCAGCTTCCTGAACGAGCTCTGCATCACCGGCATGAGCCAGTTGAGCCTGGCCATCCTGAAGCTGCCCGAAGAGCAGCGCGGCGAGGCGCACACCGCCTGGGCGGGCCGGATGATCCAGGCCACCAAGCACTTCCAGCTCCGCGGGTTCAAGGAACCCCTGATGAACGGCGTGATGCCCGCTTCCTATCCTTTGCGAGGCACCTACCAACCCGGCGATCTCATCGAATGGGGCACCAAGTTCTTCATGGACACCATGCTCGTGGAACTGGGGGTGCCACCCCGCGCGATCACCGGCTGATCACTGACGGTCTCCGCTGACCAGCTCGGCGAAGAGCGCCTCGAAGCGCTTCACCACCACGGGCCAGCTGAAGAGCTCGTTCACCCGCGCAAAGCTGTACGCCCCCATCTTGGCGCGCACCTCCGCATTGCGTCCGGCGAACGCCACCACCGCCTGGTACAGGGCCTCGGCGTCGCCGGGGGGAAGCAGGTAGCCGTTGTGCGGGTTCACCAGCTCGCCGCTGGCACCCACATCGCTCACGATGATCGGCTTCGCGCGGGCCATGGCCTCCAGCACCACCGTAGGCATGCCCTCGAAGCGCGTGGGCAGGATCAGCGCGGCACAGTCGGCGTAGAGTCGGTCCAGCTGCGCGTCATCCACGCGGCCGAGCAGCTCCACGTTCGGCGGCAGGTCGCGCTTCAGGTCCTCCAGCAGCGGCCCATCGCCGGCGAGCTGGAAGCGCACCAGGTCGGTGCTCCCTTCGGCTACCAGGCGACGCGCCACGGTGAGCAGCACATCCAATCCCTTGTTGAACGCGAAGCGGCCGACGAAGAGGAGGGAGAGCGGTTGTCCGGTGTCCGTTCGCGGTTGTCCGGCGGCCGACGCTGCGGGGACGACAGGCACGTCGGTAGCATTCGGGAGCACCACCACACGACAGCCGCTGCCCCTCGCCAGTCCTTGCAGGATGCCCGTGAGCTTTCCTCCAAGACTGATGACCACAGTGCTTCGGCGAACGATGTACTTCAACGCCGCGCGGAACGGCCAGCCCAGCAGGCGCTCCTTGCGGGTGAGCATCTGGAACATCTCCAGCCCGTGGGGATGCACGATCAGCCTGTCGCTGAAACGGTCGATGCCCTTCCACACACAGAAACCCTGCGACAGGATCACGTCCGGCTTGATCCGCTCCAGCTCCCTCCCCACGCGCTCGCTATACCGCCAGAGCTCGCGGACGTACAGCCTGCTCCTGTGGATGTCGGGCACATGAACCTCCTCGATGCCCAGTGCTGGATCGAAGATCCCCACCGGATGCGGGTGCAGCACGGTGACCTTCACCTTCCCGCTCCGCGCCAGGTGCTCCGCCAGCAGCCGCGAATGCCGTTGCATCCCGCCCATGGCCTGGGGGAAGACACCGTCGGTGCAGAGAGCGACACGCATGGCGATCGGTCGATCAGATGATCAGACGATCAGATAATGAGAAGATCCGTCGGCGCATCCGATCATCTGATCATCTCACCCTCTCATCATCTGATCGACATCCTCCCGCAAGAGTGTGGCCACCCCCTCATCGATGCCCCACATCGGCTCCCAGCCCGTGGCCTGCTTCAGCTTGCGCACATCGGCGAGCAGGTGCATGCGCTCCACCTTGCGCACCCGGGCGGGATCCACCTCGATGGTGAGCTGTTCGCCGAGCTGACGCTCGAAGGCTTCGACGATCTCGCGCACGCTGTACTCGATGCCGCGTCCGATGTTGAAGGTGTCGTAGCCCATGATACCGGCGTTGAGCAGGGCGCTCATGGCACGGCTCATGTCCTCGGTGTGGATGTAATCGCGCTTGGGATCGAGGTTGCCGAGCTTCAGCATGCGCGCCCCATCCAGGATCTGCCGTTGGATCGTGGGGAAGAGGTGCGGGTTGGTCTCGTTCGGACCGAAGGCGTTGAAGAAGCGGCCTACGAGGGTGGGGATCCTCGTCCGCAGGTGGAACTCGCTGGCGAGCTTCTCGGTGGCCAGCTTGGTGGTGCCGTAGATGTCCATCGGCCCGAGCTCATGATCCTCGGCCATGGCGCCGTCGGCGATGGGGTACACCGCGGCGGTGCTGGCCACGAACACCTGCTCCACGCTGCCCTTCGTCTCCGCCGCATCCAGCACACTGATGGTGCCGTTGATGTTGATGTCGGCGGCCTTGGCGGGGTGCTCGTTGCAGTACGGGATGAAGTGCACGGCCGCCAGGTGCAGCACCCAGTTGGGGCGCGTGGCGTCGAACACGGCCTGCGTGGCCTTGCGGTCGCGGATGTCGGCCTTGAAGAAACGGTCATCGGGCACACCGGCCAGGTGGCGCCGCCCGAAGCTCAGGTCGTCCTGCACGAAGACCTCATGGCCCAGCTCCTGCAGGTGCTTGCTGAGCGCCGAGCCGATGAAGCCCGCGCCACCGGTGATCAGGACCTTTCTTGTGCCCGCCGAAGCGGTTGCGAAGGCAGGGTTCGCCATGGGACCGCGAAAGTAGGGGGAAGACCACAGAGGGTTGGATGGTACGTTGGGGCGCTCATGCAGGTCCATCGGACCAACGCGCATTCAACCACAGATGAACGCAGATGGACACGGATAACGCCCGTTGTAGAACGGATCAACATCAGCACACGACGGAGCAGTGATCACATCTGTGTCCATCTGCGTCCATCTGTGGTTCAGATCAGCCAAGTACCTCAAGCGCCTTGCGGTAGCTGGCATCGTGGGCCTGCTTGGTGAAGTGCTGCAGCGCGAAGGCCCGCAGGCGTTGGCGTTCCGCAGGCGACACCTGCTTCAGCGCAGGAAGAGGCTTCCCCGCCTCCACCACCACCCCGAGATCGTGCCTGGCCACAAGTTCACTGAGGTCACCGAGGCCCTCGTTGGTGATGACGCGCAAGCCGCTGCTCAGGTACTCCGCGAACTTGGTGGGGCTGGCCACCCGATTGGTGATGGTCCTCTCACGCACCATCATGCCGTGGTCGCACTCCGCCAGCGCCGCTGCCACCTGGGCATGGTCCAGCCACTTCACCTCCACGCGACCCGGATAAGCCGCCTCCAAGGCGCCGTTGTTCGCGTCGCGCCTGCTGAGGAAGAGCACCCGGGCGTTGGGCTGAGCATCCAACACCTGGATGAGCAGGGGCTTCAGCAGGTCGAACGACTGCCAGCCGGCGGTGCTTCCGCTGTAGACCAGGCGAACAGCATCGTCCCTTCGCTCGATCACGGACACCGCTGCGCGCTCAAGCTCCCGCCCCAGCGTGCACGGGATCACCACATGCGCATCGCCTCTGTACCCGTAGCGTTCGCGCCAATGCTCCACCAGCGCCTGGCTCACCGCGATGCATAAGTCGCTCGCGTTCACCGCTTCATTCTCCAAGGGCCGGAACTGGGCGATGAGGGCATCGTCATCAATGATCCGGTACTCCTCCCACTCCGCCGCATAGGCACCGCGCCCGTCGAAGCAGACCTTCCTGGTCAGTCCACGCTCGCGCATGCGCAGGGCCATCCACGTGGCGAAGGGCCCGCGGCAGATGAGGCCGGTGGGCCGCAGCAGCCGGCACACCCAGGCCACCAGCGCGGTGTTCGCCTTCCAGCGCTTCATCGCGGGCACCATGGGCAGCACCAAGGCCGAGGGGCTGTGGGACTTGATCTTCCGGCGGGTGTTGAGGAAGTCGCGACCGCTCACCAGCGCCACCAGACCTCACCTTCGGCCCGCCCAGTGTGTTCAGGTGCTCCACCACGTCCGTCACCTGGCTCCAGTAGACACCGCTGGGCTGGTCGTTGTAGGTGAGGTAGAGGAGCATGGGGCAGGGTGGCCGCAAAGGCGCTGAGGCGCAAAGGAACACAGAGACTTGCGCTACATCGAAGGACCAGCACATTCCACCCTCCCGGACCGCTTGGAGCTTTCCTGTATCGCTCAAACCCGGAACTTCGCCCGCCACCGTGCGCCGCTACCGATCGACCATGAAAGCCTGGACCCTGCCCCTTTCAGCCTTGGTGTTCGCGCACTGTACATCGGGTGAGGGGCCGGCATTCACACCCATGCAGGTCCATCGCTCCCCTGTGCTGATCGTGGAACAGGTGACCCCCAACGCCTTCGTGCACACCAGCTACAAGCAGACCCAGGACTTCGGTAACGTGCCCTGCAACGGTCTGGTGGTGCGGAGCGGCCACGAGGCCATCGTGTTCGACACCCCCACGAACGACACCAGCGCCGCGGAGCTGATCCGCTGGGTGCAGGACTCCTTGCATTGCCGCATCACTGCGGTGATCCCCACCCACTTCCACGACGACTGCCTGGGCGGCTTGAAGGCCTTCCACGCGCACGGGATCCCCTCCTACGCCCACAAGCGCACCATCGCCCTGGCCGCAGCCGATCGCGTGGAGCAGCCCCAGCGCGGCTTCGCGGACAGCCTTCAGCTCACCGTGGGCAACGAACGGATCACCGCCATTTTCCATGGTGAAGGACACACGAAGGACAACGTAGTGGGTCACTTCCCCAGTGAGCACGTGCTCTTCGGCGGCTGCCTGATCAAGGAACTGGATGCGAGCAAAGGCTACCTCGGCGATGCGAACGTGGCGGCCTGGTCGGGCACGGTGGAGGCGGTGAAGAAGGCCCATCCCGATGTGCGGGTGGTGGTGCCGGGGCATGGGCAGTGGGGGGACGGTAAGCTGTTGGACTTCACGATCGGGTTGTTCCGAGAACCGCAGTAGTTCCTGGCGCTCTGGACCACGTTCTTATGGATCGGTCCCCGGATGATCTTTGTCCCACCACCGAACACTGCCCATGGAAACCAGCACGGACCACACGCGCATGACCTTGGAGGAACTTCAGCGCGCCGAGAAGCGCACCCGCAACGAGCAGATCACGGTCGCTGTGCTCATCGGCTTCCTCATCGGCGTGATCATCTACGGCGTGGCCACCAAAGGCTTCGGCTTGCTGCACACCCTGTTGCCGGGCGGACTGATCCTGCTGCTCGTCCGCAGTTCAGCGAACATCAACCAGCGCCTGGCCGGCATCCGTGCGGAGAAGGAACGGAGGCGGACCGGATAGTTCGATCCAGGCTCACAGCACCCGCTCCAGCACCTCCACGATCCGCTCGGTGGCGTGTCCGTCCCACAGCGGAGGCACCTCGCCCCTCTTGAAGGTCCCGTTCTCGATCCGCGCGATCGCGGCGCGCACGGCGTCCATGTCGAGCGGAACGAGCTCGTTGCTGCCGAGCGTCACGGTGATGGGCCGCTCGGTGTTCGGGCGCAGGGTGAGGCAGGGCACGCGGCGGAAGGTGCTCTCCTCCTGGATGCCTCCGCTGTCCGTGAGGATGAAGCCACAGGTGGCCACCAGCTTCTGGAAGGCGAAATAGTCCAGCGGCTCGGTGCGCACCAGCCCCTGGATGGCATCGGCCTTCGCCTTCAGCCCGAAGGCCTCGATGTTCTTCACCGTGCGCGGGTGGATGGGGAAGACCACCTTCCGGCCGGAGGCGCACACGTCCGCGATCAGGTCCAGCAAGGCCGTAAGCCGCTCAGGCACGTCCACGGTGGCGGGGCGGTGGATGGTCATGAGCACGTGCCCGCCCTCACCCAGCCCCAGCTGCTGCAGCACCGGCGAGGCCTGCACCTGCGGCTCGAAGGCCACCAGGGTGTCGATCATGGTGTTGCCCACGACGTGGAGCGCCTCCTCGGGCCTCCCCTCCTGCCGCAAGTGGTCCAGGCCGCTCTGCTCGGTGATGAAGAAGTGGTCGGTGAGCGCGTCGGTGAGCACCCGGTTGTGCTCCTCGGGCATCGTGCGGTCGTGGCTGCGCAGGCCGCTCTCGAGGTGACCGATGCGCACGCCCATCTTGTTGGCGGTGATGGCCGCGGCCAGTGTGCTGTTCACATCGCCCACCACCATCACCAGGTCCGGCCTCTCCTCGCTGATCACCGTCTCCAGCCCCAGCATCACCTGGGCCATCTGCGTGTTGGGGCTTCCAGCGCCGATGTTCAGGAAGATGTCCGGCACCAGGCCGAACTGTTCGAAGAACACATCGGCCATGTTGGCGCTGAAGTGCTGGCCGGTGTGCACGATGCGCACATCGATCGTACCGCGTTGCGCGGCCACGCGCTTGAAGCGGGTGACCTTGATGAAGTTGGGGCGTGTGCCGACGACGATGAGGACCTTCTTCATCCGAGGGATTTCAAGGGGCTGCGGGTGGCGATGATGAACTCGCGCGAGTCGGTGTCGCTCACCTTGCGGGCCGGCGCACCGGCGATGGTCATGTGGCCCTCCGGGAAGGAGCGGTTCACCACGCTGTTGGCGCCGATGGCGGTATCGGGGCCGATGACGATGTCGCCGAAGACCTTTGAGCCGGGCCCGATGTAGCAGTTGTCACCGATGGTGGGCACCAGCTCGAAGGGTCCGGGGCGCGTGCCGATGACCACACCCACATGCAGGCGGCAGTTGCGGCCGACGCGGGCGTCCGGATGCACCACGATGGTGCCGCGATGCGCGATGCTGAGCCCGGGGCCGAAGGTGTTCGGCGGGATGTCGAACCCGCAGCGGATGGCCTGTTCGTGCAGGCGGTAGGCGAAGAAGGTGTACACCATGCGCCATAGCAGCCCCTGATGCTTGCGGCAGTTCATCAGGTACTCCACCCGGCGGAGCAGCCGCTGGAACTTCCACACCTCGTCCGACCACAGGCGGCCATGACCACGCCGCAGGGCGATGCGGTCGGCCTCCAGGTATTCGAGGTACTCGGCGTGGGAGCGGATCATGCGTCGGCCTGCTTGCGCCGGCGGGCGAGGCCCAGGGCCCGTTCCGCGCCGGCGAACCCGAGCAAGGTAAAGAGCGCGACGTAGCGCTCGGTGATGGCCGGGCCCACCTCGGGCCGGAAGCCCTTGTCGATGCAGCTCCGGTACAGCTTCACCGCCTGATCCCTGTCGTAGGTGGCCAGGATGCGCAGGGCCATGAAGATGTACTGGTCCAATGCGGCGATCTCGGCGGCGTACCGTTCCCGGCCCAACCCCACCAGGTGCTCCTTGATGCGGCGGCGCAGGTCCACATAGCGCTCCCAGTTCGCACGCACACCGGTTCGGCTGATGCTGCCGGTGGGACGCTTGAGCACCTCGGTGCGCTCACGACGGTCCCAGCCCACGCGTGCGCCGCGCTTCAGCAGCGTGAAGAGCAACGCATAGTCCTGGCTGCTGGCCAGCTCCTCCGGCCATCCATCCACGGCCAGCAGGAGCTCGCGCGCCCACAGGTTGGCGCTCGTGGTGCCCATGCGCGTGCGGATCAGGGCCATCCAAGGCCGGTCGTACAGGGCCTGCACACGGTCCATGAGCCCATCGGGCCGCACGGCCCGATAGTCGCCCACGATCACGTCGGGCCAGCCTTCGCGTTCGGCGAGCGCGAGCTGCCCGGAGATCTTGTCGGGCATCAGCAGATCATCGGCGTCGAGGAACTGCACATACGTGCCCGTGGCCATGCGCAGCCCGTGATTGCGCGCGGCCGATGCCCCCCGGTTCATCTGCCTCACCAGCCGCGCACGTCCCCCGGTCACCCCCGGATGCCGCTCCAGCACCTCCGCCGTGCCGTCCGTGCTGCCATCGTCGACCAGGATCACCTCCAGGTCGGCATGGTCCTGCATCAGCGCGGAATCAAGCGCCCTGCCCACCAGATCGGCGACATTGTAGCAGGGGATGACCACGGTGACGCGCATCGCCGCGAAGCTACAGGGCCGGCCGGCGCAGCAGGCCCATGGCCTCCAGGTCGGGGATGAGATCCGTGTTGAAGCGCTCCACCCCGGCCTGGTTCAGGTGGTTGTGGTCGTAGAAATGGTCCTCGTCATCCAGCGTGTGGCGGTAGGCGAAGTCGAGGTAGGGCACTTGGTATCGACGGGCGATGTCGCCGAGCACCGCGTTGAAGGCCACGTGCTTCATGCGGTCGCTCTGCCACGGATAGGGATGGTTGACCAGCACCACCGGGATGCCCGCTTCGACGCAGTGCTCCAGGGTCCGCTCCAGGTAGCTCACCTGGTCGGCATTGAGCTTCAGCGGCCGCCCGCGCACATAGTGAATGCGCTTCCGCACCGAGTCCGTGCGCACCGAGTACCCACCCGGTCTGTACGTGCTGTCCGCGAAGAACGGCGGGCGGTCCTTGGTGAGGAACCGCAGGGTGAGCAGGTTCACCCCTCGCGGATCCTTCAGCGCGAGCGCCATGGCCACCGCCGCCCCATCGTCCACGAGGTTCTGCGCAAGGTCCGAGGTGCTCTCCAGCCCATCCTGCTCCATGGCCCCCTCGTACACGTCCAGGAGCAGAAGCCGGGTGTTGGCGGCGGAAAGGTGGGTGCGCACGATGTGGTAGGTGTTCAACGGGCCCTGACCGCTGGTGCCCAGGTTGAACGCCCTCCACCCGCGTGCGGTGAACAACGCCGGGTCGTAACCGCGATACGCGTGCGAGGAGCCGATGAAGACCACATCGTACACGCTGTCCGGTCTGAACTCACGGAACTTCCGGTAGCTGTTGCCGCCCTTGAGCTTGAAGTAGTCGCCCGTGCGGTGGATCAGGGCGGCGCCCCCCACCTCCATGCGGCAGAGCACCAGCATCGCCAGCAGGTAGACCAGCGCGAAGCTGAGGCCCAGCATGAGGGTGGCGGTGAGGAAGCGGCGCATCAGAACTGGAAGTAGATGAACATGGCCGCACCGTACTGGCCCAGCACCAGGCAGGCGGCGAGCAGGGTGCCGAAGTACGCATAGCGCAGCGGCCGCCAGCCGATCCGGCGCTGGCCCTTGGCCAGTGCATCGCCCCACGGGTCGATGCCGATGAAGGCGATGGCCAGCGCGACGGTGGTGAGCACGATCCCGGCACCAAGCTCATGGACCATGTCCGCGAACCCGGTCCACCACGCTTCCGGCCTCAGCCACGAACCGAGCACCGACCAGGCGTCGGCGAAGGTGGCGGCCCGGAAGAAGACCCAGCCGGCCACCACCAGGTGCACGGTCACCAGCACGGCGAGCGCGCGGTTGAGCCCTGGACGCCGATCAAGCCCCAGCGCCCGCACCAAGCGTTCCCGCGCACCGGCCAGCACGATGGCACCGATGAGGTAGAGCCCGTGCACCCCGCCCCAGGCCACGTAGGTCCAGCTGGCGCCGTGCCACAGCCCGCTCAACAGGAACACGAGCAGCAGGTTCATGTACCACCGCCACCGCACCACGCGGTTCCCGCCGAGCGGGATGTACACATAGTCGCGGAACCAGCTGCTGAGGCTGATGTGCCAGCGGCTCCAGAACTCGCTGATGGAAGCGGAGCGGTATGGTGTGCGGAAGTTCACCATCAGGTCGAAGCCCATCACCCGCGCCGCGCCGAGCGCGATGTCCGTGTACCCGCTGAAGTCGCAGTAGATCTGCAGGGCGAACAGGTAGGTGGCCAGCAGCGTGGCGGCGCCGCCGAAGGCCGATGGATCGGCGTACACATGGTCCACCACCACCGCGCAGCGGTCGGCGATCACGAGCTTCTTGAAGAAGCCCCACAGCATCTGCTGCAGACCGTGGACCACACGGGCATGGTCCCAGCGGTGCACCTGATCCAGCTGGTTGAGCAGGTTGCCCGGTCGTTCGATCGGCCCGGCCACGAGCTGAGGGTAGAACATGACGTACAGTGCGAAGATGCCGGGGCGGCGCTCGACCCGCTGATGCCCGCGGTACACTTCGATCGTGTAGCTCAGGCTCTGGAACGTGTGGAAGCTGAGCCCGATGGGCAGCAGGATCCCGAGGTCGGTGGGCGTGTACGCCAGACCCGCCGCCTGCATCACGGCCGCGATGCTCTCATCGAGGAAGGCGTAGTACTTGAAGAAGGCGAGCACGCCCAGGTTGGCCACGATGCTGGCCACGAGCCACGCCTTGCGACGCTTCCCCGTGCTGCCGGCGATCAGCAGGCCCGCGGCGTAGTCCACCACGATGGTGAAGGCCAGGATGAGGATGTACACGGGAACGAAGGCCATGTAGAACCAGCAGCTGGCGGCCAGCAGCAGGGCCCAGCGGAACCGATGCGGCAGCAGGAAGTAGCCGGCCGTCACCAGCGGGAAGAAGATGAAGCAGAACGCGAAGGAGTTGAAGAGCATCGCGGACCGGGGCTAGCGCACGCGCTCGGCGTGGCCAAGGAGGCGGTCGCAAAAATGCCCAAAATTGACCTCGGCCTTGAAGCCTTCGGCCCAGACCGCCCGCACCCCGGCCCTGAACGGGACCGTGTAATGCGGTCCATCCTGGAAGGTCTCCAGGTGCTGCGCGATCGCATCGACCCCGGGCCCGTGGGGCAGCAGCGTACCGGTGGCGGGTCCCACGATCTCGCGCACCCCGCCGGAATCGGCCGCCAGGAGCGGGATGCCGAAGCTCGCCGCCTCCTGCAACGCCACGGGCACCCCGCCCTCCGTGCTGCTGAGATGCACGAAGAGGTCCACCGGGGTGCGCCGGTACCAGGCCAGCAGGTCCTGGTTGGCGATGTTGCCGGGCAGCTCCGCGCGCACATGCGGTGGCAGGGTGGCGATGGCGGCCTCCAAGGCGGCCCGCTCGGGACCTTCGCCGAAGTGCGTCCAGCGCACCGGTCGCCGAACATGCCGCAACGCCTCGATGAGCAGCCCGACCCGTTTGATGGGCACCAGGTGCGCGGCCGATGCGATCCGCAGTTCCGGTGCCGGCGCCCAAGGTCCCGGACCGTGGTCGAAGGTGCCCAGCCGGGACAGCTCACAGCGGTGGGCGTGCTGCGGATACCGCGCGGTGAGGTGGTCCAGACCGGCTTTCGAGACCAGATGAACGCGGTCCACATGGGCCATCTGCAGGTCCTGGAAGAAGGGCCACCGGCCGGGCCAGCGGTCGGCGTAAAGGTCGAAGCCGTGCATGCGCGCCGTGAAGCGCACCCGCGGGTCGGTGAGCTGCAACAGCGAGAGGGCCGTGGCGTGGTCGGCCATCCAGTAGCTGTAAAGGAGCACGCGCCCGGGATCGAACTCACGGAACAGACCCGTCCGATACCGGTGCATGCGTTCCAGGGCCTGTCGCATCGCCGCGCGCGCATCGGGCCAGAGCCGGTCGCGCACCTCCGCGGAGGGCGCGGAGGCGCGTACCACACGCCGCATGCGCCACCAGGTGCGCGCGTAGGCCAGCATCCGCAGCGGCGAGGCCACGGCGTAAGGGTCGGCCGGTGGCGGCACCACCTCCACGTTCGGCGGCAGCACACGCATGCCGTGATCGCGCACCAAGGGGATCAGGCGGATGCGCGCGAACCGTTCGGCCAGGAACGGCAGCTCGTTCTCCAGGAAGGGCTCGCCCTGTCCGTAGGGGAATCGCGTGGTGAACAGCCAGAGGTCCTTCATCGCCGCATCGCCTTGCGCATGAGGTACCACAACCGGCCGACGGACCAGGTGCCGCCAAGTCTCAGGTGCGTCCACGCCGCACCCCCATCACGGTCCGCCAGCGCGTGGAACAGCCCGTCCCACGCCTGCCGGACGCGCGCCTCGAACGCTTCGACGGGGAACACGCGCTCACGGCCGTTCCACGCCCGCAGGCGCTTCAACCACTCGTGCAGCGCCCGCACATCCGCCGCCGAGAGCGCATCATCGAAGAGGCGCATCGTCATGAGATGAAGGCGGACGTCCGCTTCGGTGTGCGGCACGTTGAACCAGCCGAACACGGCACGCACCAGCCGCTCGTGGTCGGCCCGCTTGTCCCGTCCGTGGCTGATGTTCTGCTCGCCCCGCCGGTACAGGGTCATCGGTGCGTCCAGGTTCCCGAAGGCCGAAACACGGGCCAACCGGGTCCAGAAGAGCCAATCCTCCCCCACCCGGGGCCAGGCCGGATCGTAGCGTAACCCGTGGGCCTCCAGCACCGCACGGCGCAGGATGGACGCGCCCTGCGACACGGGCACGCCGAAGAGCAGCTGCGCCTTGCACGCCGCATCGTCGAGGGGGAACTTCCACACCCGGTCCCGCGCACCGAACAGCTTCAGCCATCCGCCGCTGGCGCCCACCTCGGGGTGGGCCTCCATGTAGGCCACCTGCTGCTCCACCCGCGTGGGCACCATCAGGTCGTCGGCGTCGAGGCGTACGATGTAAGCGCCGGTGCAGGCATCGAGCCCTGCGTTGGCCGCCCCGGCAGGACCGCGGTTCGCCGGCAGCTCGATGATGCGCAGCCGGGGGTCGGTCTCTGCACGCAGCAGGGCCAGGCTGTCGTCGGTGCTGTGGTCGTCCACGGCCACCACCTCCAGGTCGGCGTGCGTCTGCGCGTACACGCTGTCGAGGCACTCCCGCAGGAAGGGCGCCTTGTTGTACACCGGGATGAGCACGCTGACCTTCATGGGCGCAGGTGACGCCACTTGCGCCGCAGCCGGAAGGTCCACCAGGTGGGCGACCTCAACTGCGTGTCGAGCTGCGTCCAGCGGTGCAGCAGCGTGTCGTCCATGTCCTTCATGTCGCGCAGGGTCACCACGCGCTTCAAGGCCTTCATCATGCGGTATTGCTCGCGGCGATGCACCACACCGTGCCACTTCAGCAGGAAGTGCAGCACCATGCCGCGCACCACGCTGCGGTGCTCGGTGCCGACAGGAATGCCGCGCAACCCGTCCCGCAGGTCGTGCCCGATGGCCAGTACGCGGGCCAGGTCGGATTGTCCGGAGGCCATGCACAGGCCGTGCAGCAGGCTCGCCAGTTCGTCGAGGAAACCGCGATGCGCGGTCACCGTCTTGCTTTCCTCGTGCAGCCTGAACACGGCGAGTTCCACATCCTCGAAGCGCAGATGGGCAGGGCCGTGGCGGAAGAGCACCTGCCACCAGAGCTCCACGTCCATGACGTAGTGCAGCGCCGGGTCCACCCCGCCCAGTTCCTTCACCACGTCCATGCGGTAGAAGGTGGCGGGCTGGTTGATCACCGGGTCCCGGAAGAGGCGCTGCACATCGCGCGCATCGTTCACGCGCTCGAAAGGGCGGTCGCCACCGGCGCTGCGGTGCACCAGGCGGCCGCCGAACACGAGCAGGTCGGGATCGTCCGCGAACGCATCCGCCACATGCTTCAGCGCACCGGGCAGCAGCAGGTCATCGCTGTTCAGCCAGTTGAACACCGTGCCGGTGCATCGCGCCAGCCCTTTGTTGATGGCATCGCTCTGGCCACGGTCCGGCTCACTGCACCACCAATGCAGCCGGCCGGCGTGCTTCGCGATGAGCTCCCTGGACCCATCGGCGCTGCCACCATCGACCACGACATGCTGCACCGGCACCGGCTGATCCCCCACGGAACGCAGGCACTCCTCGATGTAGGCGGCCTGCCGGAAGCTCGGTGTGACGATGGAGATCAGGGGGGCGGTCATCTCAGTGCGCGTCCGAAAGTACCGCACGGTACACCTCATTCACCTCGCCGGCATAGCGCTCCACACTGAACCGACCCGCGGCGGTGCGGGCGGCCTCGGCACTCAGCCGCCGCGCCAGGCCGGCGTCGGTCGCGAGCCGGGCCATGCGTTCCGCCAGGGCTTCAGCGCCACCGGAATAGAGGAGCCCGTTCACCCCATCGTTCACCAGCTCGAGCGTGCCACCCGACGCATGCCCCACGACCGGGAGCCCGCAGGCCATGCCTTCCACGGTGACGCGGCCCATGGCCTCGTTCCGCGAACACATCAACAGGGCGTGCGCTCCGCGGAACAGCGGGAAGGGGTCCTTCACGAAGCCCTTCAGGTCCACCACATCGTCCACGCCAAGCGCGGCGATCCGCTGCCGCAGGGCGCTGTCGCGACCGTCGCCGGCGATCACCAGACGCACCGGATGCCCCTGCCGCTTCAGCAGGGCCAGGGCCTCCACCGCTTCCACCTGGCCCTTGGAGGGATGGATGAGACCGACCAGCAGGAAGGTGAACGGCGGCGTGGTGGACCAGCGTGCTTCGTTCCCTGCGGCCAGCTCGGCGTAGCGCGCGGCACGCAATACGCCGTTGTACACCACGGTGATCGGTGCACCGGGTCCCGTGTAGCGGAGGATGTCCTCGCGCACGGCCTGGGAAATGGCGATGATCCGGTCCGAACGGCGCAAAGCCCGCCCATAGGCGCGCGTTCCGGCATCGAGGTGCAACAGATATTGCCGCTCGGGCAGTTCGCGGATGTGCCACACCAGCGGAAGCCCTGTGGCGGCCTTGAGCGCAGGCGCCACGCCCACCACGGCGCTGTTCGCGTGCAGCAGCTGCACCTGCCAGCCGCGCACCCGCTCGACCAGCGCGGGAAGGATGGCGCGGTTGGCCGCCGCGCGCTCGCGTGCCTGCCGCTCCTGCTGCCAGTACTGCCGGATGCGGTGATGGAGCCGGCCGCTGTAATGGCGTTCGCTCATCCACGGGCGGAAGGGGACCACCGCGTGGGCGATGCCTTCGCGCTGGAGCGCCGCCACCAGGTCGCCTTCCCGCGGCAGCAGCACATGAGGCCGCACGGCACCGCGGTCGCGCAGTTCCAGCATCAGGTCGAGCAGGCTGCGGTTGGCCCCGTAGAGCTCGGGGTAGTGCGTGATGTAGGCGACTGGGACGGGCACGGCCATGGTCGCCGGCGAAAGTACCGTTCACCTGCGGGCCGCCCCGGCGATGATCGCGCTCAACCGCGCCACGCTGTCCTCCACACGGTGATGCCGCTCGGCGCTCGACCGGCCGGCCTGGCCCATGCGCAACGCAAGCGCAGGATCGGCGGCCAGGCGCTGCAGATGGTGCGCCATGGCGTCCAGATCGCGCTCGGCGCTGAGCAGTCCGCTCCCTTCATGCTCCACCACATCGGGAATGCCCGCATGGCGGGTGGCCACCACGGGAAGTGCGCATGCCATGGCCTCGAGCACGCTGAGCGGCGTGCCTTCATGATCGTTGTCCGCCGACACCACACTGTGCTGCACGAAGGCCCGCGAGGCGGCCATGCGTTCGGCGACCTGCGGCGGGGTGAGGACACCGGGCAGGTCCACCACGCCCTCCAACCCCAGTGCGGCCACGAGTTGGCGCGTGCTGTCCCACAGCGGCCCGGTGCCGGCGATCGTCAGACGCATCGCGGCATCGCGCCGCCAGGCCTGATGGAAGGCCAGCACGGTGAGGTGCGGCGCCTTCTTGTCCACGAAGCGGCCCACGGCGATGAAGTGGGGCGGCGCCTGGTCGGGACGTCCGGCCCGGAAGCGCTCCACATCGATGCCATAGCAATTGTAATGCAGCCTGGACCGGTCGGCACCGAGGTCGAGGAGCTGCCGCTCCATCTCCCGGCTCACCACCACCACGGCCGCGGCCTCCTTCAGGATCCGGCGGTAGCCGGCATGGTCCTTCAGCAACTTCACATGGAAGGCGTCCACTCCGTGGAAATGGACCACCAGAGGCACCCCCGCGCGTCCGCATGGCTCGAGCATCGCCTCGCCCGTGGGGCCATATTCGGCGAGCACCACATCGATGCGGTGACGCTTCAGCAGGCGGGCGATCCGCCGCTCGAGCAGGGCCTCGGGCGGGGTGCGCATCAGCCGTGAGGCCACCCTCCGCGCCAGGGTGGGTGGCAGCAGCAAGGCCCCGTCCGCGTCACGCCGCGGCAGATGACCGTCGGTGAGCACCAGCTCCAGACCGGGCAGCCGTTGCAAATGGGCGGCGATGAAGGTCTCGCTGTAGACGTTGCGATTGGGGGAGACGACGCAGAGGCGCGCGGCGGTGGTCATGCGCGGGGTGTGTGGGCCAGGGCCATCAACCCGGTGATCATCGGGGCGCTCATGGGATCGGGCACATGGTCGTGCCGCAGCAGATGACGGACCAGCGGCAGCGTGAGCCGCTTCACGATGCGCCGCTTCCAGGTGGGCATCGGACGGCGCAGGGCCCAAAGGCCGAGCAGCTGCGCAAGGCTCGCATCCCATCCGCCCAGCGGCCGCACCGTGATGTCCGTGAAGCCCGCACCTTCGAGCAACCGGCGCAGGGCGAAGGGCGTGTACCGGTATTCGTCATAGGGCACATCGTGCAACGGCCACAGGAAGGGCACCGTGATGAACAACGGCGATCCCGGGCGCAGCACCCGGAAGGCCTCGCGGAGCACCGCGCCGGGATCGGGACAGTGCTCCAGCACCTCGGTGGCCATCGCACTGTCCACGGACCGGTCGTCGAGCGGGATGCGCACCCCGTCCCATTCCAGCTCCGGATGGACCTTGTGGTAGGTGTTCACCGCGTTGCCGGCGAGGTCCATGCCGATATAGCGCTCCACGCGCGAAGGCGCGGATGTGATGAGGCCGCGGTAGGGCTGCAGGCCGCTGCCGATATCGAGGAAGGTGCCCTGGAACCGGGGGAGCTGCGCGCGCAAGGCCTGACGGATCGCCGTGCGCACCGTGTAGAGGTCCTGCGTGTCGGCCGTGAGCGGCAGGTCGAGGTAGGGATCGGTCATCGGCGGGGCCTGAAAGTTCGGCATTGCCGTGCGAAGCGGATCAGGCCGGAGGCGCCGCGCGCAGCGCACCGAGCACGCGGGCCCATCGCCGTTGGGCCATGAAATACCGGGGGGCCCGGCCCAGTGCAAGGAGCCATCGCCGCTTGTCCAGGCCGGTCATGGGCGCACCGGTCACCTGGTCCAGGTGCCGGTCGCATACGGCATCCAGGTGGGCCCGCCATCGGCCGGCGGTCAACTGGTCGAGGCGCTGCCATTGCAGGATGCGCAGGCGGTGGATGTTGGTGCGCGAGAAGAGGCCTTGCGACGAAAGGCCCTGGCCGTGGCGCGTGTAGTAGCTCATCTCCCCGTCCACTCCGCGCAGATGTCCCTGCGTGGCGGCGCTCGCGAAGAACCACATGTCGCCGCTGCCGGCCTTCCACCCGCCCGGCCCGGTGATCATCGCACGGATCGCCGGTGTGTTGCGCCAGATGAAGCTGCTCGGGTGAAAGGGCGCGCGCAGGCCCACCACCTCCTCCAGGCCCATCCGCTCCGGCAGGTGGTCGCGCCAGGGATGCGTCAGGGCACCGCGCTCATCCATCACAGCGGTCTGGTGGTAGCTGCCCATGCAGGCGGGATCGGACTCCAGCAGGTCCACCTGGCGCTGCAGCTTCAGCGGGTCCAGCCATCCGTCGTCACCATCGATGAAGTGCACGTAGCGACCCCGCGCCATGGCATGGAGCCGCATGAAGTTCCTCCGGCCCGTGGGCTGCCCTTCGATGCGCCAGCGTTCACCTTTCTGCCAATGATGCACCGTGAAGCGCGGATCGCCCTTGGCCACCCGGTCGCACTCCGCACCGGTGTTATCCGAGGAGAAGTCCTGCCCCACGAGCACCTCGATCGGGAAGCTGGTCCGCTGGGCCTTGATGCTCTCCAGGCACCGCGCGATGTACGGTCCATGCTGGTAGGTGCATACGATCACGGAGACCAGCGGCACCTCGGAGGATGGGCGTTCGGGGCTTCGATCCATGGCCGGCGGGAACAGGCGCCGCGAAGGTGGCAACATCGGGCGGAATGCAGGCGGGGGCCGTATCTTCGGCGTCCAACACCGCGCCCATGAGCACCTCCATCGTCGATCCCGACCTGCGCACGGGGTCCAACTTCAAGGTCGGCCACTTCACCATCATCGGCAAGGGCTGCGTCTTCGGCGAGAACGTCACGATCGGCAGCCACACGATCATCGGCGACAATGTGCATCTGGGCGATGGCAGCGTGGTGGGCAACCACTGCGAGATCGGCAAGGGGCTCCGGGCCGGTGCGAACGTGGTGTTGCAGGGCCGCATCCGCACCGCCGAGGGCTGCGAGATCGAGGACGGCGCCACCCTGAAGTACGGCACCATCCTCACCAGCAAGGTCCTCATCAAGAAGAAGGCCTTCCTGGGGCCCAACGTGATCACCCTGGGCAGCACGCACCTGCACGAGACCAAGCACGGCACGGTGATCGGCGAGCGCTGCTACATCGGTGCGGGAAGCAAGATCGCCGCCAGCGTGAAGATCGCCGATGACGTCACCATCGGTGCCATGGGCTTCGTGAACAAGGACATCACCGAAAGCGGCATCTACGTCGGTGTGCCGGTGAAGCCCCTCCGGCAGAAGGACTACTGGAAGAGCAAGGACTTCGTGGAGGGCGGTTTCGAGCAATGATTCACTCGCCGCTCCGGGCGACGTAGCGACGAGGGACCCCGCTGCTCTTCTCCTTGTCAGCCATGCGCTTCGCCGGCACCCCCGCCACGGTGGTGTCCGGCTCGGTGATGTCGCGCGTGACCACCGCACCGCTGCCCACGATGGTCCCGGGGGCCACCTTGGCGTGCGGACGCACCGCACAGGCCGAGCCCAGAAAGCAGCGTTCACCGATCTGCGACCAACCGGCCAGCGTGACGTTGTTGGCCAGATGGCAGATGCGCCCGATGCGCACCCCGTGGCCCACCTTGCTGCCGGGCGCGATCATGGTGCCTTCCCCGATGGTCGTGTCCTCATTGAACATGCCGCGCACCACGCCCACATCGGCGCCCAGAAAGCAGTCGTCACCGATGGTGACCCCGCCCAGCAGGGGCATGATCACGCGCCTGCCCTCGGCATCCCACACCCAGGCCAGGCCCATGGCCCCGATGCACACATGGGGCTCCAACGCGACGCGCGCCCCGATGGTGCAGCCATCCCCGATCACCACATGCGACTCCAGCCGCGACCCGTCGCCGATGGTGCTCCGGCCCACGACGCAGTACGGGCCGATGCTCACCTCCGCCCCGATGCGGGCCTCGGGATGCACGATGGCCGTCGGGTGGATCCCCGAGGGCGGCTTCCTGGCGAAGAGCGCGTTGCAGATGCGATAGATGACGAGCTGCGGGTCCTCGTTCACCACGATGGCCGAATTGCCATGCAGTTCGCCCAGCGCCTCCGCCCGGCAGATCACGACGCTCTCCTTCACCGTGGTGAACACCGACGCATCACTTCCCGCGTGGTAGTAAAGACCGTTCGGTTCCTTGAGGAAGAGGCTGCACACCTTGCGGATGTCCCGCATGCCGCCCTCCAGTCGATGCTCGATCCCAAGGCGCTCCAGCACGTCCAGGACCTTGCGCAGGTCGATCGGATGATCGGGGCTCATCGCTGGTCCGGTTGAATGCGGGTGCGGGGTTCAGCGCAGCGTGCGCGAGACGATGTCCACCACCTCATCGATGATGGCATCGGACAGACCATGGTACAACGGCAGACAGAGGACCCTGTGGGCCACCGACTCGGCGATCGGGCATTCGCCCGCGCGTCCGATGAAGGGAAGCTCGGTGACGGCCGGGCTGAAATACCGGCGCGGATGGATGTCCACCGCGTTCAGCGCGGCCCTCACGCGCAGCAGGGTCTCTTCGGTGGGCAGGACCGCAGGGAAGTACGAGTGGTTGTACTCGGTGTCGGCGGGGATCCGCGCCAGATGCACCGGAGCGGAGGCGAGCCCGGTCGCATAGCGCTCCCACTGGTGCCGCCGCTGGGCCAGGATCTCGTCGAGGAACGGCAGATTGGCCACGCCCATGGCCGCATGCAGCTCGCTGTTCTTGGCGTTGAGCCCCACGGCATGGAAGCCCTCGCCCACTTGGCCCATCGTGCGCAACAGCCGCAGCCGTGTGTACAGGGCCTGGTCGCGGGTGTGCACGCTGCCTCCCTCCACGGTGTGGAACACCTTGGTGGCGTGGAAGCTCGTGGAGCTGACATCACCGTAGTTCAACAGGCTTTCACCCTTGTAGCGCGTGCCGAACGCGTGCGCTCCATCGTAGATCACCTTCAGGCCGTGCCGACGGGCGATGGCCTTGATGGCCTCCACATCGCAGGGCAGTCCGTACACATGCGTGGCCAGGATCGCGCTGGTGGCCGGTGTGATGCGCTCCTCGATCGCCGAGGGGTCGATGCAGAAGGTGTCCGGATCGATGTCCACGAACACCGGTGTGCAGCCCTCCCAGATGATGCTGGTGGTGGTGACCGGATGCGAGAACGCCGTGGTGATGACCTCACCCTTGAGCTCCAACGCCCGGATGATGAGGTTGAGCGCGATGGTGCCGTTCACCAGGAAGAGCGGATGAGCGATCCCGGCCTGCTCGGCCAGGGCGCGCTCGAACTGCTGCACGAGCGGGCCGTTGTTGGTGAGCTGCCCGCGCTCCCATACGCCCCGCATGAGTTCCGTGAAGGTGTCGAACGGAGGGAGAAAGGCGCGGGTGACGTAAACGGGGCCGCGTTCGCCCGCAGGGGTCTGCGGAACACCGGACGTGGAGCCCTTCTCCTGGGTACCGATCATGCGCTGGGGGTGGTCCGCGAAGATACGGAAGCCCGCCTTGTGCGGCCCGGCCGGCAGCGGTTCACCGCTCCTCCCGCAGGTCAAGGTGCCCGCCGAGCACCTCGTCCAAGCGACGAAGGTGCGGCGCATAGTAGGCGCGAAGCCGCTCCTCCATCGCGGTGTCCACGGGTTCGCCGTAGGCCCGCACGTTGGCCCGCACCTCGCGCAACCGGTCCGGGAAGAGCGACGCATCAAGCCCTGCCGCTTCGGCGATGCGCCGCACCACGCTCTCCGGCGAGGCCTTCAGCTCCGGGTAGCCGAACACGAGCACCCGCTCCCGGCCGAACAGACGGATGTAGCGCTCCACTTGCGGACCGTAGTGGCCGCGGGCCAGGTAGCCGAAGGGCGGCGGGTCGGCCAGCTCGGCGGCCATCGCCTCGGCGAAGGGGCGCGGGTCGTACAGGTGGGCGTAGCGCGGATGCCCCTTGAACTGGTGGAACATGTTCCAGTCCGACCGCGCGCGCTTCACCGGATCGCGCAGCACGGCCACGATGACCGCACCGGGCAGGTGACGGTGGATGCGCTCGGCCGCCGCGGGGCGGTAGAGGTAGTTCGGCGTGGCGTCCAGGGTGGTCCATCCCCTGCCGCGCAGCGGGCGCACGGGCAGCATCCGCCGGTAGTGCGCCATGCCCAGCGCATAGGTGTTGTCGTTGCCGAAGAAGGTGAGCTCCTTCTCCACCGGCGCGATCACCCGCGGATGGCGCACCAGCATGCTGTACAACGCCGAGGTGCCCGCCTTCTGGGCGCCCACGATCACGATGGAGGGCAACAGCCGGGGCCGCAGCGGTTCGGCCAGCCTCTTCGCCAGGTGGAACAGCCCGCTCATGCCGCGTTGTCGGGATCAACGGTGCGCCAGGCGAGGCGCGGCCGCACCAGGCCCGCCTGTTTGCCGAACCAGGCCCCGCGGCGCTCACCGGCGTGCACCGTGAAGCTGAGCACACGCTCGGTGATGAAGTGGAGCTTCGCCCCCCGGAACGCAGTGACCACCACATGGTAGCTGCCCTCGTTCATCAGGTCGCCGGGGATGAGGCATTCCACCTCGAAGCGCCCGCGGGGCACCGGCGGACGGTCCGTGCCACTGTCGGCCTGCGTGCTGGCGAAGAGCACCAGGTCGTGGTCGTTCACCACGCGGAGGCCGATGTTGAGGTCGTCGTCATGCACCCCATGGTTCTCCAGCCCGATGCGGATGGCGAAGGGGCTGCGCATGGTGAGGGGTGCCGCCTCCTCCCGGGGCACCACCGCCGCGTGGGTGAGGCGCACCAGGTCACTGCCGGGGCCTTCACCCGGCGCCCAGGCCGCTTCATCACCGCCCTGCGCGTAGGAGCCGAGGTAGGCGGCCACCACCTCCTCCGGCGGGCCATCGGCCGCCACGCGCCCGCCATCGATCCACACCACGCGCGTGCACAGGCTCAGCACCGCTGTCATGTTGTGGCTCACGAACAGGATGGTGCGGCCGCTGGTGCTCACGTCCTTCATCTTGCCCAGGCACTTGCGCTGGAACTCCGCATCCCCCACGGCCAGCACCTCGTCCACGATGAGGATCTCCGGTTCCAGGTGCGCCGCGACCGCGAAGCCGAGCCGCACCTTCATGCCCGAACTGTAGCGCTTCACCGGGGTGTCGATGTGGTGCTCGATGCCGCTGAAGGCGATGATCTCCTGGAGCTTGGTGTCGATCTCGCGCCGGTGCATGCCCAGGATGGCGCCGTTGAGGTAGATGTTCTCGCGGCCGGTGAGGTCCGGGTGGAAGCCCGTGCCCACCTCCAGCAGGCTGGCCACGCGCCCCTTCATGCGGATGGCCCCCGCGGTGGGCGCGGTGATGCGCGAGAGCAGCTTGAGCAGCGTGCTTTTGCCTGCGCCGTTGCGCCCGATGATGCCGAGCACCTCGCCCTCGCGCAGGTGGAAGGACACGTCGCTCAGCGCGTGGAAGATGCGGCCCTGCGCCCTCCCGGGCGAGGCGGTGTCCACCGGTGCATCCGGCTCCGGGCGGCCGCGCAGGCGGGCCCAGCCCCGGCGCAGCTCATCGGCGATGGTGCCGCTGCCGATGCTTCCCAGGCGATAGCTCTTGCCCAGGCCCTCCACCTCGATCACCACAGGGCCCATGGTCACACGATGTCGGCGAAGGAGCGCTCCACCTTGTTGAAGGTCATCACCCCACACCAGCAGCATGGCCACCGCCACCGTGGCGGAGTACACCAGGCCGTCCCAGGGCACCGCGCCACCGAACAGCATCGCCCGGAACGCCTCGATCACCGCGGTCATCGGGTTCAGCTCGAACACACGCAGCAGGGCGGGGAATTTCTGCAGCCGGCTCAACGGCAGGATCACTGGGCTGGCGTACATCAGCAGCTGCACGCCGAAGCCCACCAGGAAGCTCAGGTCACGGTACTTGGTGGTGGCGGCCGAGATGAGGATGCCCGTGCCAAGGCCCAGGATGCCCATGATGAGGACCAGCACCGGCAGACCGAGCAGATGTGCGCCCGCCGACCAGGTGAGGTCCCCGCTCCAGGCGTAGGCGGCGATCATCACGCCCAGCGCGACGAACTGGATCAGGAAGGTGAAGCCGTTGCTCAGCGTCATGCTGATGGGCATCACCAACCTGGGGAAGTACACCTTGGTCATCACGTGCGCGCCGCCCACCAGGGTGCGCGAGGTCTTGGTGATCTGGCCGCTGAAGAAGGCCCAGGGCACGAGGCCCGACATGTAGAAGAGCGGACCGGGCAGGTCGGGCGGGGCCAGACCGGCGGCCTTGCCGAAGATGATCGCGAAGGTGAAGGTGGTGATCAGGGGCTGGAGGACCACCCACAGCGGACCGAGCACCGTCTGGGCGTAGACCGTGACGATGTCGCGACGGGTGAAGAGCAGCACCAGGTCGCGGTAATGCCAGAGCTCGCGGAGGTCGACGGCGAGCAGCGGGCGCCCGGGACCGATCACCGTGGTGAAGCCGCCATCGGGCGTTGCGGTGTTCGCGGCGGATGTCGCGCTCATGCCAGGGGATCAGGCCTCGGTGTCCCCACCATCCTTGGCGTCCTTGCCCCGCTTGCGGCGGCCGTAGCCGTAGCCATAGCCGTAGCCGCTGCCATAGCCGTACGCGTAGCGATAACCGTAGCCGTAGTTGGTGTTGTAGTAGTACTTGCTCTTCTTCATCCGCACACCGTTGAGGATGAAGCCGAAGTTGCGCACCGGATTGCTGTGGATCACCTCCATGGCGCTGGTGAGGTGGTCCTTGTTGGCGAACCGCGTGTTCACCACGAAGAGGGTGGCGTCCACATGCTTCATCATCACCAGCGCGTCGGTGATCAGGCCCACCGGCGGGGTGTCGATGATCACGTAGTCGTAGTGCTGCCGACCGTAGCGGAACAGTTCCTCCAGGTGGCGGCTCAGCACGAGCTCCGACGCGTTGGGCGGGGTGGGGCCGCTGAGGATCACGTGGAAGTTCTCGATCTGCGTGGGTTGCACGACGGCGGCCGGCTCCACGTGGCCCACCAGCAGGTTGCTCAGGCCCTGCGTGCTGGTCATGTTCAGGCCCTTGCCCACCTTGGGCTTGTGCAGGTCGAGCTCCAGCAGCATCACCCGCTTGCCCGCCTTGGCCAGGATGGCGCTGAGGTTCACGCTGCAGAAGGTCTTGCCTTCGTTGGGACGGTAGCTGGTGACCAGTACCACGCGCCCGGTGCCCTGCGGCCCGGGCAGGTACTCCAGGTTGGTGCGCACCGTCCGGAAGCTCTCGGTGATCGCGCTCTTGGGGTCGCTGTCCACCACCACGTAGTTCTCCTCGGCCTTGTCGCTGGCGATGATCTCCCCGAACACGGGCATGTGCACCATGGCCTTCAGCTGGTCGGCGTTCTCGATCCGATCGTAGAACATCACGCGGATGAACACGATGATCAGCGAGATCACGATGCCGCCCACCATGAAGGCGTACAGGATCTTCACCTTGTCCGGCCGTACCACCCCGATGGACCGGGCCAGCTCGATCACCTTGGTCTGCGGCACGATGCCCGCCCGTGCGATCACCGTGTTGGCCCGCTTCTCCAGCAGGAAGAGGTAGAGCTTCTCGTTCACCTGAAGGCGCCGTTCGATGTTGAGGATGTCGCGCTGGCTCAGGGGCACCGTGCGGATCAACCGCTCGTAATCCGCCATCTGCGCCTGCACGTCGCTGATCTTCGCCTCGATGGCCTTGCGCGAGTTCTTCACGTACACCAGCAGGTTGCCGCGGTTGAGCATGATGGTGCTGTCCAGCCGGTTCACGCTCAGGTTCTCCGGGGTGGCGTCGAACAGCATGCTGTTGCGGTTCATCTGCATGGCGTACAGCTCGCTGAGCGTGTTGCGCAGGAACACATCGTCCTCCAGGATGTAGAACGAGGGCGGCAGCAGCTTCTCGTCCCCGATGTTCACCACGTAATCCTCCAGGTCGTTGAGCGACTGGATCATCAGCTCCAGCTTGCGCCGTTCATTGTCGAACCGCACCAGCTCGTTGAAGTAGCGGTCCTCCTCGCGGCTCAGGTCCAGGATGTTGCGGCTCTCCTTGTAGCGCTGAAGCTCGTCCTCGAACTGGTTCAGGATCACCGTCACCTCGTCGAGCTGCTTGTCGATGTAGTTGAGCGTGTTCTGGTTGATGTCGAACTCGCTCTGCAGCGTGTAATTGATGTACTCGCGGCTCAGGGTGTCCAGGAACATCTTGGCCCGCGCGGGGATCTCGTCCTCCACGGTGACCTGCAGGATGGTGGTGTAATCCAGGTTCTCCACCACCATGCCGCTCTTGTACTTGTTCACCAGCCAGGGCCTGCTGTGCCGCACGAACTGGTAGTCGCTCGCGGTCACCTTCTCAAAGCTGCCCGCGGCCAGCTGCTCGCTCTTGTCCACCCGCAGCAGGAAGTCGTTCTCCATCACGTCCTGCCCGAAGGCATAGACCTTCGACACGATGCCCGTACCCCCGTCGTAGCTCAGCTCGTAATGGTCCGGGTCCACCACCCGGAGGTCGAAGGGGCGCTGGTAGTACTTGGGGTTCAACAGGTCGATCTTCACCGTGAAGGGCAGGGAGCCATAGACCTGCGAGACCTTGAACCGACCGATGATGTAGTAGGAGATGTCGAAGTCGAGCTTGCTCAGCGCCTTGTCCACCAGATCGTACGAGGTGAGGACCCGCTTCTGGTTCACGATGTCGCTGTAGGCCGCCACATAGCCGATGTTCTGGTAGACCTGCGTCTGGTAGTTGTACACCTCCCGGTCCTTCAGCAGGATCTGCGCACTGGCGCCGTGCACCTCGGGGATCTTGTAGGAGTACAGGTAGCTCAGCGCGGCGGAGAGCACCAGGGCCACCACCACGAAGTACCAGTTCTTGGAGAAGATCCGGACGAAATACCGGAGGTCGTTGACGTCGATGATGCCGCCTTTCGCCTGACTTCCCTGAGTGGCCATCGTTCGCAACGTGCTCCTGCACGGGCCGCGCCATTGGGGCACCCTCTCCCGGAGCAAGGGCGGCAAAGATACACGGCCGGCCGGAAGGCCATCCGCACGGCCCTGGCCCGCCGATCCATCGGGGCCGTTGGCCGATCGTTCATAAATGTTCATCTTCGCCCACTGGACCATGAGCAGCTGGAAAGTCTACCTTTGCCAACCCGACCGAACCGCCTCGCCCAGGATGACGTTACCCCGTTTCGCAGCGGTCCTCGCACTGATCGTGCTCCCCTTGGCCGGGGGCCTGCTGGCCCAGCCTCCCGTGGGCGGCCCTCCCCCGTGCTGGCCCCCACCCTGCATCCCCATCGACGGTGGCATCGGTCTGCTCATGGCCGCCGGCGCCATCATCGGCGGTCGCTCCGCGATCTCCCTGCGTCGGGCCCGCCACAGCAAGTGATCCATGGACGGGCCTCAGGCACCGTCCTCCTCCACCTTGCGCGACCCGCTCGTCCGCTTCCTCGTCACCGCAGGTGCCCTCTTCCTGGGCTGGTACCTCCTCTATGAGCTCGTCATCCATCCCTGGGGCGTGCTCGACCGCGCGGTGATCGACAACCTCATCCGCCTCAGCGGCACCCTGCTCTCCGCCCTGGGCTACACCCTGCTGCCCGAACCCGCCAACGCGGAGATGATCCGCACCGTGGGGGTGCAGGGCGGCCACCTGCTCTGGATCGGCGACCCCTGCAACGGGGTGAGCCTCTTCGCCGTGTTCGCGCTCTTCCTCATCACCTACCCCGGGCCCTGGCGGCACAAGGCGTGGTTCATTCCGCTGGGCCTGCTCTCGATCCACCTCATCAATGTGCTGCGCATCGCCGCCCTCTGCATCGTGGTCACCATCGACTACGAGCTGCTCAACTTCAACCACGACTACACCTTCTATGTGGTCGTGTACGGATGGGTCTTCCTCTTGTGGTTCCTGTGGGTGAAGCGGTTCGCGCGGAACACCCCCGCCGCCCCGGCGCCATGAAGCGCCGCCTTGCCGCGGCCGCCATCGTCGCCATCGGCGTGCTGCTCGGTGCCGTGCGCGAGTTCCTCTTCCTCAACCTCAACTACCAGATCGACCACCTGCAGCGGGGGACCCCGTACTCCTACGCCCACTCGCTGTTCCAGCGATGGGCCGCCGGCGCCGACCTGGGCGACCTGACCCTGCTGAAGTGGCTCCTCGCCGCCGCCTACGTGGCGCTCATGCTCCTGCTGGCCGTGCGGCTGGCCCGCGTGCTCACCGGCCACCATGGCCACCGCCGCACCCTGATCGCCGGCACCCTCATCGCCGCCGCCGTGGCCCTGCTGTTGCACCTCAGCGCGCGTGCGCTTCCACCGCTGGAGGCCGTGGCCGTGAAGCTGCTGCACGCCCTGCAATACCCCGTGCTCCTGCTGATCCTCCTGCTGGTGCTGCCGCTCGCCCGGCGCTCCCGCGCCTGAACGCGTGGCGCCCCCGGCTATCTTCGCCGCTCACCATCTTCCACCATGGAGCGCGATCAGCAGGTCTTCGGCATCATCGACAAGGAGAAATGGCGCCAGACCAAGGGCCTGGAACTGATCGCCAGCGAGAACTACGTGAGCGACCAGGTGATGGAGGCCATGGGCTCGGTGCTCACCAACAAGTATGCGGAAGGCCTGCCCGGCAAGCGCTACTACGGCGGCTGCGAGCATGTGGACGAGGTGGAGCAGCTGGCCATCGACCGGGCCAAGCGCCTCTTCGGTGCCGCATGGGCCAACGTGCAACCGCACAGCGGCGCGCAGGCCAACGCCGCGGTGATGCTCGCCGCGCTCAAGCCGGGCGACACCATCCTGGGCTTCGACCTCAGCCACGGCGGCCACCTCACCCATGGCAGCCCCGTCAACTTCAGCGGCAAGCTCTACCGCGCCACCTTCTACGGCGTGGACAAGGCCACCGGGCGGGTGGACATGAACGTGGTGCGGGAGACCGCACAGCGCGAAAAGCCCAGGCTGATCATCTGCGGCGCCAGCGCCTACAGCCGCGACTGGGACTATGCCAACTTCCGGGCCATCGCCGATGAGGTCGGGGCCGTGCTGCTGGCCGATGTCAGCCACCCCGCCGGCCTCATCGCCGCGCGCCTCCTCAACGACCCCCTGCCCCACTGCCATGTGGTGACCACCACCACGCACAAGACCCTGCGGGGTCCGCGCGGAGGCCTCATCCTGGCCGGCCGCGACGGTGACAACCCGTGGGGCGTGAAGACCCCCAAGGGCGAGGCGCGCAGCCTGGGCAGCGTGCTGGACGGCGCCGTGTTCCCCGGCACCCAGGGCGGCCCGCTCGAGCACGTCATCGCCGCCAAGGCCATCGCGTTCGGCGAGGCGCTCGCGCCGAGCTTCGTGGACTACGGCCGGCAGGTGATCACCAATGCGCGGACCCTGGCCGAAGGGCTCGTGGAGAAGGGCTACGACGTGGTGAGCGGCGGCACGGACAACCATTGCATGCTGATCGACCTGCGCAACAAGGGCATCACCGGCAAGGAGGGCGAGCAGGCCCTGGGCCGCGTGGACATCACCGTGAACAAGAACATGGTGCCCTTCGACACACAGAGCCCCTTCGTCACCAGCGGCATCCGCATCGGCGCGCCGGCCATCACCACGCGCGGGCTCAAGGAGGCCGAATGCCGGCAGATCGTGCACCTGATCGACGCGGCCCTCACCCACCGCAACGACGACGCCGAGCTGGACCGCATCCGCTTCCAGGTGAACGGCATGATGCGCCTGCGGCCCCTCTTCGCCTGACGACCGCATGGCCAGCCGACGCCGCCGATCCCGCCGCGACCGTCGCTCCCCCTGGCGCGCCACCCTGCTCGTGCTGCTGCTCTGCCTGGCCGCCGCAGAGGCCAGCCCCTGGCTCCTGGGCTGGTCCATCGGCCAGCCCTACGACCGCGCCGCCACCGTGGACGCCCTGGGCACCGCCGTGGCCGTGGACACCGCGCAGGCCGGGCGGCCTGCGGAGGAGTACCTCGGCGACCATTACCTGCATCCGTACCTGGGCTATGTGAGCGTGCCGCTCAACGACCGCAACCGCTTCGGCCTGCCCGGCGCCGACCCGCTCCACCCCGGCGCACCCGACACGGTGAACGTGGTGCTCCTGGGCGGTTCGGTGGCGATGGGCCTGCACACCTTCGCCGAGGAGCGCCTGTTGCGCGGACTTCAGCGGGCGCCGGCCTTCCGCGGAAAGGCCTTCCGCGTGGCGGTGCTCGCCTTGGGCGGCTACAAGCAGCCCCAGCCCCTGCAAGCCCTCAGCTGGTTCCTGGCCCAGGGCGCCCATGTGGACCTGGTGCTCGCGCTCGACGGCTTCAACGACATCGTGCTTCCGGTGTGCGACAACCTGCCCTTCGGCATCCACCCCAACTACCCGCGGCACTGGAACATGTACGCCCGCAAGCGGCTCGACCCCAAGGTGCAGCGGATCCTGGCCCAACGGCTGGCCATCGGCGAGCGCCGCGAGGAGCGCCGGCAGCGGATGGCCTCCTCCGCACTGCGCCACAGCAACATCGCCCTGCTCCTCTGGCGCACCCGCGATCATCGCGATGCCGCCGAGCTCACCGAACTGGAACAGCGGCTACGGACCACCCTGGAGAACGCCGGCGCGGACCTGCAGGTGACCGGTCCGGTGCGCACCGTCACCGACACCGCCGCCTACCGCGCCGAACAGGCCGACCTGTGGATGCGCAGCTCCCTGCAGGTGAAGGCCCTGGCCGAAGCGAACGGCGCGGTCTACTTCCACTTCCTGCAACCCAACCAGTACGTCCCGGGATCCAAACCCATCGGTCCCAAGGAGGCCGCGGTGGCCCTGGCCGAAGGTCCCTTCTGCTACCGCGAGGCCGTGGAGCAAGGCTATCCGCTGCTCATCGAACGTGGCCTGCGGCTGCGGTCCGCCGGCGTGGCCTTCCACGATCTGACCGGGATCTTCCGCACCGAAGTGCGTGCGATGTACAGCGACAACTGCTGCCACTTCACCACCCCGGGCTACCTCCGCATCGCGGATGCCATGGCCGAGGCGGTCGTGGACGGGATGAAGGAGGCGTCGCGCTAGTCCATCAGCTCCACGCGGTCGCCGTTGCGCACAGCGTCCGCCCGGGCGCGGTCCCAATCGAGGTTGTTGCCGCTGGTGCCCAGGAAGCGCTTGAAGAAGTTCTCGCGTTCCGGCAGGGACACGAACTCGCTTACGTAGGCCGATGTGGGGTCGATCGCCGGCGTGCTCAAACTGGCGCTGAACAGGTCCTTGAACACCACCGGCAGCATGTCGATGTCCGCCCCCAGCTGGCGCTCCATACGCTTGGCCAGACCGCGCAGCATCCACGACTGGAAGGGGTCGGAGGCCAGTGCGATGCGCTTCATGCCCCGGTCGCGCGCCAGCATGTAGCTGTTGAACAGGTTCTCCGTGCTGTGCTCGGCCCGGGTCTCCAGCAGGATGTGCTCCCGCGGAACGCCCAGTTGCTCGGCGTACAGCCCCATGATGGTGGCTTCCACGTACGGGGTGTAGACCGCCGAACCGGAGAAGATGATGTTCCGGGTGAGCCCACGCTCATACAGCTTCACCGCCCAGTGCACGCGCATCTTCATGATGTCCTGCCACTGACCGCCCTCGAAGGGCACTCCCGGCACCACGACGGCGTCGTAGGGGGCTTCATCGGTCGCCTTCTCGTACAGGCGCGCCTGGCCCTTGTTGGTCATGGCGCAGGAAGACAACGAAGCGATCAGGGCCAAGGCCCCGATGGCGGGAAGGATGGAACGGAGGTTCATGTGTCCGGTGGTTATGCACATCAAACACGTCGCGAAGCTATCGGTTCGCATGTTGTTCAACTTTTCTTCCTCTTCGATGAACAAAACTACTCAATGTGGCCATCACGCGCACGTTTCCTTCTGATCATCAATGACTTGACGAGCCAGGCCACCACCTCCGCTTCCACGGATGAGGTCCAGACCATCAGCACGGCCGCGAACGCGAGCGCCATGTCCGGAATGTGGAACCAGACCCCGCTGACCAGGTGGAACACCAGCGCGGTGATCAGCGCGGGGCGACGCAGGGCGGGCACCCACAGGGCGACGGGCAGGGCGAGCAGCAGCACCAGGACCCCGAACCCGAGCAGGGCCGCGACCAAGGGGTGCTGCGCGAGCATGGTCGGCCCGTACGTCCCGTCACCGGCGACGCGGAGCAGGGCCGTACCATCGAGCCAGCTCCCGCCCGCCAGCTTGTTCAGCGCGGACATCCCGTAGGCCAGGCACAGCTGCAACCGGATGGCGTGGAAGCCGAGCCACGACCACCATTGCTCGCTGCGCCCGGAAGGATATGCCCGCAGCGCCACCATCCAAAGCAGCACGTTCGTCATCAACCAATGCCCACCGGTGGCCACCAGCCAGGACCGATGCACGAGCACGGTGAAGAGCACGGCGATCAACAGCGCCATCCAGCGGGGTGGCTCACGCCAGAGCCCGAATGCGGACAGCGCGAGCAGCAGCAGGGCCGCCGGCAGGCCGACCCACCCGTCCGGGACCGGCACGGCCGCCACCAGGTGGGGGATCCAGGCCCCATGACCGGCCGGGGATACGGGATCGATCCACACCCGCTCGGCCTCAGGAAGCGCAGTGAGCACGTAGCCCACGAGCCAGAGGTGCACGGCGCGCTGGAACAGACGGACCGTGGCCGGGTTCATGGCACCGGGGTGGTTGCGAACACCAAGGCCACGTGGCGGGTGCTCCGCTCCAACGGCCGCGCCGGATCATCCATGCAGCGTTGCACACCACGCACGGTGGCCGCCCCGTCCGGCCCGCGCGCATCGCCGAGGATGGTGCGCATTGCCGGAGCCCACTGCGGCGGCACCTGCACCGTGTCCGGAAGGACCGCTCCACCGCCGAGGTATGCGACCAGGTGCCGGGCCATCCGCCGGGCCAGCAGGCCATCCCCTTCCGCGCCGACCGGCCGCCCCCCCCCGCTCGCGGACCTCACCTCCAGGCGGCACGAACAGCGCGGCGGGTCGGGTGCGAAGAGGTCCCAGCCCTGATGGAACAGGGGACGCACCACGGCGACGGACCAGGCGCGCCACAGGGGCGGCACCCACCGCTCCGGCGCCGTGTAGCCGGCCACCAGCAGGACGTGAGCGCCCAACAGGACCACGGGCAGGAGGCGGCGCAGGCGCGACATGGCGGCGTGAAGATGGCGACCGCGTGCCACCTTTGCGCCGATGACGATCCCCGCCAACGACCCCGCCCTGCGCTCCTGGGTGCCCGTGCCCACCGGCAGCGATTTCCCCATCCAGAACCTGCCCTTGGGCGTGGGCGCGTGGAACAGCACCGCCGCGGTACCCCTGACGCGCATCGGCGACCGCGCACTGGACCTCAGCGTGCTGGCCGAGGCCGGTCTGCTGGACGGCCTTGGCATCGCGCGGGAGGCCTTCGACGCACCGGCGCTGAACCCGCTGATGGCGGCGGGGAAGGCCGGGGTCCGGGCCCTGCGCCAGCGGCTCAGCGACCTGCTGCGCCATGACAACCCGGTGCTTCGCGACGACAACAACCTGCGCGAGGACGCGCTGGTGGCGGTGGACCAGGTGGTGATGCAGCTGCCCGTGGTGGTGGGCGACTACACGGACTTCTACAGCAGCCGCCAGCACGCCTACAACGTGGGCTGCATGTTCCGGGACCCGGCCAACGCGCTGCTGCCCAACTGGCTGCACCTGCCCGTGGGCTACCATGGCCGGGCCAGCAGCATCGTGGTGAGCGGCACCCCCATCCGCCGGCCCATGGGCCAGTACAAGCCCGCGCCCGATGCGGCGCCGGTGTTCGGGGCCACGCGCCAGCTGGACATGGAGCTCGAGGTGGGCTTCATCACCTTCGACGGCAACGCCCTCGGCGACCGCATCAGCACCGCGGAGGCGGAGGACCACATCCTGGGCCTGGTGCTCTTCAACGACTGGAGCGCGCGCGACATCCAGGCCTGGGAATACGTGCCGCTGGGGCCCTTCCTGGGCAAGAACTTCGGCAGCAGCGTCAGCCCGTGGGTGGTGCTGCTCGATGCGCTTGAGCCGTTCCGCACCGCGTCGCCGGAGCAGGACCCGCCGGTGCTGCCCTACCTGCGTCAGCAGGGACCGCACCACTTCGACATCGCGCTGGAGGCCGCCATCGCCACGGCCGACGGCCGCGAGACGGTGATCAGCCGCACCAACTTCAAGCACCAGTACTGGAGCATGGCGCAACAACTGGCCCACCATACGGTGAACGGCTGCAACGTGCGCCGCGGCGACCTGATGGCCAGCGGCACCATCAGCGGGGAGGCGCCGGAGAGCTATGGGAGCCTGCTGGAGCTGACCTGGAAAGGCACCAAGCCCCTCGCCCTGCACGACGGCAGCGAACGGAAGTTCCTGGAGGACGGTGATACGCTGGTGATGCGCGGGCACGCCGGGCGCGACGGGGTCCGCATCGGCTTCGGCGAGGTGCGCGGCACGGTACTGCCAGCGCTCCCCTACCTTTAGGGCACGGCCATGGATGGAGTGAAGGCGAAGGCCACGGGCCTGCCCGGCGTGGACAGCGCGCGCGAGAAGGATGAGATCCTCTATCGCTACCGTGGCCTGCTCCGTAGCATCCGCGGCGAGCGCAGCCCGGAGGACACGCGGTTGATCCGCAAGGCCTTCAACATCGCCCTGGAGGCGCACAAGGAGCAGCGGCGGAAAAGCGGCGAACCCTACATCTACCACCCGCTCGCCGTGGCCCGCATCTGCGCCGAGGAGATCGGCCTGGGCACCACCAGCGTGGTCTGCGCCCTGCTGCACGACACGGTGGAGGACACCGACCTCACGCTGGAGGACGTGCGCGACCTCTTCGGTCCCACGGTGGCCGCCATCATCGACGGCCTCACCAAGATCAGCGGGCTCCAGTTCGGCACGGACAGCATCCAGGCGGAGAACTTCAGGAAGGTGCTGCTGACGCTGGCGCAGGACGTGCGCGTGATCCTCATCAAGCTGGCCGACCGGTTGCACAACATGCGCACCCTGGAGGGCATGGCGCGCGACAAGCAGCTCAAGATCGCCAGCGAGACCCTGTTCCTGTACGCACCCCTCGCCCATCGCCTCGGCCTTTACAGCATCAAGAGCGAGCTGGAAGACCTGGCGCTGAAGTTCAAGGAGCCCGACGTGTATGCGGACATTGAACAGCGCCTGAAGAAAGGCGAGGCCGTACGGAAGCGCTTCATCAGCCGGTTCATGCTGCCCATCCGCGAGTCGCTGGACCGCGAGGGGTTCACCTACGAGATCAAGGGCCGGCCCAAGAGCATCCACAGCATCTACAACAAGATGCTGAAGAAGAACGTCACCTTCGAGGAGGTCTATGATGTCTTCGCCATCCGCATCATCATCGACACCAAGCACGAGCTGGAGAAGGCCGACTGCTGGAAGGTGTACAGCATTGTCACCGACTTCTACCAGCCCAACCCCGACCGGCTGCGCGACTGGATCAGCACCCCGAAGGCCAACGGCTACGAGAGCCTGCACACCACGGTGATGAGCCCCGGCGGGCGCTGGGTGGAGGTGCAGATCCGCAGCCAGCGCATGGACGAGATCGCCGAGATGGGCCTGGCCGCGCACTACCGCTACAAGGATGACGAGGAGCATGCCGGCGCGCTGGACGCCTGGCTCAACCGGGTGCGCGAGGTGCTGGAGGACCCCACGGCCAGCGCCATCGACTTCGTGAACGACTTCAAGCTGAACCTCTTCAGCGACGAGATCGTCGTGTTCACCCCGAAGGGCGAGATGCGCAACCTGCCGGCGGGCGCCACCGCGCTCGACTTCGCCTTCGACATCCACAGCCAGGTGGGGCGGCAGTGCATCGGCGCCAAGGTGAACCACAAGCTGGTGCCGCTGAGCCACGCGCTGCGCAGCGGCGACCAGATCGAGATCATCACTTCGCGTAAGCAGCAGCCCAAGGAGGACTGGCTCACCTACGTGGTCACCGCCCGCGCCCGCCACAAGATCAAGCAGGCGCTGCGCGAGCAGAAGCGCAAGCTGGCCGTGGTGGGCCGAGAGGCCGCGCAGCGCAAGCTGCGCGGATGGGGCGCCAAGGTGGACGACCGCAACGTGGCCGCCCTCATCGAGCATTTCCGCGCCACCTCGCCCACCGACCTGTTCTACCGCATCGCCCGCGGCCGCGTCGACCTGGACACCCTGGGCACGCCCGCCGTCAAGGCCGGCCGCCTCAACCTGCCTCCGCGCCCCGTGGCCCGCGAGGAGGAGCGCGCCCTGGAAGAGGTGGTGGCCGATATTCGCGGCCAGGCCTCCGGCGCCCTGGTGATCGGCGACGACCTGCAGAAGCTGGATTACCGCCTCAGCCCGTGCTGCAACCCCATCCCCGGCGACGATGTCTTCGGCTTCATCACCGTGGGTGAGGGCATCAAGATCCACCGCGTGAACTGCCCCAACGCCGTGCAGCTCATGAGCAACTTCGCCTACCGCATCGTGAAGGCGCGCTGGAAGGGCAAGGACAGCGTGGAGTTCCTCGCCGGCCTGCGCTTCTCGGGCATCGACGAGGTGGGCCTGGTGAACAAGATCACCTCCATCATCAGCCATCAGCACAACGTCAACATGCGCTCCATCAGCTTCGAGAGCAACGACGGCATCTTCGAGGGCAAGGTGATGGCCTATGTGCAGGACACCGACCACCTGATGTCGCTGATCGAGAAGCTCCGCCGCGTGAACGGCGTGCGTTCCGTGGAACGCGTGGACCACTGAGGCTCCCGGGCGTGGCGTACCTTCGCCCCGATGGTCACCGCCGAGCAGAAGGACCGCGTCCGCACCATCTTCACGGAGTACCTGGAACGCAATGGGCACCGCAAAACGCCCGAGCGCTTCGCCATCCTCACGGAAGTGTATGAACAGGAGGGGCACTTCGACATCGAACGCCTCTTCGCGCGGATGAAGCAGAAGCGCTACCAGGTGAGCCGCGCCACCCTGTACAACACCATGGAGCTGCTCCTGGAATGCGACCTGGTGCGGCGCCATCGCTTCACCGGTGCTCCCGCCCAGTTCGAGCGCAGCCACGCCTTCCGCCAGCACGATCATCTGATCTGCCGCGCCTGCGGCACCGTCACCGAGTTCTGCGACCCCCGCATCCAGCACATCCGCGCCACCGCCGCCGAGGTCACCGGCTTCCAGGTGGAGCATCACGCGTTGCATCTTTACGGCCTTTGCCGCAACTGCCGTCCCAAGTCCGACACGCCATGAGCGACCGCCCCACCTTCGACCTGCAGATCGATCCCACAGACACCTGTCCGGTCTTCAAGCTCCAGGGCCGCCTGATGGACCAGCAGCAGGCCGACAGGTTGCTGTCCTCCCTGGAGGAAGGTCTGGCCGGGGGCCAGCACAACGTGGTGCTCGACCTGAGCGACCTGCAGTACATGAACAGCACCGGGTTGAACATCCTGATCAACGTGCTCACCCGCACCCGCAACGCCGGCGGTGACGCCATCATCTCGGGCCTGTCCCCCAGTGTGCGCCAGCTGTTCGTGGTCACCAAGCTCGACTCGGTGTTCACCATCACCGGTGGCGTCGACGAGGCCCTCGCCAAGCTCAAGGCCTGATGGGCGCCCGCATGGACGTCCTGCTCGGCGCCCAGTGGGGCGATGAGGGCAAGGGCAAGGTGGTGGACGTGGTGGCCCCCCGGTATCAGGTGGTGGCCCGCTTCCAGGGCGGCCCCAACGCCGGCCACACGCTGTGGATCGAGGGCCGCAAGCACGTGTTGCACACCGTGCCCAGCGGCGTGTTCCACGATGGGGTGATGAACCTCGTGGGCAACGGTGTGGTGATCGACCCGGTGATCTTCCTGCAGGAGCTCGACGGTATCGCGGCCAGCGGTGTGGACCTGCGCGGACGGCTCGCCATCTCACGTCGCGCGCACCTCATCCTGCCCACCCATCGTGCGCTCGATGCCGCCAGCGAGGCCGAGAAAGGCAAGGAACGCATCGGCAGCACCCTGAAAGGCATCGGCCCCACCTACATGGACAAGACGGGCCGCAATGGCCTGCGCGTGGGCGACCTGGAACGCGCCGATCTCCACGACCGCTACCGCGGCCTGGTCCGCAAGCACGAACGCCTGCTGAGCCTCTACGGCGCCGCCGGGCCGGACCGTGAGGCGGAGGAGCGCTGGATGCACGCCGTGGACCGCCTGCGGGCCATGGACCTGGTGGACAGCGAGCACTACCTGGACCAGGCGTTCCGTCAGGGCCGTCAGGTGCTGGCCGAAGGTGCCCAGGGCACCCTGCTCGACATCGATTTCGGCACCTATCCCTTCGTCACCAGCAGCAGCACCATCTGTGCCGGGGCCTGCACCGGACTGGGCGTGCCGCCCTCCCGCATCGGCCGTGTGATCGGCATCTTCAAGGCTTACTGCACGCGCGTGGGCAGCGGCCCCTTCCCCACCGAGCTCACCGACGATACCGGCGATCGCATCCGAAAGGCCGGGAACGAGTTCGGCAGCACCACAGGACGCCCGCGCCGCTGCGGCTGGCTGGACCTGCCCGCCCTGCGCTATGCCGTGATGATCAACGGCGTGAGCGAACTGGCCATGATGAAGGCCGATGTGCTGAACGACATGGACCAGGTGCGCATATGCACCCATTACCGCGTCAACGGCACGCTCACCGACCGCCTTCCCTACGACGTGCAGGACGCCGAACCGGTGTACGCCGATTGCGATGGCTGGGGACGCTTGGCAGCGACATCCCCGAGGCGCTCGAACGCTACATCCGGCGCATCGAGGAGGCCGTGCAGGTGCCCGTGCGCATCGTGTCCACCGGCCCCGACCGCAGGCAGACCATCGAGCGGCCGAGCGCCGTGGCCGTCCTCTGACCCGATGCGGCGCTCGCGACCCGCCAGGGTGCCCCACGCGATGCCCCCCCTGCCGGACGGCCTCGTGCGTCGCCTGTCGGCCGACCTTGGGAACGAGGCGCCCCTGCTGCTCGCCGCGCTGGACACACCGCCGCCCACCAGCATCCGGCTCAACCCCCGCAAGCCCGGTGGCCCCTCCGGTGCGCTTGTTCCCTGGTGCAGCACCGGACGTTTCCTCGACGAGCGCCCGCTGTTCACCGTGGATCCCCTGCTCCATGCCGGCGCCTACTACGTGCAGGAAGCCGGCAGCATGCTCGTGGAGCGGGCCGTCGCGGCAGCCGGCCTCATCGGCGCCGACGCCACCGCCCTGGACCTCTGCGCCGCCCCCGGTGGCAAGAGCACCCACCTCCTCTCGCTGCTCGGGCCCGGCGCGCTCGTGGTCTGCAATGAGGTGGATGCCCGCCGGCATGCCGTGCTGCAGGAGAACATCTGGAAATGGGGTGCACCGAACGCGTGCATCACCCGGCTGCCCGCCGAGACCTTCGGCACCCTTCCCCACTTCGATCTGGTGCTGGTGGACGCCCCGTGCAGCGGTGAAGGCCTGATGCGGCGGGAACCCGTGGCCCGCAGCCAGTGGTCGCCCGAACTCGTGCGGCGATGCAGCACGGTGCAGGCCGGCCTCCTGGAGCACGCCTGGAACGCGCTGCGCCCCGGAGGTGCCCTGATCTACAGCACCTGCACCTGGGCGGACGAGGAGGATGATGGGCAGTTGAGGAGCTTCCTACAGCGCCATGAGGCCGAGGTGCTGGCGATCGACCCGTTGGACCCCGGACCCATCCGTGGCGAACGAGGGCTCATGTGCATGCCCCATCGCTGCCGGGCCGAGGGCTTTTTCATCGCCGCCCTTCGGAAACCCGGCTCCCCGGGACCACGGGAAGCGGCAGGGCCCTGCGTCCTCGAGGGCCACCGCCTGCGCCCACCGGCGTGGGCCGGCCTGCACCCCGCCCTGCGCACCGCGATCGACCGCGCGGACGCCGCGCTGCCGGTGACGGTGGACGCCCCCGGGGGGACCGCCCCGCATCCGGCGGTCGCGTTCTGCCCTGAAGCCGTGGACCTGTTGCGACCGGTGCTGCCGTTCACCACGATGGACCTGGACCGGCAGCAGGCGCTGGCCTTTCTGCGCGGTGAGGCGCTCGCGGCCACCGGGGCCGCGGGCCACGCCCTGATGCGCCATGCCGGCCACGGGCTGGGCTGGGCGAAAGGCGCCGGCAATCGCTGGAACAACAGGTATCCGGTGGGCTGGCGCATCCGGACGCGTCGGACCGGCGTTTAACTTGCGGACACCGGCGCCGCATGTTGGACCTGATCCTGGACCGCTTCGACCGTCACAAGTACGGCATCATCGGCACGCTGGTGCTCCACACCGCTGTGGTCTTCACCATGGCCATCGCCCGCCTGGGCACCGGGCCCGATCCCGAGCGGAGCAACGAGATGCGGGTGGACGTGCTGGACGCCGCACAGGCCGAGGCCCTGCTTCAGGCCATCGAGACGGGCACACCAGTGCCGCCCGTGCACGTGACCAACGCCGTCAGCGACCTGAACGCGCAGCTGCGGGCCGCCCAGGCCGTTCCGACCGTGAGCGAACGCACCGCCGAGCGCCTGGAGAACGACCTGCGTGCCTTGGAACAGAGCGAGTTCGAGCGGCTGGCCGAGGAGCGGCGGGCGGCCGGCAAGGAGGTGGTGGTGCCGGAGCTCGATCCCAGCCAGTGGGACAAGGACCGCTATCTGCCCAAGGAGCAGCCGCCCGCGCGGGTGGAAGGGCCCGCCACCGTCTCCTACGACCTCAAAGGTCGACGTCCGGAGACCCTGGACGTACCCGCCTACCTCTGCACCGGCAGTGGGCGCGTGGTGGTGCGCATCGCCGTGGACCGGAGCGGCGCCATCCGGCGCACCACGCTGGACAAGGAGGCGACCACCGTCGATGAAGCGTGCATGGTCGAGTACGCGATGGCGTATGCGGCCGAGGCCCGGTTCGACCGATCGGCCACGGCCCCCGAGGAACAGATCGGCACGATCACCTTCCTCTTCCTCCCTCAATAAGGACATTCTGACATTCGAAGACCGCCATCAGCGGTCGAAATGTCCTGTTCTCCAGGTCGGCATCCCGGTTGTCCGGTGTGCGGCGCATACAACCCACACCCAACACCATTATCGTCATGACCATCGTGAAGTACCGCCCCAAGGCCAGCTATGTGAGCCCGTTCAATACGCTGGTCAGCGAATTCTTCGGCCGCGACATGAACAGCATGTTCGGCCTTGATGAGCCCCGGCAGGCACTCCCCAGCGTGAACATCATTGAGCGCGATGCCGAGTTCAAGCTCGAGGTGATGGCCCCCGGCTACAAGAAGGAGGACCTGAAGGTGAACGTCGAGGACAACGTGCTCACGGTGAGCGCTGAAAAGAAGAACGAAGAGCAGAAGGATGGCGACCGGTTCACGCGCCGTGAGTTCCACTTCAGTTCCTTCACGCGCAGTTTCCGCCTGCCCGAAAGCGCTGACGCCGACCGGATCAAGGCGGAATACACGGACGGCATCCTGCACCTTTCGATCCCGAAGGTGGAGGCCACCAAGCCGAAGGCCAAGGAGATCGCCGTGAGCTGAGCAACGCTCGTTCGATCGCGGAGGGGCGCCCACAAGGCGCCCTTTCGCCTTCCCGTAACCCTGCCCCCCGGCCCCGCGTAGAGCACGGGTGGGTCCCGCTCCAACGCGAACCCGCCCGCATCATGCGCAGCCAGAGAACGCTCCTCGACTACTATCAGGAATTGCTGGACAAGATCAGCCTGGCCGATGCCCGGATCTTCCGCAAGGAGCTCCGCAAGGCGTTCCGCCGCCTGCTGCCCGAGGAACGCGAGCAACTGAAGCAGTGGTTCCGGGCGGCCTGCGTGTGCAAACTCCCCCAAGGCGAACGCATCACGGTGCCTGTAGGTCGTTCGTGAGCCGGCGGCGTTCGGAGCCGCCGCTCCGGTGCGGACCCGGGGTCAGTTGAAGGTGCGGCTGTTCCAGGCCTCGCGGCTGAACCGGCCGAAGAAGGCGAACCACCCCTGCACGGTGAACGCCGTCACCACGACGGTGGTCCAGAACGCCATCAGCACCCGGTGAGCCCCCCACCACCCCGCCGACGGATCGCTGGTGATCAAGGCGGTCGGTATCGCCGCCGCGAGGATCATGGCCACGGCGACCACCGTCACCGCAAGGTGCGCGGGTGTTCTGAACGGCCAGTAGAACAGGGCCCGCAAGGGAGAGAGGTCGGCGCCCCAGCGATGGATCAGGTAGTACCGCCCTTGACCGATGCGCACGAAGAGCAACGGATCGCCGTCTGCATCACAGAGCCGGAACCGATGCGCGGGCGCCATGATGTGGTAGCCCCGGAGCACCTTACCGGTGCGCGCTTCCAACGCCCGCACTGCGGCGATCGCCTGCCGGGGCAGTTCCCCTTTGTACAGTCCGCCCGGAAGGAAGCGGAGCCGGTACTTGACGCAGAGGTCCTGAATGGTGCGGCGATCGAAGATGCGTGCACGGTCCAACCCGCTCAGCGTGTTCAACCGGTCCTCGGTGGAGCTGCGGACCGCCGCTTCGACCATCGCGTCAGCGGAATCCTCTTCGTCCAGCCAGGCGCGCACTTCGTTCACCAGGGCCTCCTGGCCCAGCAGGATGCGCTCCAATCGATCACGGTCCTCTTGCAGGTCCACGGCGTCAGGTTGTGTTCATCCAACGCTTCCGGTCGGCGGAGGGTTCACTCCTCGGTGCGGTCCTCCCCGGGCACCCCGGCCTCGATCAGGGCGGCCCGGTCCTCGGCCTCGCGCACATGGGCGGGCGCATCCAGCGCGACGCTGGAAAGGACCTGCCGGTCGGGCGGAAGCACACGGCACTGGGCCTGCACCGGCAGCGGGTTGTAGCGGCTCCCCTTCTCCACCACCGCGTACCACACGGCATCGTGCGGGATGACGAAGCGGACGGGGGAACTGTCGAAGGTGCCCCCGTAGAAGGTGAAGCTCCGGCAGTTCTTGTACCGCTTGAACTCCACCGCGGTCATGAAACGCACCTTGGTAGGCCGGTCGATCTCCACCTCGATGATCTCCTTCTTCTTGGCCTGGAACTGTTTGTACAGGTACTGCATGCGCGGCTCGATGATCGGGGTAAATATAGGCGGCGTTCACATGCCGCAGGTACGTCAGAGCTTGACGCTGAGCACGGGGAACGAGGTGTGGTTGACGATGTCCTCCGTGAGGCTGCCGTTCACCACGTGGAAGAAGCCCGTGCGGCCGTGGGTGGCCATGGCGATGAGGTCCGCGTCGATGCCCCGGGCGAAGTTCAGGATGCCCTCCTCGATGCTGAGGTCATTGTAGATGGTGGCCGTGTACTTGTTGAGCTCGTGCCGCTGGAGAAAGGCGTCCATCGCCCGGGTGGAATCCTCGCTGCGCTCGAAGGTCTTCGGGGTGTTCACCTTGAGCAGGTGGATCCGCGCGTCGAACAAGCGAAGAAGGGGCAGGAAGGCCTCGAACTTCACGTTGTCCGGTTCGGTGAAGGTGCTCGCGTACACCACGTCGTTGACCGTGAAGTCCTCGATGTGGTGCTTGATGACCAGAACGGGCATGGGCGCGATGCGGACGATGCGCTGGGTGTTGGAGCCCACCAGCCCACGGATGCCCCGCGCACCGTGGGAGCCCATCACCACCAGGTCCACGTGGGCCAGGTTGTCGTTCTTGAACATCTCGGTGATCGACATCTGGCGGAGCATGAACTTCTTGAGCTCAAGACCCTGGAGGAAGGGCAGCTGCGGAACCTTGTCCAGCTTCGCCTCGATCTCGTCCCGCAGACGCTGGTTCTCCGTATGGAAATCGGTCATCTGCTCGTACATGTGCACGATGTCGATGCACGCGCCGGACAGCCGGGCCAGCTTGGCGGCCACGCGCAGCGCATCGGTCGCACAGTCCGAAAAATCGTAGGGAACAAGGATGGTCTTCATGGCATTCCGGTTTCCGCTCGCGGCAAAAGGTAATGATCGGGCGCCGGTCGGGGGCTGATCTTGACCGCGACGGTCCGCCGGTTACTTTCGCCGGGTGATGGAACGCTTCGAGCTGGCGGCCACGGCCAAGACCCCCCGGGTGCTGCTCGACCCTTCGCGCGGCGTGCTGGAGCTCAGCGGCTCCTCCATCCACGAGAACGCGGACAAGTTCTACCGGCCCATCTTCGACCACCTCCGCACCTACCTCGCCGCCCCACAGCGTAACACCGTCATCCGCATCGACCTGGAGTACTTCAACTCCAGCTCCGCCAAGTACCTGCTGGACCTGCTCCGCATCGTGGACGACGGCCATGCCGCGGGGCGCACCGCAGCCTCCGTGGAATGGGGCTACCGGTCGGACGACCTGGACATGCGCGAGGTGGGTGAGGACTACCGCGGGCTCCTGGACATGCCGGTGCGCCTCGTCCAGCGGCGGACATAGGGGCTACCGGTCCCCGAAGCGCTCCGTCCAGGCCCGTTCATCCACAGGAAGACCATCCAGGAAATGGAAGGTGCGTCCCCAAGGGTGCGTCACCTTGCGGTAGATATGGACCTCCGTGGCCGTGGTCACCGTTCGTTGAAGGACGATCGCGTTGCCTTCCTTGAACTGCTCCTCGTGGATGCCGGGCTCACGCACGGCCGGGACCGGTGGCTCCGGCCCCTTGACGTCCGGGCGCACCACGGGCGTGGGTGCAGGGCGGGCCTGAGGCGTCGCTCGTGGACGAGGCGGGACCGGCTCCGGTGGGGCGGCCTCGACGACCTGGGCCGGAGCGGTCCCCGGGGCCGTGACAACGGGCTGTTCGGGGGGCGACGGCGCGCGCTCCGCGACCTCCTCCTCCCGGACCACAGGGGGCTCCGGGGGAGGCACCGATCGGGCCGCACTGTCGGCCCGGGCCTGAGCAACGGCCGCATCCCGCTTGGCGATAAGCACGCGCAGGTCGTCGATCTTCACGGGTGGGTACACGTTGAGCGGCCGAAGCGCGCGGGCCCGCTCGTAGTCCGCCATGGCCACCTCGTAGCGCCGGGCCTGGAAGTGGGCCTCGGCCCGCGCCATGGTCGCTTGGAACGCCGTGTCCTTCAACGCCGCTTCGATCTCCTCCCGGGCCAGCCGTGAACGCTCCTTGGCGGAGAGTTGGCTGAACTCACCGGAAAGCCCGCGGTCCTGAGCACCGGCGGCGAGCACGGCAAGCACGCCCACCCCGGCGAGGACCAGGGACCTGAGCAGCAGGCGGGTGGCGTACATCGGGTGCAACCTAGCGCTCAACGGCCCATCTGCGGACCACCGGCCCGACCGGCCTCCAACAGGCCGCCGTTGATGAGCCTTGTACGCCACACCGCGGGCCGGCGTTCGCACCGTTCCTGGAACCGTGCGCGTTCTACCTTTCGGCCCCATCCCCCACCCCGATGAACCGCTTGAGCTCCGCCCTCATCCTCTCCGCGTTCGTGCTGGCGACCGCCTGCAAGGACGACCCCACGCAAAGCGACCAATACAAGGGCCTGGCCACCGAGAAGGCCACCGTGGATGCCGCGCTCGCCGAGCGTGACAGCTCACTCAACGTCCTGTTCGGCTCCTTCAACCGCATCAGTGAGAACCTGCGCACCATCCGCGAGAAGCAGGGCCTGATCGGCGATGTGAAGGTGGAGGGCGAACCCAGTCAGGACATGGAGCAGCGCATTGTGAGCGACCTGCAGCAGATCGATGAGCTGCTGAGCGAGAACAAGATGCTGATCGCCAAGCTGCGCAAGGAGGCCAAGGCCAACGCCGGTGCCATCGCCGCCCTGCAACGCACCGTGGAGGAACTGGAGCGGACCGTGGCCGAGAAGGACGCCGAGATCGGTGGTCTGAAGGAGCAGCTCGCCAGCGCGAACAGCTCGCTGGCCACGCTCATGGAGATGTACCGCGACAAGGAGCAGCAGGCCAATATGCAGCGCAATGAGCTGAACACGGCGCACTACGTGATCGGCACCGCCAAGGAGCTGAAGGAGAAGGGCATCGTGACCAAGGAAGGCGGTCTGGCGGGCATTGGCGCCACCAAGAAACTGAACGCCGACGCCTTGGGCGACGGGCACTTCAAGCAGATCGACATCACCCAGACCCTGGAGGTGCCGATCGCGGCGAAGAAAGCACGGCTGCTCACCACGCACCCGCAGGGCAGCTATCGCTTCGAGGGCGAGGTGGACAAGCTGGTCATCACCGACCCGCAGGCCTTCTGGAGCGCCTCGAAGTACCTGGTGGTGATGGCCGACTGAGCGGCGGCGGCGCGCTATTTCGCACCGCCCGTCGTGCGCGTGGCCTTGGCCGGCTTCGCCGGCCCCGTGGACAGGGGTTCGGCCGAACTGCTGCCCGCGCCCGTCCCCGGAGACGCCGCCGTGGCCTCCATGCAGCACCCGCGCAGGGCCCCGCTGGCGCGAAGCGCCTCCAGCTTGGCGGCCTCCTCGGCCTCCAGCGTGACCGCAAATTGTTCGAAGTAGGGGGTTAACTGTGCGTCGATCTCCCGCTGGGTCTCGTCCATCCGGGCGCGCAGCTCGGCCACCTGATGTTCCCCTTCGATGAGCAGTCCCGTGGCCTTCTCGGTCGACCGCTCATCGAGGCCGATGGCCGCGGCGATCCTGCGGGCCGTCATGGCCGCCCGCTCCTCCGGGGTGAGCGGTGCCGGTCCCTGGGCATGCAGCAGGGCCGGCGCGGAGAAGATCAACAGGGCGAACAGGACACGGAGCGGTCGCATGGCGGGTGTGTTTCCCACGAAAGTAGGCAGCACCGGTCCATCCGCGATCGGCGGTGTGCTCAGCTGCCCCGAACACCCCGCACCATCTGCTCGATGGCATCCCACATGCCGGGTTCCACCTGGTCCAGCTGGCTGAACTGTCCGGCCCCTTTCAGCCACTCGCCACCGTCGATGGTGACGACCTCGCCGTTGACATAGCCGGACCATGGCGAAACGAGGTAGGCCGCCAGGTCGGCCAGTTCGCGGTGCTCGCCCACCCGGCCCAAGGGCACGCGCTTGGCCAGGTCGAAGCGCTCCATCATCTCCCCGGGCAACAGGCGGCTCCACGCACCCTTGGTGGGAAAGGGTCCGGGCGCGATGGCGTTGCTGCGGATGCCGTGGCGGGCCCATTCCACGGCCAGCGAACGCGTGAGCGCGAGCACACCGGCCTTGGCACAGGCGCTGGGCACCACGTAGCCGCTGCCCGTCCACGCATAGGTGGTGGTGATGTTCAGCACCGCCTTGTCGCGCTCCCCGTTGGCGATCCAGTGCTTTCCGAAGGCGAGCGTGCAGTTCACCGTGCCCATCAGCACGATGTCGATGATGACCTCGAAGGCCTTGCTGCTGAGCCGCTCCGTGGGGCTGATGAAATTGCCCGCGGCGTTGTTCACCAGCGCGTCCACGCGGCCGAAGCGCTGCAGCGTGCGTTCAAGAAGCTGCTCCACCTCCAGGTACTTGCGCACGTCGCAGGCCACGGCGAGCACCTCACCTCCGGTCTCGCGGATGAGCTCCGCCGCCGCCCCGTCCAGCACGTCCTGCTTGCGGCTGGTGATCACCACCTGCGCGCCGAGGGCCAGGAAGGTGCGCGCCATGCTCAAGCCCAGGCCGGTACCGCCACCTGTGACAACGATGACCCTTCCCTTCAGGGCGTCGGGCCGCATCATGCTTTCGATCGTGCTCATGGTCAGGGGGCGTTGCGGCCGGGGGCGTTGCGTGCCGGGGCCTTGGTCGGTGCGTTGGGGGTGGGGGGCGGTGCGCCGGGTGCGGTTGTCCCGTCCGGTCGGATCGGCCGCGGACAGGCCTTCAAGAGGTCATCGAGCTCGCGGCCGTAAAGGGGGGTGCCGCCCTTGGCCTCGGCCATGCGGAACGCACCGCAGGCCCGCGCGCTGTCGCCTTCCGCCAGCGCGATCAGTCCGCGGTTGTGGTCCACGTACGGGTTGTCCGCGTTGCGGCGACCGGCCAGCAGCACGTCGCGCCGGGCCTTGTCCACCTGCCCCAGCTTCAGCCTGCTGTAGCCCCTGTTGTTGATGGCGTAGGTGTAGTTCGGGTTCAGCTTGATGGCCTGCGCATAGTCCGAGAGCGCACGTTCGTGGTCGCCATGCAGCGCCCAGCGATGGAAGCCGCGACTGTTCCAGTTCACCGGATCGCGGGGGTCCAGCGCGATGGCGCGGTCCAGGTCGGCCCGGGCGCGGGCCGTATCGCCCTCGCGGGCCAGGCAGGCGCCCCGTTCGCGCAGGGCGGCGGTGCCCTCGTCCGCCGCGAGCAACGCGTCGTACAGCGCGATCGCCTCCCGACAGCGCCCCATCAGGGAGAGGGACATGGCCATGCGCAGATCGCGCTCGGGGCCGGGCGTGGCGCGTTCGAAGGCCATGATGGCGCTGTCGCCCTGCTGCAGGCCCAGCCAGGCCATGCCCGTCCAGAACCAGGCCTGTTGGCGACCGCGATCATCGAGACCGCCCGCAAGCGCGGCACGGGCATCCTCGATCGCCGCCGGATGGGACCGTACCCGCGCGTTGGCCTCGGCCCGCAGCAGCAGCACCGGTGCCTTCGGCATGTCACGGGTCATGAGCCCATCGCAGCGCCGCAGGGCCGGATACACCTTGCCCTGATCGAGCAGGCGGCGCACGGTGCGCAGCTCACGCTCGTTCCTGTCCTGGGCACTGCCCCCGAGCGCGCACAGGACCCACACGCCGACGATGAACGACCGCATGCGGCGAAGGTATCGCTCGGCCGGCCGCTAGCTTTGACCGAACGGATGCGCACCAGCTACCCCACCAAGGTCCTGCTCGCCTGGGGCGAGGCCATCAGCGGCAACGCGGCCATCCGCGACTGGCTGCTGAAGAACGGCTTCCCGGAGCTGGGGGTCTTCACCTTCGCACTGCGCAACAAGCAGGACGCCCGGAAGTGGTTGCTGGACAACGGGCATCCGCACCTGATGGCGGTCATCGCCGGCATCGAGGGCGACCACGGCGCGCTGGACTGGCTGGAACGGCATGGGCACGGTGTGCTCCGCCAACTCGCCCTCACCGGGGACGGGGACCGCGAGGCCTTCGACTGGCTGCTGAAGCACGGCCATCGCGAACTGGCCATGCTGGGCATGCGCATGCATCGGGTGAAGTCGGAGATGGACGACGACTACAAGGACATCCACAAGTACCCTCAGGACTGACGCTCGGCAGCGACCGATCGGCCGTCGGGACCGCTCCTGGTCCAGGCGCGAAGCCTGTCGAACAGGATCAGGTCGAACACGACATGCGCCACCATGGCGGGCAGCAGCCCCCAAGCGTGCGCCATGCCTCCATACGCGACCATGCAGATGACCAGGTAAAGTCCGTACAGGCTCACACGCCGGTCTCGCGGGTCCAGGTAGCCGTGCAAGGCGACGAAGAGCACCGCGGTGAGCGGAACGCCCAGCCAGTGCTGGATGGCACCCCGGAAGAGCAGCTCCTCCCCGATACCGGCGGACAGCGAGAGCACCACGTGCTGCCAGCGGCGCGGGACCAAGGGCCCGAGGAGTCCGGCGTAGCGCCGGGCCACCGGCCGCAGGTAAGGCTGGCGCAGCAGCAGCACGGCCCCCACGCCGGTGGTCACACCCACCCCGGCGCCGAACGCGATGGCTCGCCACCACGGGGACCGGAGGCCGATGACCCCATCAAGGTCGCGTTCCTGCGCGGAGACGATCACCCAAAGGCCGATCCCGCCCAGGACGAAAAGGGTGAAGGCCGACAGCATCAGCACCATGCGGGACGTGCCGCGTGGTGCGTTCATCGATCGTCCGCTCCGTCGTCATCGCCCCCCGTGAGCACGCTGCCCATGAGGTCGCTGAAGCGTGTGGCGCCCTCGATCTCGGCCCGGCCCACGCGGCTCAGTTCCGCAAGTCCATGGAGCACGAACTCCATCCACACCGGCAGCTCGTCCGCATCGAGGTAGCCGTGGCGTGACCGTACGAGGTCGGTGAGCCCCGGCACCTGCTGCAGCGCCGCCGCGTACGCGGCATCCGTCGCCTCCAGCGGAAGCTCAACCGCGTGCTCGTCGAAGTGCGACACCACCGCGGCATAGGGATCGGGCACCGAGCGGCCCCTGGCCTCGACCTTCGCGCGCCGACGGGCCTTCTCCGGGTCCGGGAAGAGCTCCAGGAACACGTTGCGCAGGGCCTGTGAGAGCAGGTGACGCGCCACCTTCTCGGCCCCTTCCTGCTCGCCTTCGTAGACCAGCTCGATCTTGCCGTTGATCGCGGGACCCACGGCGAACAGGTCGGCGATGCGCACCGTGGTGCGCTCCTCGCCGGTGCGCAGCGCCCGCAGTTCGGCCGCGCTGATGGCGCTCTCCAGCGCGCTGATGGTAAGGCGTGCGCTGACGCCGCTCTTGCGGTCCACGTAGTCGCTCTCCCGGGCCTCCAACGCGATCCGCTCCACGAGCACGCGGATCAGGTCGGGCACCCGCACACGCCGCGTCTGCTCCCGCGGGCTGCGCACCTCCTGCGCGGTGATGCGCATGCCCAGCTCGATCGTGGGGGGATAGTGCGTGAGGATCTGGCTCTGGATGCGGTCCTTCAGCGGGGTGATGATGGCGCCGCGGTTGGTGTAGTCCTCGGGGTTCGCGGTGAACACGAACTGGATGTCGAGCGGCAGGCGCAGCTTGAAGCCGCGGATCTGCACGTCGCCCTCCTGCAGGATGTTGAACAGCGCCACCTGGATGCGCGGCTGCAGGTCGGGCAGCTCGTTGATGACGAAGATGCCGCGATGGCTGCGGGGCACCAGACCGAAGTGGATCACACGCTCGTCGCTGTAGTCGAGCTTGAGGTTCGCCGCCTTGATGGGGTCGCTGTCGCCGATGAGGTCGGCCACGGTGACATCGGGCGTGGAGAGCTTCTCCGTGTAGCGGTCGTTGCGGTGCACCCACGCGATGGGCGTGTGGTCGCCGTGGATGGTGATCTGTTCCCTGGCGTAGCGTGAAATGGGCGCCAGCGGGTCGTCGTTGATCTCACTGCCGGCCACCACGGGGATCCACTCGTCCAACAGCTGCACCAGCGAACGGGCCATGCGGGTCTTCGCCTGCCCGCGCAGGCCGAGCAGGTTGATGCTGTGTCCGGCGAGGATCGCGCGCTCGAGCGCAGGGACCACGGTGTGCTCATAGCCGTGGATGCCCTCGAACAGCGGTTGCTTCGCGCGGATGCGGGCGATGAGGTTGGCGCGAAGCTCCTCCTTCACACTGCGCGGCGTGTAGCCGCTCTTCTTCAGGTCGCCGAGGGTGCTGATGACGGGATGGTTCATCGTTCTGGGAATACGCGCGCGGCATGACGCGCCCGTGCGGATCAGGAGGCTTTGCGGTTGGTGGTGTGGTCGCGGAACACCATGTCCGCGAGCCCCTGCAGGCCGGTATAGAACGCGCGGCCCTGGTTGGCCTCGGTGAAGCGCTCGATGAACCGCTGGAGGTAATTGTCGCGCGCGATCATGAAGGTGGTGATGAGGATGCCGGCCTTGCGCGCGCGCACGGCGGCATCGAGCGTGCGGGCCACGATGAACTCGTCGAGCCCGAAGCTGTTCATGTAGTACTCGCCGTCGCGCTTGATGCAGCTGGGCTTGCCATCGGTGATCATCACGATGCGGCGGTTGCGCACCTTCCGGCGGCGCAGGATGTCCATGGCGAGCTCCAGCCCGGCCACGGTGTTGGTGTGGAAGGGCCCCACCTGCAGGTAGGGCAGGTCCTTCAGGCTCACCTGCCACGCATCGTTGCCGAACACCACGATGTCGAGCGTGTCCTTGGGGTAGCGCCGCTTGATGAGCTCGGCGAGGGCCATGGCCACCTTCTTCGCCGGGGTGATGCGGTCCTCGCCATAGAGGATCATGCTGTGGCTGATGTCGATCATGAGCACGGTGGCGCAGGCGCTCTGGTGCTCGGTCTCGATCACCTCCAGGTCGTCCTCGCTCATCCGCAGCTCATCGAGGCCGCGCTGCTGGGCGTTGCGGATGCTGTCGCTCATGGCCACCTGCTCGATGCGGTCGCCGAAGCGGTAGCTGCGCCGGTCGCTGGTGGGCTCGTCGCCCTGTCCGGTGCGGCGCAACGCATGGTTCCCGCGGTCCACCTTCTTCAGCCTGCCGAACACCTGATCCAACGCGCGTTCGCGGATGAGCTTCTCGGCCTTGCCGGTGAGCGGGGCCTTGCCTCCCTTCGTGGGCCTGCCGATCATGCCGTGCTTGCGCAGGTCATCCTCGAACTCCTTGCGGCCGTAATCCTTGCTGTAGAAGCCGTGCTCCTTGTCGAGCTGGTCCATCCAGTCGAGGGCCTCCTCCACATCGCCGCTGGTGTGGGTGAGCAGCTCCAGGAACAGGGGCAGCAGCTTCTCGAAGGGCGAGCGATCGTCCTCCGGGGGGATGTACTTCGCGAAGCGGTGGCCGATCATGCGGTGGAAGGTAACGCCCACCCGCAGACCGTGGTTCGGGTCCGCATGCGCGGACCGAGGGGGGCCGGTCCAGCCGGCTCACTCCACCACCAGGCGGCGTGTGGCCCTGCCGCCATCGGTGGCGGTGACCTGCACCAGATAGAACCCGGGGCGAAGCCCCGAGAGCCCGAGCTCCACGCGCGTGCCCTGGATGCGCGCGGCGTTCACCGGAAGCGCACGACCTGCGGCGTCGCGCAGCTCCACGGCCGCCACCGGACGTTCCGTGGTGAGCACCACCAGATCCCCGGCCGGGTTCGGCGCCAGGCTGAACGCCAGGGAACGCTCGTCGATGCCGACCTCGGTCGCATCCAGCCATTCGGTGACCAGCGTGTTCAGGGAGGGCCCGAGGTTGGAACTGAGCGAATCGTTGATGATGCGCACCACCGGATGGGCCTTGAAGCGCGTGTGGTAGCTGTAGATCTCCTTCTTGCGCGTCACCGTGACCAGCGGGCCGGCGTTCACCTCGGTGGAGTTGAAGCGCACCCGGATCACCGCCATGCTCGTGCCGCCGGGAAGCACCAGGGTGCCCGCACCATCCACCACGGCGGTGTAGCTGCCCGAACGGGTGAAGGTGCCCACGCCATCGATGTCGAAGGTGGCCGAGATGGGCCCGGACCAGCTGTCATTCAGCGTGGCCGGCCACCGGATGAGGTCGGGCCCCTGTGCGAGGGGCGCCGTGTAGCCGAAGGTGAGCAGGGCGGCATCCTCACCGACCACCGTCAGGGCCGTGCCGCTCATCGCATAGAAGGTGGTGTCCGTGGTGCCATCGGTCATGGCGATGTTGGCCGTGGGGAACAGCGTGCCGGCGTCGGGGTACACGGCCGGGTCGAGGTAGGTCCAGATGCGGGTGCCCGTGCTGGTGAGCCCGCTGAAGTCGTAGGTCTGGTCGTTGCCCGCAGCGCCGGCGCTGGTGAACGCCCCGGAGTTCACCGTGATGGCGTCGCCGATCTCGGGCTGGTTCTCGGACGCCTCGATAACGGGCTGGGCGAGGAGCGGGGCGGCGACGAACGCCAGGGCGGAGAGGGTCAGGGTGCGGTTCATGCGGTTGCCGGAATAGGGTGGCGCAAGGTAGATGCGGTGACCGGTACTTTCGCTGCCCGGCGGAACCGTCCGCCTACACCCATGCGCCACAGCGTCAGCGACCTCACCGCGGTGATCCGCGACCGCCGCACCATCCAACCCAAGGACATGAGCGACCGTGTGGTGCAGCGCGACATGGTGGAGCTCATCCTGTCCAACGCCACCTGGGCGCCCAACCACGGCATGACGCAGCCCTGGCGCTTCGTCGTGTTCGCCGGGGACGCCCGCCAGCGGTTGTCCACGTTCATGGGCGAGGAATACACGCGCATCACCCCGCCGGAGAAGTTCATGCCGCGCAAGCACGAGAACGCTGTGCAACGCCCCCTGCAGGCCAGCGTGGTGGTGGCGCTCGGCATGGCCCGCGACCCGCGCGGCAAGATCAGCGAGCTGGAGGAGCAGCTGGCCGTGGCCTGTGCCGTGCAGAACATGCACCTTACGTGCACCGCCTACGGGCTGGGCGGCTTCTGGGGCACCGGCGCGGTGGTCACCGGCGACGGCATGCGGCACTTCATCGGCCTGGCCGAGGGCGACCGCTGCATGGGCCTGTTCTACATCGGATACCCTGCGGTCGACTGGCCCAAGGGTTATCGGAAGCCCCTGCCCGATGTGATGTCCTGGCAGCAGGCCTGAGCACCGGCACGGATCGGCCTTCGTCCAGCACGTTCGGGCTTCCAGCGATCCATTCCCATCGCTCGTCGACCACAGCAGGGCCGTCCGCCCCTCCGGGTATCTTCGCCACCCTCCATCACGTACACACGCCCGCATGCGCGCGCTCCTGCACGTGTCCATCCTGCTGGCCAGCCTCACCGGGCGGGCCTTCGCCGGGGTTCCATCCGGCAGCGACACCCTGCGCACCGACACGGTGACGGCGCTGGTGATGTACGGCGAACGCACCCTTTCGGAGGGCGAGGCCCTCACCGACGACCGGCTTGACGCGATGCTGGACTCGCTGTGCGCGCTCACCGACCCACCGGCCGACCTGCTGCGCGACCTCGCCCTGTACAAGCGGATCCGGGGGCTCGATGAGGGCGGCATCATCCAGCTCATCGACTCGCTCTTCGAACTGGACACCGTGCCCTACGCGCTGATCAACGAGATCAACCTGTACAGTGCGCAGATGCCCACACAGGGCGAGGTGGACCGCAGCGGCCTGCTGGCCTGGCTGGACGACCCCACGCACGACATCACCGGCCTCTACACCGACTGGAACACCCTGGCCGTGCATGCGTGCACCCCCGCCTCCGCCGCACGCGACAGTGTGCTGCTGCTGCAGCTCGTGGACGAGCAGGCGCACTGCGGCTTCGCCATGCCCGTGACGGGGCCGCTCACCTCACGCTTCGGCTGGCGCGACGGCCGTCCGCACAACGGCATCGACCTGGACCTGGAGGTGTGGGACACCGTGCGCACGGCCTTCCCCGGTGTGGTGCGCCATGCCGGCGTGCAGAACGGCTACGGGCGCGTGGTGGTGGTGCGCCACTACAACGGGCTGGAGACCTACTACGCGCACCTGCACCGCTTCAAGGTGAAGGCAGGCGACGTGGTGGACGCGGGCGAACTGATCGGTCTGGGCGGAAGCTCGGGGCGCTCCTCGGGCAGCCACCTGCACTTCGAGGTGCGCTTCCGCGGCATGCCGCTGGACCCAACGCGCATCATCGATCTGAGCAACGGTTCGCTGCAGGCGGACACCTTGGTGATCAAGCGTTCGCGCCATGCCTACGCCGCCTATCCCAAGGGTACGCAGTTCCACACGGTGGCGAAAGGTGACCATCTTTACGCCATTGCCGAGCAATACGGCACGTCCATCCAAGCCCTGTGCGACCTGAACGGCATCACCCGACGCTCGATCCTCCGCGTGGGACAGCAGCTCCTGGTGGATGCCCGGTAGGGAACCCGGTCGGCGCTGACGCGCTCCGGCATGGCTTCGCGGACCTCATAGCCTTAGGCCCCCAGCTTCCAGCCTCCGGCCTCCAGCCGCCAGCCGCCAGCCACCAGCCTCTGGCTTCCGGCCTTGGGCCGCTTGCTGCCTGCCGCCTTTCGCTCCTGCCCCTGCCGCTGCCCCTGCCCATCCTCCTGCCCCTGCCCCTGCCCCTGCGCCTGCTCCTGCTCCTGCCCCTGCTCCTGCTCCTGCTCCTTCCCCTGCTCCTGCTCCTTCCCTCCACCCTCCAGGCCCAACAAGGCGTCACCACCTTCGGCATGCAGGTGAAGCCGGTGGTGCCCCTCTCCTTCTTCGACCCGCGGGTGGAGCTTCAGGGCGGCGCGTTGCGCGGCAGCGTGGAGCTCACCGGTGGCTTCGGCTTCGGCATGCAGGTGCGGCACGGGTTCACGCGCATGCTGTCGCTGGAGACCGGCATCCACCAGATCCGCCGCAACTACCGCTGGACCCTGGAGAACGATACGGTGGCCGTCGACGGCAGCGGCCGCATCCGCTATGTGGGCTATGAGATCCCCGTGCTGCTGCTGGTGTACATCCGCCTCGGCGAACGCACCTGGATGAACACGGCCCTGGGCGCCAGCTTGGACACCTACCCGAGCGACGCCATCAATAACACGGACGATGCGCGCGCCTACCTCTTCCGGCGCAATTGGCTGCAAGTGGGCGCCGTGGGCAACATCGGTTTCGAGTACCGCACGGAACGCTCGGGCTACTTCTACTTCGGCGCCACCTACCACCGCGCCTTCGACGACATGGCCGTGGCCGAGCTCACCTATTTCGATGCCAACAGCGTGGGGCGCGCCATCCTCACGGGCCTCAGCGGCAGCTACCTCACAGTGGACCTGCGCTACTTCTTCCACGAGGATCCGCAGCGGCGCGCCGAGCGCAGGCAGCGCCGGGGGAAGGGGAATTGAAGGTCGGGTCACGGGGAACATCCCGCGGAGCGGGACAGGTCGTGGCCGTGTGCGCTTGTGTCCATGGGCAAATGGGCACATGTGCATGTGCACCAAGGGCCGCCCCGCGATCGCGAAGCGGCCCCTGACCCATGTTGTGCACAAGCCTATTGAGCCACCTTCACCGCCTTCTTCACCACGAAGCTGTCGTTGAGGTACAGCGTCACATGGTAAGTGCCGGGCGCGAGATCCATGGTGGTCCAGTCGTGGGTGTAGGCACCCGCTTCACGCACGGCCTCCTCCAGCACCTCCAACCGCTTGCCACTGGCATCGCTCACCTCCAGCCGCGTGCGGCCCGGCGTGGCCACCGTGTACCGCAGCTGGGTGTGATCCGCCACCGGGTTGGGCACGATGATCAGGTCGGTGCGCAGGGCCTCACCTGCACCTGCGTTCGCATCGCCGAAGCCTTGGCGAAGGCGTGCCCCTGCCCCTGCGCTCATGCCGCGCCCATCCGTGCTGCCGTGGGCCGCGCAGCAGGTGGCGAGGTCTTGTTGAACTGCAGCTAGCTGGTCCTGCAAGGTGCTGATGGTGGTCTGCTGCTCCTTGAACGCCGCCACGAGCAACGGGATCATCGCCGTGTAGTTGATGCCCTCCACGTCCATTTCCGGGTGGATCACGTTGCCGAGGCTATCCAACTCGGCGGGTACTTTGGTGCTGCCTACCACGGCCGGGATCACCTGCGCCACTTCCTGCGCCAGGAACCCGAACTGTTGCCCGCCGGGCAGGTACAACTGCGGGTATTGGGCGCTCTGGTAGCTGTACGCCCTTGGCGATAGTTGCCCCAGCAAGGAGGCCGCATCCTGGCCTTCAATGTCCTCCACGTTGGTCTTGATGTCCGCGTCCGAGAAGATGAAGGTCCCGTTGTTCCACATGCTGCCGGTGACCTGGACCCGGCCAGCGAAGTAGCCCGCCCAATTGTTCGTCATTGTATCGGGCACCTGGCCGTACACGGCGATGTTGTTGCTCGTGGACGGTCCATCCACCCTGCTCCAAACACCCCAATTGTTGGCATTGGCCCCCGTGCACCAGAGGTAGCTGCGTAAGCCGAAGTTGAACTGGTTGGCTCCGGAACCCTGCACGTAGCACTCCACCCCGCGGTTGTCCGCCGATGTGCCGTTGCCGTAGGCCTCGAACTGGCCACCCCAGTTGTGCGCGCTTGTGTTATGGTTCGTCGCCCGGGAGAACACGCCCCGGTTGAACGTCACGGCCGCACCACTCGTCAATCCAGCATCAAAATGCCCCGCATGGTTGCTTGTTACAGCACCGCCAGCCGTCGCGGCGCCTTCGATCCCGTAGTTGCTTCCCGCAGCCAATGCACTGGATGATGTCGCCGCCCCTTGTAGACCCACGTTCGTTGCTGCGTTGGCCGCCTCGGCACGCACACCGATACAAGTGGCACCTGCACCATTGGTTCCCGTTGGGATCTCCGTGCGCACGAAAACACCTCGGTTGGACAAGCCGGAATGCGGTGTGTTCTCAATGACATTGAGCTTGGTTCCACCCACCGGGCTGTTCGTGCCGATCCCGACGTTGTCCTCTCCATCCGGGCAGTCCGGGTCCGCCGCACCCACCGCCGTCCACACGTGGTTGGGGTTCGGATTGGCGCCCATGGTCCATTCGCAATTGTCGGGCGGCGCGGGCAGGCTGCTCACATCCCGCCAATGCAAGCGCCCATCCGCATCGGTCACCACCAGGCGGTCGAGCTGATCGTCCTCGTAGTCCGGGACCAACCGCCGGATGCGGATCGTTTGATCCAGGATGTCCAGCCGCTCGCTGGGCTCTGGATCCGGCGAGATCCCTGGTTGGGCGAAATTGCCGATGCCCACGAAGCCCTGGTTCTGGTTCACCGGGTACATGCGCATGAACTCCAGGCCCTCCTGGCTGCGCGAACCCTGGGTCGCGCCCGTGTTGTCCGTGGTGAAGATGAAACGCAGCCGGTCCGGTCCGAAGGGGCTCTTCTCGGCGTTATCGCTCCAGTGGATCACCAGGTCCGTGCTGTCGTGCCCGTAGTAGCGCTGGCCGATGTACGCGTGGTCGTGGTTGCCCGTCAGGGTCATCCCGTTCTTCATCCAACTGCGGTAGCCCCACGGCTGGTTGTAGTGGTTCTGGCCCTCGCTATTGGGATCCAGGTCGGCCAGATGCAGCCGCGAGAACGGCCCATACCCGTTCGTGGCGAAGAACCCGGGCGTGCCGCTCAGGCCCAGGTATCCATCCTGCTGCACATTGATGGTTCCACCGCCCAGCAACGGCAAGGTGCCCGTCCGCGTGTGGTACAGCTGCATCCGCTGGATGCTGTCCGTCCACCATTGGATCGGTTGGTTGCCGTTGTGGCGGACCTCCAAGGGAAATCCGGTACTGCCATTGCAACCGACGTAGTCCCCTGATGACGGGCTATTGCTAGGTGTTGACACCTGCGCCCTCCCGAAGGTGGACACAATGAAACCCAAAGCCAAGCATGCTGGCCGAAAACTGATTCCCTTTTTCATGGTCTTTCGTGGTTGTTGAGGTCCGAAAGACCGGGAGTTGTTCAACCCCAAGCACCTCGTTCGTGCTGAGGTAGATGCTACTCGATCAACACGAACTTGAACGTACGATGACTCCTTGTCTGCATGACGCGTAGAACATATCCTCCACGCGGCCACCCGCTCACGTCCAAATTCCACGCATTCCGTTCGCCACGACCTTCCCATATCAACCGGCCTGTGGCGTCGTGGATGACGATCTGTGCGCCGACCGGTACGCCGCCCAAGTGCAACTCACCGGCAGCCGGATTCGGATGGAGGTGAATCTCATCCACCGCAACATCCATGAGTCCGGTAGCCATGGGACAGCCATCAGGGGCAACGGACACACAGACGTTGTCGATCAACGTGTAGGCCTTGGGCATCCATGGATAAGTCGCGAAGTGCAGCGTGTCCGTGGTGGCATTGTCGAAGTGATTACCGATCATCAAGTACCGATAAGCACTATCCGCCACGAAACTGCCGCTCACCAGAGTCCACCCTACTGTATCCGCTATGATCCACGGATGATACACGTGTGCGCTGTTACCGGCTGTCGGCCAGGGATCACCAATTGTCCAAGGTCGTGGTTGTACGGTGAAGAGCATGCCAACATGGCTTGCCGCGACGTAGTGCTGTGGGTAATCCTTGATCCCATTCCATCCTGCGCTTGCCCAGAAGCTCGCGTAATATGTTTCGCCGGGATCCATCGCCTCCAAGAGCTCGACCATGGCATACTCACGCAAGCCATACTGCTGTTGATAGGTTACCATACCCACATGAGCTTCGCCGTCTTGGGGAAACTGGTACCCATAGAAACTCTGCGGTATCCCATTGGCCGCACCGTTCCCCACACAGCTTTGGTAGTAGTCAGGTGATCCACTGGCCGAGAACCAATGCAGTGGCCCTTCATTGGGCGTGTAGAATCCCAAAACGGCCAAGCAGGTATCATACTCTTCGAAGCTGTGGTTCGGAATCAAATTGCCCTGCGCTTCGCAGCGGAGAGCCGCAACGAACCCCAGGCAGCCGAGCAACAGGCCAAGGCGTGCGCCCGGCCACCGGAGGTTCATCGCGGGGGAGGTCATCGTTCGTTCGTGTTGACCGGGGTAGCTGGCCCGGTCCTCTTCCGCTCCGTTCAAGCCTTTGTCCGTCGCGGGTTGCGGCAAGGCTCCGCTGGTAGACCGTGTCTGCACGGCCTGGCGCTGCCTGGTCGGCTCAGCGGGTGCACCCTATCTTTGTGTTAGCTCGTGTTCATGTTCCTATGCCTTAGGGGGTGAATGTTGAGCGACCAAGGCCCTCGGTGTTCGCGCGCCGGGGGCTTCTTTCATCAATAATTGGTGGGGTTACCTTGGTAGGTCCCAGGCTTGTCGGCCTCCAGCCTCCAGCCTCCAGCCTCCTGCCTCCTGCCAAAAGCCGAAAGCCCAAGGCCGCCAGCCTCCGGCCGCCAGCTTCCAGCTTCCGGCCACAAGCGGCCAATCACACCCGTGCAGCCCGCCATGCGGTCTGCGACGATGCTGGTTGGCAAGGCTTGATGCATGGCGGAACCAATGTAATTCAAGATCGACGCTTTAGTGCATGCTGTTGAAAAGTTGCGGTTTTCAACGGTGCTAGGTTTACTATCAGCTGGGCCATGACCAGCAAGGTCTACGTTCACCAATTCCCGCAGACCCCTGTGCTCGAGGTTCGCTGAACTTCGGAATGATCAGCAGGAGAGCGCCCGTGGATGAGGGGGATCGCCACACATCCCTTCAGGATGCCCGAGACGACGATGAGGAAGGAGACCGCCACACCGCTCAGCATGCATCGGTTCGCATCGACGGTTCATGGAAGGTGTTCCGCGACCACTGCGCTCGCTCACATCGGAGTTTCCCCCGACCGGATATCTTTCCCTCCCACCCCACCCCATGCGCCACGCCCTGCTCCCCGCTGTCCTGTTCTCCACCATCCTTGCTCATGCCCAGGGCGACCTGTGCACCAACGCGGTGCTCATCGGCCCGGGCCTCTACACCGCCGACGGCCCTTCGACCGGTGCGGGCGCCACGCAGGGCAACGCCACCAACGCGGATTGGTACGCCTTCGAGACCAACCAACCGGGATACATCACGGTGAACAGCTGCGTGGACGGCGTCACCGACACACGGGTGCTCATCCACACGGGCACCTGCACCAACCTGACCCAACTGGCCATCGACGACGACGGCTGCCCCGGCGGATTTCCGCCCGGTAACTCGCTGGTGGCCGGCCTGGCCGTGGTGCCCGGCGTCACCTACTACATCGAATGGGATGACCGCTGGAGCACCGATGGCTTCACGTGGGACCTGATGCTGCACGACTGCCCCGGCCCCTATCCGCCCACCTTCAGCACCACGGACAGCAGCGTCACCGTGAACTGGCCGGCACAGCCCGCCGGCACGCTGTTCAGTGTGGAATTGGGCCCGGCGGGCTTCACGCCCGGGACCGGCACCTTGATCACCGGCACCGTGGGAGTGGACGGACCTCCGGTGACCTTCACCGGGCTCACCGAAGGCACGGCCTATGAGGTGCTCGTGGACGTGAACTGCGGCCAGGGCATGAGCATCGGCCCCTGGCCGGTGACCACCGCCGGCAACCCGCTGGTGCCGAACGACGATTGCATCGATGCGCTGCCGATCGCCTGCGGCGACACCGTGCAGGGCTCCACCACCGATGCGTTCGCCGATGCGGTGGCCGGCTGCGGCACGGGCATCGAGGCACCGGGCATCTGGTACAGCTTCACCGGCGTGCAGGGCAGCGCCACGCTGAGCACATGCAACGCGGCCACATACGACACACGCATCAATGTGTACACCGGCAGCTGCGGCAACCTGGTGTGCGTGGGCGGGAACGACGACAGTCCGGTGTGCGCGGACTACACCTCGGAGGTGACCGTGCTGACCGATGCGGGCATCACCTACTTCGTGCTCGTTCAAGGCTACGACGGGCAGACGGGCGACTTCGCGCTGGCGCTGAGCTGCAACAGCTGCGCCCCGCCGCAGGATGTGGTGGCGAGCCCCAGCGATACGCAGGCGATCGTGTACTGGACCAGCGCCAACGCGAGCGGCACCTTCACGGTGGAGCATGGTCCGGCGGGCTTCACCCCCGGTACGGGCACCGTGGTGAGCGGCGCGATCGGCCTCAACGGTCCGCCGGTGACGCTGAACGGATTGACACCGGGCACCGACCTGGAGCTGTACGTGCAGGAGGATTGCGGTGGCGGGGATGTGAGCCCGCTGGTCGGCCCCATCGCCTTCACCACCCTGCTGGACCCCGTGGCCACGAACGCGTTCTGCAATCAGGCCGCTGCGATCAACTGCGGCGACACGCTGCTGGGCGACACGAACGAAGGGCTCTTTGCCCCGGCCCCCACCTGCGCCAGCGCCGCAGTGAGCGCGCCCGGGCTCTGGTACATCTTCATCGGCACCGGCGAGGATGCCACGCTCTTCACCTGCGATCAGGCCTCGTTCGACACGCGCATCAGCGTGTTCGAGGGCAGCTGCGGAAGCCCGGTGTGCGTGGCGGGCAACGACGATGCGGTGGATTGCCCCGGCAACACGAGCAGCGTCACCTTCTTCGCACAGAACGGCGTGGAATACCTGGTGCTGGTGCATGGCTACGATGGCGCCACCGGCACCTTCCTGCTCACCCTCTCGTGCGCACCGCCCTGCGCGAACATCCCGACGAACGACGCGTGCACCGGAGCCACGCCCGTGCCCACGCTGCCGCTGGGCGCCTGCACCACACCGACCGCCGGCACCAACGTGTGCGCCTACGGATCTCCACTGCCCAATCCGCCGTGCGATCCGTGGTCCAACATCATCGACGTGTGGTACAGCTTCAACACCGGGGATACGAGCTCGCATGTGCTGACGCTGGAGGCGCAGAGCGCGGCCACGCTGAACATGGCCGTGTACACCGACTGTGCGACGCCGGCCTACATCGACTGCTTCACCGAGGTGGTCGGTCCGGTGACGATGAACGGCCTGCCCCTGAACACCGACCTGCTGGTGCGCGTGTGGAACGGCGGCGGCGCCGACGCGGGCACCTTCACCCTCTGCGATCAGGCCGCCCTGCCCACGGCGGTGGCCGACCTGTCGCGGCCTGTGCTGGGCGCCTTCCCCGTGCCGGTGAGCGATGTGCTCCAGGTGACGGGGGTGAGCCCCGCTGCCCGTGTGGCGGATGTGCTGGACCTGCAGGGGCGCCTCCTTCGGTCCACCGCGCTGCGTTCGTCAGGCGGACGGGCCGAGCTGCCGGTAGCCGACCTGGCCAACGGCACCTACCTGCTGCGGTTGGATGGTGGCGTGAACGGCTCGGTGCGCTTCGTGGTGGCGCGTTGATCAGCGCCCGCCATCGGCGAGTCGACGACGAACGTCCGCGGCCCATCGGGCCTGTGCGGCTGCATCGCGTCCGTGGTCGGTGTCGCGGTCGTAGCGCTCCTGTTCCTCGCGCAAGCGGTCCATCATGCGGTCGTGGGCGCGCTGGAAAGCCGCCTCCGGGCCCGCACCACCGAGCTGGGCCGGCAGCTCCCGGGCGAAGCGACGCGCGTGCAGTTCGGCCAGGTCGAAGTGGAGCTGCTCGTGGGCCAGCAGTTGCGCACTGGCCTTGGCCGGCGGGCGCACCCAGCTTTCCGCCGGCATGAACACGCAGCTCACCTCGGCGGTGATGCGGCCCTGCCCGTCACGCTCGAAGCTGGCCGAGATGCCATAGTAGGTGTAAGCGTCGCGGTCGGTGCCCCGGGGCGGGGTGCCCTTGAAATCGGCCCACGTGAGCGGACGGTCCGCGCTCCACGGGATGTTGGTCTGGGCGTGCAGCGGAGCGGTGCACAACAGCGCCGCCACCTGCAGGGCGGCCATCGGCACGGTGAGGATCGGGACGCGCATCACGCGGGATGAACGCGAAGGCCGTGCCGATCCGTACGCGTCACTGCTTCAGGAGCGTGCGTGTGCTGCGACCCGCCGCACCCTGCAGCTCCAACTGGTACACGCCCACGGGCAGGGTGCTGACGTCCACGAAGAGCCGGCCATCGGCCGGGACGATGCCCCGGAACACGGTATGCACCAGGCGGCCCGTGGCATCCAGCAGGCGGAGCTCCACGCGTTCCGAACGTCCGGACTCCACGCCCACCACCACGATGGAGGTGGCGGGGTTTGGGTACAGCGACGCGAACGCCGGCGCGTCCACCGGCGTCACCGCCGTGTTGGCGTCCAGCACGCGGAAGCTCCACCAGCCCTCGGGGGCCACCAGCGGACGCACCTGCATCTTGCCGCTGTTGGCGGTGGCCTCGATGTAGTAGAAGATGCGGGTGCCCGCAGGCTGCGCCGGGATGGCGCCGGCCCACACATTGCCGCCCTGATCGGCCATGGGCAGCGCGGCGAAGCCCGCAGCGGTGTCCACCGTCCAATACAGCTGTGTGGAGGCGATGCCCGTGCGATGGCGGATGTAGGCTTCCACCGGATAGGGGTTCACCGCATCATAGGTGTCATCCAGCCGTTGGTGGCGGATCAGCAGGGGATCGCTGACGCCGATGCCCTTGGTGATGCAGTGGATCGCTCCGCTCGCGCTGATGATGTTCAGTCCCTGGTCGTCGCAGTCGATGCCCACCACGTTGTAGCCGGGCAGGTTCTCGCGCAGGATCCGCAGGCCGATGGTGTCGTACTCGGCCCGGTAGGTGGGCACCAGCACCGTCCCGTTCACGAAGACGTTGTTGGCGTAGGTGCGATAGCTGGCGTTCGGCGGATAGTTGCCCCCGGCGCTGGGCGGCATCGGGATGCGGACCACCTCGTACGGCGTTCCGAACACGCTGTTGAAGGTGGACGTCACGTAGTCCAGGTTAGTCTCGATCTGGGGGCCGTCGCTGAGGCCCAGTGGGAATTCGCCCACCAGCAGGTGCTCCTCATCGAGCAGCTTCATATGCATGTCGATGTGGTTGATGTTGTCGTACGGCAACGGGGTCATCTTGACGTACCGGCCGGGCTGAATGCCCATCCAGGTGTTCATCAGGGCATCCACCTGCCCCTCGTTCCTCACGGTCTGGTTGAACTGACCGTTGGGGCCGTTCTCCTCCAGCACAAGCTCGCTGCTGAAGGCCGTGCCGAAACCGTCGCTCATGAAGTTGCCCCCGGTGTGCACCAGGTCATTAGGCGCCTGGCTCGTGCTGTACACGGGGATGTTCTTGAAGCCGCCCACCAGGTCGGGCATGGCATCGTCCAACGGCCGTGGCCGGTTGTAGATCCAATCCAGCAGCAGCAGCGAGTCCACCTCGTTCAGATAGATGCTCTCCGCGAAGTAGTCGCGTGCCCACACGCTGTTGTAGGCACCCTCCAGCAGGGTGACGTTGTTGAGGTTGTTCAGCGGTCCGCCATACTGCGCGTTGTTGAGGTAGGCAGTGACGTCGGCGTCATCATCGCACACGATGATGACCTCACACTCCTCCTTCGCGTGGCGAACGATCTGCTTCAGGATGCCTTCGTATTGGGCCCAGCAGATCACGAGGCTCTGGATCTCCTCCCACTCGGCCATGGTGCGTACCGGACCGGGCGGCGGAGTGGTGATGCCCCGCGCATCGCCCGCGCGGCTGTCCCTGTAGTCGCGGATCAGGGCGTGCTCGTGGGGAGCAAGGGTGTGGGGCAAGGGGGCCCGTTCCTGGGCGTGCAGGGCGGGCACTGCGGCGAGCAGGACGAGGAGGGGAATGAGGCGGCGCAGCATGGGGGTTCGTTCGGCGCCAAGGTAGAACGGGCACGCCTGCGGGGACCAACCCGGGCGACGGAAGGCCTTGGAAAGCCGACGGTCAGGGCAGCTGCTCCACCCGCGTGGCCGTGGGTACCGCGCCCCCGACGTTGACCAGGACGGGATCGCGGTCGTTGGCACTGCCGGCATACTTCACCTGGCCGTTGAGGTTCACGTCCTCGGAGAAATAGCCGGTGGCCGTACCGGTGGGCACCGCGCCGCCGATGCGCACCAGGATGGGGTCGCGGTCGTTGGAACCGCCGGCATACTTCAGCCGGTCGTCCGGAAGCACGTTGCCCGCCCAGAGCAGGCGCACGCCGCCCGTCTCCTTGCCGGCATCGGTCCCCCAGGTGGGCGTGGCCGGGTCCGTCATGTCCACCACGGCAACGCCACCGCCCAGGGCGAGCGGAGCGGCGGTCATCATGCCGAGGTGGTTGCGATGACGCACCGCCACATGGTAGCTGCCGGCCGGAAGGTCGAAGCTCACGGGTGAGGTGCCGTCCACGGACACGATGTCGCCATCACGCTGCAGGAGCGCCGTACGCGAACCGAGCACTTGCGTGGGATCACCGGACGCCCGCAGTTCCACAAGCACCCAGTCGACGATGGCGTCGGTGCCGGTGACGGCCAGCACGGGGGCCGTCGTGGACGGTGTGCTGTTGTTCACCATCACGAAGCCGGCCGCGGTGTAGGGCTCGGTCAACGGCAGCAGGCCCTGCGCGCGAAGGTCGTCGCGCATCAGGCCCGAACCGCTGTCGTACGCGCCCTCCAGGAACACGCTTCCACCCACCAGCGCACCGGGCGCATAGGTGGCGCATTGGGCAAGCACGTGCTGCAGGCTGTTGTGCGCATTGATGCGCCCGCCGGTGACGGTCTGCCCCGGCAGGTTGCCCACCTGCTCCACGCCCGCGAACAGCGCCGCGCGCACGGCATCGGCCGCCGCCTGGGGATCGTCCAGCGTCAGCTGCGCCAGCGCGGTGCATGGTGCGCTGTACAACAGCGCGATGACCCCGGCGGTGAGCGGTGTGGCGAAGCTCGTTCCACTGGTGGTGGTGTACCCTCCGCTGCTGCCGGTGGTGCGCACACTGGAGCCCGGTGCGCCCACATCGATGGTGGTGAGGCCGTAGCCGCTGAAGGTGCGCTGATCGGAACTGTTGGTGGCCGTGACGCTGATCATGTACGGGCTGCCGCAGGCCGTGGGCATGTCACCCACCGCGTCGATGTTCACGTTGTTGTTGGCGGTGGCCCCGGCATTGAGCACGCCCGCCGCACCCAGCGTATCGTAGAAGGCGCACCACAGCGGATAGTTCGCCGCATTGGCATTGTCGATGCCCCAGCTGCTGCTGGTGGCCACCACGAAGGCCCCCTGGGTGCCGTTGCTCGCGTTCCAGCGCCGGCGCTGCACCAGGGGATAGGTGTAGCTGGCGATCACGTTGGCTTCCGTGAGGCTCCCGATCCGCACGGGCATGAGCTTCACGTTCCAGTTGGCGCCCGCCACGCCCGTCGCGTTGTTGCCGCGCGCACCGGTCATGCCCGCGCAGCTGGTGCCATGGCTGCCGCTGAAGAGGGTGTTGTCATTGCCCGCCGAAGGGTTCCAGCCGTTGACGTCATCGATGTAGCCGTTCCCGTCATCGTCGACGCCGTTGTTGTCGATCTCATGGATGTTCACCCACGCGTTCGCGTTCAGGTCGGGGTGCGTCCGGTCGAAGCCCTCGATGATGGCCACCACGATGTCGTGCCCCAGGGGCGTGGTGCCTCCCGTGGTGATGTTCCACGCCAGGTCCGAATCGATGTCGTTGTCCTCCGGATCCGCATGGTGCCATTGTTGCGCGTACTGGGTGTCGTCCGGCACCAGCCGCTCCTCGATCACCCGGTCGGGCTGCGCGATGGCGACATGGGGGTGCTCCTGCACGGCCCGCAGCAGCACCTCGTCCGCGATCGGCGCACCCCGGTTCTCGAAGAGGTGGATGCGCATCGGCGCGCTCACCTCCCGGGCCACAAGACCGCCCGGCGGGATGCCCAGTGTCGATGCCACCTCAAGCACCACCACATCGGCACTTCCATCCGGAGCGAGCATGGCCAGCACATGCCCGGGCAGGTGATCGCCCTGCACGGGCTTCTGGGCCAGGGCGGCATGGCCGATCAGGGTTGCGGCAAGAAGGAGGAAGGAACGCATGGCAGTGAGTTGTTCTATGGAAGTTGTTCGATCCGCGTGGCCGTGGGCACCGTGCCCCCGATGTTCACCAGGATGGGATCGCGGTCGTTGCCGCCTCCGGCGTACTTCACCACGCCGTCCATGTTCATGTCCTCGGGCCGGTACTGCCCGTTCACCGTGGCGGTGGGCACCGTGCCGCCGATCGCGGTGAGGACCGGATCGCGGTCGTTGGCGCTCCCGGCGTACTTGAGGCGGTCGTCGCGTTGCACGTTGCCCGCCCACAAGGCCCGAACCCCGCCGATGGCCTTGCGCGCCTCGGTGCCCCAGGTGGGCGTGGCGGCGGCCGTGAGGTCCAGCACCGTGGTGCCCACACCCATCGCGAGCGGAGCGGCGGTCATCACGCCGAGGTGATTCCTGTGTCGCACGGCCACATGGTAGCTGCCGGCCGGCAGGTCGAAGCTCACCGGCGAGGTGCCGTCCACGGACACGATGTCACCGTCGCGCTGCACGAGCGCGGTGCGGCTGCGGAGCACGGTGGACGGGGTGGCCGCATCACGCAGCTCCACCAGCACCCAGTCCACGATGGCGTCGGTGCCGGTGACGGCCAGCACGGGGGCCGTCGTGGCCGGTGTGCTGTTGTTCACCAGCACGAAGCCGGCCGCGGTGCAGGGCTCGGTCAACGGCAGCAGGCCCAGCGTGCGAAGGTCGTCGCGCATCAGGCCCGTGTTGCCATCGAACGCGCCTTCCAGATAGGCGCGCACGGCCAGCGCGAAGCCGGGGGCCGGGGTGATGGTGAAGCGCCACCAGCCCTGCGGCGCCGTGATGGGCCGCACCTGCACCTTGCCGCTGTTCGCCACCGCGCGGAGGTGGTAGTACACCGTGCCTCCTCCGGTCTGTTCAGGGATGGTGGCGGACCAGGTGTTGCCTCCGGCGGGCCCCATCGCCAGCGCCGTGTACCCTTGGGTCGTGTCCGTGGTCCAGTACACTTCGGCGTTCGCGATGCCGCTCTGGTGCCGGATGTACGCCTCCACCGGGTAGCCGTTCCCATCGTCCGTGCGGTCCGCCAGCGGCTCATGGCGGATCAGCAGCGGCTTGGCGACCCCGATGGCCTTGGTGATGCAGTGCAACGCACCGCTCTGTGCGATGATGTTGCCGCTCGCGTCGTCGCAATCGATCGGCACCACCGTGTAGCCGGGAAGGGCCTCGCGGTAGATGCGCAGCGCTGTGGTATCGTACTGTTCCCGATAGGTGGGCACCAGGATGGTGCGGTTGATGAAGATGCTGTTCGTGTAGGTGCGGTAGCTGCTGTTCGGCGGATAGCTGCCCCCGGTGCTCGGCGGCATCGGCACCCGGATGATGCGGTACGGCGTGCCGAACACACTGCTGTAGTTCTGCTGGATGAACTGGATGTTCGCCTCGATCTGGGGGCCGTCGCTGACACCGTTCGGGAACTGGCCGATCAGCAGCGTGCGTTCGTCCAGCAGCTTCATGTGCATGTCGATGTGGTTGATGCCATCGAACGGCAGCTGGGTCATCCGCACATAGCGCCCCGGCTGGATCCCCATCCAGGTCGTCATCAGGGCGTCCACCTGCGCGGGTGTCTTGTCGGTCTGGTTGTACACGCCGGACGGACCGTTCTCGTCGACCACCAGGTTGCTGGAGAAGCCCGTGCCGAAGCCGTCGCTCATGAAGTTGCCGCCGGTGTGCACCAGGTCGTTGGGCGCCGTGGTGGTGCTGTACACGGCGATGTTCTTGAAGGCCCCGATGGCATCGGGCGTGGCATCGTCCGCCGGACGTGGTCGGTTGTAGATCCAGTCCAGCAGGAACAGCGAATCCACCTCGTTCTGGTAGATGCACTCCGGACCGTAGTCGCGCATCCAGATGCTGTTGTAGGGCGTGTTGAGGAAACTGATGTTGGTGAGGTCCGCCAGAGGGGCGCCGCCCGCGTTGTTCGCCAGCAGGTAGCTGGTGATGTTGGTCTGGGAGTTGGTGGTGCCGGGGTTGCCGCACAGGATGAGCACCTGGCACTCGGCCCTGGCATGGCGGACGATCTGCTTGAGGATGCTGGGAAAGGACACCCAGGCCACGCAGAGCGTCTGCACCTCCTCCCACTCGGCCATGGTGCGTGGTGCGAAGGGGGGCGGTGTGGTGGTGCCCCGCGCATCCTGGGCACGGCTGTCGCGATAGGCCCGGATCAGCGGCACCTCCGACGGGTCGAGCGCGTGGGGAAGCCCCTGCTGTGCCGCGGTGGTGAGGGGCATCAGGAGGGCGAACGTGGCGGTGAGGCGCGCGACAAGGCGAAGGATGCCGAGAGGGCGGTCAGCGTGGGTCATGGCCCCGCAAGTTAGCGGGAGCCGCCTCGCGCTCCGGCCGACCTGAACCGGCGGTGCAGGCCGAGCACCTCCCGCACATAAAGGAAGGTCTGGGCTCCCTTGCACCGGCCGGCGGTGATGCCCGGACGCCGGTAGTAGGCCGGGAAGGCCAGCAGGGTGATGGCCCGCTCCACATGCCCGGTCCACCGGTGGCGGTCCAGGCCCAGTTCCTGCGCAAGCCGCTGTGCATCGCGCACATGGCCCGGCCCGGCGTTGTAGGCGGCCAGCACGAAGTGCAGGCGCTCGTCCGCCTCGGGGATGGAGCGCCGCCACAGGCTGTCCAGCATGGCCAGGTAGATGGCCGCCGCATGCACCTGGCCCTCCACCAGCTGCATGCTGTCCACGCCCAGGCGTTCGGCCGTGGCGGGCATCATCTGCATGAGGCCCTGCGCGCCCTTCACGCTGAGCGCGGCGGTGTCGAAGCGCGACTCCTTGAAGGCGATGGCGGCCAGCAGCTCCCAGTCCCAGTGCATCAGGTCGGCCTTCTCCTGGAAGAGGGCATCATAGGGCGAGAGCGAATCACCGGCCAAGGGCCGTCCGCGCGTGGCGCCCAAGGGTCCGCGGCGCGGCAGGCGATCCCCGTAGGCCGCCACGATGAGGGCCCGCGCCTCCTGCTCGGCGGGCATGCTCAGCCAGTTGTCCAGGGCCTCGCGCAGCCGCACGGCGTTGCGGCGCACCGCCAGCACCACGTCCACGGGCGCGGCGTCCACCGGCTCGAAGGTGAGCTGCGGAAGGTGCTCGGCATGATGGCGGGCCTCGAGGTCGCTCACGAGCACGGCGGGCAGCTTGCCCACGGCCACCGCTTCGATGAGCGCGGCACCCGTCCGCCCATCGGCCCGACGCACCGGCACCCGCGCGCTGTCCATCGCCCACGGCCCTCCCGCCTGCACATGCACGGTATCCACGACGTCCGCCGCCACCTCCGCGGCCCGGTCGGGACGCAGCCGCACCAGCACGGGTGTCACGTGCCACCAGGGCACGGTGCAGGCCACCGCGTCGCCGAAGCGCCCGCGGTGCACCTGCGCGGCCACCACGTCGCCCACGCCACGCTGCAACAACGGGAGCAGGCTGTCCCCCGGCACCACCAGCGCCTTGAGCGCGAGCTCATGTTGCCCCGCGAAGCGCTCCAGCAGCTCGAACTCCGTTCCGCGTTCGTCACCGGGGAAGCGCTCGTAGGTGAGCGGATGCTCCACCACGAGCACCCGCAGCGTGTCCGCTGCGATCGCCGCCAGGTCGCGGTCCACCAGCGGTTCGGACCATGGCTCGCGCGCCTGATGCGGAAGGGCGACCTCCGTGCGAAGCCACAGGAGCAGCCCCAGGAGCCCGATGGCGGCAAGACCGAGAAGGGCGATGCGTTGTGCGCGCGTCATCGAAGCGTCCGTGTGTCGCGCTGGATGTCCGTGAGGAAGGCGATGAACTCCGCGCGGTAGGCCTCGTAGTGCGCCCAAAGCACGGCTTCGGCACCCGCCATCACCTCCCCTTCCGGGGCGCGGCGGGCCATGCCCCGCAGGGCACCGGCCAGTCCTTCGCGCTGCGCATAGGCGCCCAGCCAGTCGCCGGCCATCATGGGGGGCAGCATGCGCGCCGGCCGACCCTCCATCCAGGTCGCGTTCGCCTGGAGCACCCCGTACATCCGTGCGGTGAAGTCCTCCAGCGGCTCGGGGTGCAGGGCGTTCCAATGGGCCGCCAACAGATGGTCGTAGAACAGGTCCAGCACCACCGGCGCATAGCGGCCCGCATGCGCGCGGGCACGATCACGTCCGGCCCGGGCCAGTGGATGCTGATCGATGTAGTGATCGATGGCGCGATGGAGGCGGATGCCGCGCTGAAGGCCCGCCGGGAAACGGCTCAGGTCGGAGCCCTTGATGGCGTCGGCCATGAAGTTGCCCGTGATCACCAGCGGATCGTCGCCGCTCAGGTACAGGTGGCCCAGGAAGTTCATCGCGGGGCCCGAAGGTACCGCCCTTCCAACCCGGCCGTCCGCCGCTCATGGAATGCCCCCGGACATCCTGCGTCGTCCCGGTACATTCGTGGTCCGCATGTCCCCGCAGCGTCGCTATCTGCTCTATTGGGCCACCCAGCTCGTCGCGTGGGGCGGCTATGTGGGGCTCTTCGTCCTGTGGAACTATGTGAAGGGCACGCTCGACCCGGGGCTCTACGTGATCATGGTGCTGGTGTTCGCCCTGGGCATCGGCAGCAGCCACGCCCTGCGCGAGGTGATGGTGCGCAACCACTGGCTGGAACGGCCGCTGGGCCTGTTGATCCCGCGCCTGGCCCTGGCCGGGCTGCTGCTGGGGCTCACGGCCACGGTGATCGAGGGCATCCTGGTGGGTGTGCTGCTGCCCGATTACGGCTCGCTGTTCAGCAGTGACGCCGCCCGATTCTTCGGCCAGCTCATCAACTGGGTGGTGCTGCTGGTGATGTGGTCGCTCGCCTATCTCGCCTATCACTACTTCGCCCGCAACCGGCTGGAGGAGATCCGCAACCTGCGCCTGCAGACGGCCGACCGCGAGAACCAGCTCAACAACCTGCGCAGCCAGCTCAACCCGCACTTCATGTTCAACGCGCTGAACGGCATCCGCGCACTGATCGATGAGGACCCCGCGCAGGCCAAGCGCGCCATCACCCAGCTCAGCGCCATCCTGCGCAACGCCATGAGCACCGTGAAACGCACCACCGTGCCGCTCGGTGAGGAGGTGGACATCGTGAAGGCCTACCTCGCGCTGGAGGCCATGCGCTTCGAGGAGCGGCTGCGTGTGCAGTTCGAGGTACCACAGGGCCTGGAGCGGGAGCCCGTTCCGCCCATGCTGCTGCAGACGCTGGTGGAGAACGCCGTGCGGCACGGCATCGCCAAGCTCACCCAGGGCGGCGACATCCACATCGCAGCGCGCCAGGGTGACGACGGGCTGCACCTCACCGTGCGCAACACCGGCCACTACGAGCCCGGCCGCATCAACGGCAGCGGCATCGGTCTGCGCAACACCCAGCGCCGCCTGGACCTCATCTACGGCCGCAAGGCCAACCTGCACATCAGCAACGCCGATGGCATGGTGGTGACCGATGTGCTGATCCCGCGCGCGGAAGCCCCGGTGCTGGGCGAGGAGACCTGAACCATGGGACACGGGAACATGGAGAACCGCACCAACGCTGAATGCCGCAAGCCGGAGGCCGGCAGCCGGAGGCTGGAGGCCGGCAGCAGATGGCCGGCTGATCGCTTGACGAACACGAACACCGAACGACCATGAAGACGCTGATCATCGATGACGAACGCCTGGCCCGCAAGGAGCTGATCTCGCTGCTGGAGAAGCACGAGGAGGTGGAGGTGGTGGGCGAAGCGGCCAACGCCGACGAGGCCGAGGCCCTGATCGCCGAGAAACACCCCGACCTCATCTTCCTGGACATCAACATGCCGGGACGCGATGGCTTCGAGCTGCTGAGCGCCCTGGACCGGCCGCCGCACGTGATCTTCGTGACGGCCTACGACGAGCACGCCATCCGCGCCTTCCAGGTGAACGCGCTGGACTATGTGCTGAAACCGATCGACCCCGAGCGCCTGGACGCGGCCCTGGCCAAGGTGCCTCAACCGTCGGGCGAGGACGTGCCGCAGCGTGAGATCCTGCGGGAGAACGACCAGATCTTCCTGAAGGACGGCGAGAAATGCTGGTTCGTGACCCTGAAGGACGTGCGCGTGTTCGAGAGCGAGGGCAACTACGTGCGCGTGCGCTTCGCCGACCAGAAGCCGCTGGTGCTGCGCAGCCTCAACAAGCTGGAGGAGAAGCTCGACCCGCTCACCTTCTTCCGCGCCAGCCGCAAGCACATCATCAACCTGCGCTGGGTGGACAAGATCGAGCCCTGGTTCAACGGCGGGCTGATGGTGAAGCTGAAGCCGGCGGACAAGAGCGGCGCGCCCGGCGAGAGCATTGAAGTGAGCCGACGGCAGGCCACCCGCTTCAAGGAGCTGCTCAGCCTCTGACCGCGAACAACGCGGCGCAGCACGCTGTTCCTGGGGCAATGTCCCAAGCCCCCATCCTGGTCGTCGGTGCTTCCAGCGGCATCGGTCACGCCACCGCACAACAGCTCATCGCCCAGGGCCTTGCGGTGATCACCGCCGGTCGCCGCGACCCGGGCCTTGGCGTGCCGCACATCCCCTTCGATGCCACCGCCGGTCCGTTCCCCGTGGACCCACTGCCGGCTGAGCTCTCCGGTCTGGTGTATGCCCCCGGCAGCATTGACCTGAAGCCGCTGCGCTCCACCAAGGCCGACGACCTGCGCGCCGCCTTCGAGCTGAACGTGGTGGGCGCCTTCCACACCATCCAGGCCTGTGCGGACCGGCTGAAGAAGGTCCCCGGCAGCGGCATCGTGCTCTTCAGCACCGTGGCGGTGGGCCGTGGAATGCCGTTCCACACCAGCGTCGCCGCCGCCAAAGGCGCCGTGGAGGGCATGGCCCGCTCGCTGGCCGCCGAGCTGGCGCCGCTCGTGCGCGTCAACTGCATCGCGCCGAGCCTGACGCGTACGCCGCTCGCAGAGAAGCTGCTGAGCACGCCGGAACGCGAAGCCGCCGGCGCCGAACGCCATCCCCTCAAGCGCGTGGGCGAAGCCGCGGAGCTGGCGTCCATGGCCGCCTTCCTGTTGAGCGACCAGGCGCGTTGGATCACCGGTCAGGTGATCGGTGTGGATGGCGGCCTCAGCGCGATCTGAACCATGGGGACGGAGGACGACAGGCCGCACATCGGCATCGACTTCGGAGCGCGCACCGCCGGCAACACCGTGATCTGCCTGCGCGAACGCGGCCTGTTCCGCTTCGAGCGCACGCCGCGCGGTGATGATGGCGATGCCTGGCTGCAGCGGCGCGTGGCGGAACTGACGCCGGCCGCGGTGTACATCGATGCCCCCCTCAGCCTGCCCGGCGCCTACTTCGGTCGCGGCGACGACCACTTCTTCCGCCACGCGGACCGGCAGGCGGGCGGCATGAGCCCCATGTTCCTCGGCGGGCTCACCGCGCGCGCCATCCGGCTGGCCGGCCAATGGCGCACATCGGGCATCGCCGTGCACGAGGCCTATCCCGCCGCCCTCGTCCGCCATTCCTGGGAGTTCCTCCACATCCGGTCCGGCCGCGCCATCCCCCGCCACAAGCTGCGCCTGATGGCCGGCATGTGCATGCTGCCACCCCCCGAGCCGCACGACCGGCACGAGGCCGATGCCTGGCTCTGCTGGGTGATCGGTCACCGCCACCGCCGCGGCGAAGCGCTCCACTTCGGACAACCGGACGAGGGCCTCATCCTCGCCTGAACCATGCCGCGCCACCGCCCGCCCAGCGAACGCCCCACGAAGACCTGCGCCACCTGCGGGCTGCCCTTCCAATGGAGAAAGAAATGGGAGAAGGTGTGGGAGGAGGTGAACCACTGCAGCGACCGATGCCGGCACCAACGGAACCGAACAAGGCCCGCGTAGTGCGGCTGGTGCTGGGCGACCAGCTGGTGCACGACCACCCGTGGTGGCAGCGCGTGGACCCCGATGTACTTTACGTGCTCATGGAGGTGCGCCAGGAAACGGACTACGCCTGGCACCACATCCAGAAAGTGCTGGGCTTCTTCGGGGCCATGCGGCGCTTCGCCGCGCACCTGCGGACCCAAGGGCATCGCGTCCACTACCTCACGCTGGACGATCCCGCGAACCGGCACGACATCGGCCTCAACCTGCAGGCGATCATCGCGCACTGCGGCGCCAGCGAGCTGGGCTACCTGCTGCCCGATGAGCACCGCCTGGACGAACAACTGAAGCGCTTCGCCTCGACCTGCGGTGTTCACGTTCAGGTGGTCGACACGCACCACTACCTGACGGAACGGCACGAGCTGGCGGCCCTGTTCACGGGGAAGAAGCAGTACCTGATGGAGCGCTTCTACCGCCTGATGCGTGAACGCACCGGACTGCTGATGGAGGGCGGCGCACCGCGCGGAGGCCGCTGGAACTTCGACCATGACAACCGCCAGCGGCCACCCAAGGACCATGTGCCGCCCCCGCCTCTGCTCTTCGATCACGACCTGCGGGAACTCGAAGCGATGGTGCGATCGGCGGGCGTGCACACCATCGGCACGGTGGATGCCGCGCACTTCCCCTGGCCGTTGGACCGTGCGGAAAGCCTCGCGCTGCTCCGCTACTTCATCGCCCACCTGCTGCCCCGGTTCGGCACCTACCAGGATGCGATGAGCCCGCACCATTGGGCGATGTACCACGCACGCCTCAGCTTCAGCCTCAACGTGAAGCTGCTCTCGCCCCTGGAGGTGTGCCGGGCCGCGGAAGAAGCCCACTTCGCCGATCCGCAGCGCATCACCCTGGCGCAGGTGGAAGGCTTCGTGCGGCAGATCATCGGCTGGCGCGAATACATGCGTGGCGTGTACTGGGCGCAGATGCCGCGCTATGCCGAACGCAACTTCTTCGGGCACGACCGCGCACTGCCCCCATGGTTCTGGACCGGCCGCACGCGCATGGCCTGCCTGCGCGAGGCCATCACCGGCAGCCTCACCAACGCCTATGCGCACCACATCCAGCGCCTGATGGTCACCGGCAACTTCGCGCTGCTGGCCGGTGTGCACCCGGACGAGGTGGACCGCTGGTACCTTGGCATCTACATCGACGCCATCGAGTGGGTGGAGATCACCAACACGCGCGGCATGAGCCAGTTCGCCGACGGGGGCATCGTGGGCACCAAGCCCTATGTGAGCAGCGGGGCCTACCTGAACAAGATGGGCCACTCCTGCGGCTCCTGCCATTACCGGGTGAACGACCGCACCGGTCCGCGCGCCTGCCCCTTCAACGCGCTGTACTGGCACTTCCTGGCGCGCAACCGCGAGCGCTTCCTGAGTGAGGAGGCACGGCCCGGCATGATGGTGCGCCTGGGTATGCCCTACCGCACCTGGGACAAGATGCCCGCCGCGACACGCCAAGCGCTTCTGGACAAGGGCGATGACCTGTTGACGCACATCGAGGAACTATGAGCCGCGCCATCCTCTGGTTCCGGAACGACCTGCGCCTGGCGGACAACCCGGCGCTCACCGCTGCGCTGGCCGCGCACGAGGAGGTGCTGCCCGTGCTCGTCATCGATCCCCGGCAGCACGAGGCCTCGCCCTTCGGCTTCGAGCGGTCGGGAAGCTTCCGGCGCCGGTTCATCCATGAAGGGATCGCTGATCTTGCCGCGGCGCTCCGTTCCAAAGGCAGCGCGCTTAGCGTGCGTGTGGGCGATCCGGCAACGTCGCTACGCCAGATGGCCACCTTGTGGAAAGCCGATGTGGTCCATGCACAGCGCCTTTACGGCTGGGAGGAACAGCAACAGGAACGCGCCGTGGCCGCCGAACTGGACCTTCGGCTGCATGCGCCCAACACCCTCCTGCTGCCCGGCGACCTGCCCTTCACGATGGACCGGCTCCCCCACGTGTTCACCGCGTTCCGCACCCAGGTCGAAAAGGCCAGCCCGGTAAGGGAGGTGTTACCCGAACCCGAGAGGATCACTTCACCCGCATACTGGGGAGAACGGCTCCCCTCGCGGGAAGACCTGCCATACGTGCCCTACCCGAACGATCCGCGCGGGGCCTTGGCGTTCCAGGGTGGGCGTACCGCCGGACTTTCTCGCCTGAAGCACTACCTGTGGGACACCCGTGCACTTTCCAGCTACAAGGAGACCAGGAACGGACTGTTGGGCGCTGACCACAGCAGCAAATTCAGCCCTTGGATGGCGTCGGGTGCCTTATCCGCACGCGAGATCCACCAGGAAGTGAAGCGCTACGAGGCGGAGCACGGTGCCAACGAAAGCACCTACTGGCTCGTGTTCGAACTGCTATGGCGCGACTTCTTCCAGTTCACCGCGGCCAAGCACGGTGCTGACCTGTTCAAGCGCGCCGGCATCGCACACAGGCCGATCCAGGGCGACCATGACGAACGACGCTTCCAGTCGTGGCGTGAAGGCCGCACGGGCCAGCCCTTCATCGATGCCAACATGCGCGAACTCGCCGCCACCGGCTGGATGAGCAACCGCGGCCGGCAGAACGTGGCCAGCTACCTGGTGCATGATCTTGGGCTCGACTGGCGGATGGGTGCCTGGTGGTTCGAGCGCATGCTCATCGACCACGACGCGTGCAGCAACTGGGGCAACTGGCAGTACGTGGCCGGTGTGGGCAACGACCCGCGGGAAGGGCGCCGCTTCGACCCCGAACGGCAGGCGGGGCTGTACGACCCTGATGGGGAGTACGCGCGACGCTGGTCCTAAGCGTCCAACCGCACCGCCCGAAGGCGCAAGCTGTTCATCACCACGCTCACGCTGCTGAGCGCCATGGCGGCCCCGGCGAGCATGGGATCGAGGTGGAACCCGTTGATCGGGATCAGCACGCCCGCAGCGACGGGAATGCCGAGGATGTTGTAGATGAAGGCCCAGAAGAGGTTCTGGTGAATGACCGACACCGTGCGGCGGGAGAGCTGGATGGCGCGCGGGATGGCCAGCAGGTCGGTGCTGATGAGCGTGATGCGCGCCACGTCCATGGCGATGTCGCTGCCCTGGCCCATGGCGATGCTCACATCGGCCTTGGCGAGCGCCTCGCTGTCGTTGATGCCATCGCCCACCATGGCCACCACATGGCCCTGCTGCCGCAACCCGTCCACGAAGGCGCCCTTGTCCCTGGGAAGCACCTCGCTGCGGAAGCTCTCGATGCCCACCACCTGGGCCACAGCCTGCGCGGTGCGCCGCGCATCGCCGGTCTGCATGTACACGGTGATGCCGCTGCGCTTCAGCCGTGCGATGGCCTCGGCGGCCGAAGGCTTGATGCGGTCGGTGATGGCCAGCGCGGCCCGCACCTGCGCACCATCGGCCAGCCACACCACCGTATGCGCCGCTTCCTGCCAGCGTTTTTCATGCTCACGCCACTCCGCGGTGACGGCCACGCCGTTCTCCTCCAGCAGGCGGCGGTTGCCCATCAGCCAGGTGGTGCCTGATACCGTGGCCTTCACGCCCTTGCCGGTGTGGTCCTCGAATTGTGCCACGGCCGCACTGGTGCGGTCGACCCGGAGGGTCGACGCTGCCAGTGCGGAATTGATATGGCGTAACACAGCCTCGGCCAATGGGTGTTTGGACCGCGATCCGATCATCTGCAACGCGGTGGCCGCTTCCGTATCCTCCAGTCCCCTCGCCTCCACCACTTCCGGCCTGCCTTCGGTGATGGTGCCGGTCTTGTCCAGCACGATGGCGGTGATGCTGCGGGCGCGCTCCAGGCTCTCGGCGTCCTTGATGAGGATGCCGTGTTCGGCGCCCCTGCCCATGCCCGCCATGATGGCCGTGGGCGTGGCGAGGCCCAGCGCGCAGGGGCAGGCGATCACCAGCACGGTGACCAGCGCCAGCAGGCCCTGCGTGAAGGCGTGCTCACCACCGAACACCCACCAGACGACCGCGCTCAGCACCGCGATGCCGATCACCACCGGCACGAACACGGCCGCCACCTTGTCCACCAGCCGTTGCACCGGCGCCTTGCTGCCCTGCGCCTGCTGCACGGCGCGCACGATGTTCGCCAGCAGGGTGGCCGCGCCCACCTTTCCGGCGCGCATGCGCAGGCTGCCCTTCTGGTTGATGGTGCCGGCCAGCAGCGTCGCACCGCGCATTTTCGCCACCGGCACGGGCTCACCGCTCAACATGCTCTCGTCCACGTAGCTCTCGCCGTCGATCACCTCGCCGTCCACCGCGATGCGCTCGCCCGGCCGGACCACCAGGACATCGTCCACGTCCACCTCCGCGATCGGCACCTCGCACGTGGAGCCATCGGCCGCTTCGCGCAGCACCGTGTCGGGCCGAAGGCCCATCAGCTTCATGATGGCACCGCTGGTGCCGGCCTTCGCGCGCTCCTCCAGGAACCTGCCGAGCAGGATGAAGGTGATGACCACGGCCGCCGCCTCGAAGTACACATGCGGCATCACGCCGCGTGCGGTCCAGAACCCGGGGTTGGCGGTGGTGAAGGCACTGAACACGTAGGACACCCCGGTGCTGAGCGCCACGAGCGTGTCCATGTTCGCACTGCGGTGCCGTGCCTGCTTCCAGGCGTTGAGGAAGAACGATCGGCCGGTCCAAAGCACCACGGGCGTGGCCAGGGCCCATTGCGCCCAGGGGCTCCACGGCGCGTGCATGAAGGCCATGCCCACCACCACGAGCGGAACGGTGAACGCGAGGGCCGCCCACAGGCGCCGCCGCAGCGCGCCGAGCTCCTGCTGCCGCACGCGCCCGGCCTCCTCCAGGGCGTCCCCTTCATCCGTCACCACCAGGTCGTAACCCGCCCGACGCACCGCCGCCCGCAGGCCCTCCACATCCACCGCCGTTCCCGGCCAGCTCACCTGGGCCGTGTGCGTGGCGAGGTTGACGTTCACCTCCTGCACACCGGGTTCCGCCCGCAGCGCCTTCTCCACGCTCAGCACACAGCTCGCGCAGGTCATGCCCGTAACGGGATAGGTGCGCCGCGTGAGGGCCATGGGACAAAGGTGAGGCTTGCGGAAAGGTGAAAGAGGAAAGCTGAAAGAGGAAAGCTGAAAGCTGAAAGCTGAAAGAAGAGAGCGGAAAGAGAAAAGCGGAAAGATGACGGTGAAGCAAGGAAGTTGAGCGAGATCGATACCTTCGAACTACACCAACACCCGATGACCATGGACACGCGTACCCTGTTGGCCGCCCTGGTGGGCGGAGTCGTCGCTTTCCTGCTGGGCTGGCTCATCTTCGGCATGCTGCTGATGAGCTACATGGAAGCTCACATGCTGAGCTATCCCGGGTTGATGAAGACCGAGGAGGAGATGAACCTGGCGCTGATGTTCCTGAGCAACCTGACCCTGGCGCTGCTGCTGTCCTGGGCCTTCGGGCGCATGGGCGTCAACAGCCTCGCCGGCGGCCTGGTCACCGGGGCCATCGTGGGCTTCCTCTTCTACCTGAGCGTGGACCTGTCCTTCATGGCCATGATGAACCTGTTCGACGGGCCCATGGCCGTGGTGGTGGACGTGGCGGCGAACACGGTGTGGACCGCCGGAGTGGGCGGTGCAGTGGGCTTCATGCTGGGCCGCGGCGCGGCGAAGGCGGGTTAGGCGACCTCGCCATCCCGGATGCTGTAGCGCGGGAGCGCGTGGGCTGCCCATGCTCCGGCCCCTCGCCTACCTTCGCGCCCTTCAACACCGAACCGCATGCGTACACCGTTCCTCTTCGCCGCCCTCCTCGCCCTCGGCGCCGCCACGGCCCAACAGTTCGACCTGGCCTGGGCCACACCCAGCGTGAGCGCCATCCGGCGTGTGAAGTTCGCCGCCAACGGCGATGTGTTCGCCCTGGGCGAAGGCGGCAACGGCGTGCAGCTCCAGCGGTACAGCAGCACCGGCAACATCCTGTGGACCAAGACCCTCAGCGCGCCCACGCTCTACTCCATCGACATGGACGTGGACGCCAGCGACCACGTCTACATCTACGTGGGTTTCAGCACCGGCCAGCTGGACCTGGACCCCGGCCCCTTCACCACCCTGGTGAACCCCGGCAAGGTGTACGCCAAGTACAGCAGCAGCGGCCAGTTCCTCTGGGGCTTCAGCGTGGAGAACACCACCGACCTCAGCGAGGACTACGGCGGCATCAGCTGCGATGACGCGGGCAACCTGTACATCACCGGCGACCTGGGCCAGGGCACCTACGACATGGACCCCGGACCCGGTGTCACCACCATCACCGTGCCCGGCTTCTCCACCGGCTCCTTCATCGCGCGCTACCGTGCGGACGGCAGCCTGCACTGGGCGGACGTGCGCGCCTGGAACGCCGGCTTCAGCAACAGCCGCGACATCGCCGCCCTGCACGACGGCAGCGGCTTCTATGTGGTGCAGACGCTGGACAACGGCGGCCCGCTGAGCAGCCAGATCGACGTGGACCCCGGCCCCGGCGTGTTCAACGTGTACACCGAAACGCAGAACCTGCTGCGCTACGACAGCAGCTTCGCCTTCGTGGCCGGGGGCGGCCTGGGCTTCGGCGACCAGCGCCTGGCGGTGGACGAGGCCGACAACGCCTACCTGATGGCCCGCGCCAGCTCCGGTGCCGGTTTCTGGGCCCTGAAGTTCAACCGCAGCGGTCAGACCCTCAACGAGATCTACCAGACCAGCCTGATCAGCACCGGCAACCTGCGCCTGGGCGACATCGTGCCCGATGGGCAGGGCGGCGCCATCGGCAGCTACAGCAACAACTGCACGGCCAACTACTACCGCTTCTTCAAGATGAACGTGAGCGGCCTGGTGGACTTCAACCTCTCGCTGTACAGCGGCACCGACTGCACCTACCCCATCGCCCGGGGCTTCGACCTGCGCGGCGGCACCTTCGCCGTGGGCTCCTTCAACCAGAACTATGCGGTGGACTTCGACCCCGGCCCCGGCGTGCTGAACCTGCCCTCGGGCAACGACGATGGCGTGGTGGCGCTGTACGGCTGGTGCGATGGCGCCCCCTTCGACCCCTTCGGCATCAGCGTGGTGAGCACCAGCTGGTGCGTGGGCGACACGGTGACCCTGGCCGTGGATGCCTTCGGTGATGCGAGCAGCTATACCTGGGACCCCGGCACCTGGAGCATCGCCGCCGGCCAGGACAACGACACGGTGCATCTGCTGGCGGACAACGCCGGACCCGCCGTCATCGGCGTGTCCGCCGCCAGCGCCTGCGGCACCAGCGCGCCCTTCGCGGTGCAGCTTTCCGCCGGCACCGCCACTGCCGATCTGCCGCCCAGCGAAACGGTGTGCGACAGCCTCACCACGATCCTGGATCCCGGGCCCTGCCCCGGATGCACCTTCCTGTGGCAGCCCGGCAACAGCAGCGGCCCCACCCTGCCCATCAGCATCACGGAGACCACCACCTTCAGCGTCACCGCCACGCAGGGCAGCTGCACGGTGAGCGACAGCACCACCATCACGATCGAGATCTGCACGGGCCTCGCGGACGCATCGTCCTCCATGATGCAGCTTGCGCCGGTGCCCGCGCGCCGCGGCGAACCCGTGGTGCTCACCGGCGCCACGCCCGGCACGGTGCTGCGCCTGTACACGCTGGACGGCCGCGTGGCCGCTCCCGCGCTCACCGTGACCAGCGACCGCACCGTGCTGCCCACCGCGCACCTGGCCGCCGGCACCTACCTGCTGCAGGGCGCCACGGCCGGGGCGTTGCGGGTGGTGGTGGAGTGAGCGCGGAAAGAGGAAAGCTGAAAGAGGAAAGAGGAAGCGGAGGAGCGCTGTGGCGATCTTCTGCTCCACCTGTCATCGCATCGTCTCCACGATGGCTGTGAAGGGCGGCATGGCTACCTTGTTCCGTCCAAGCCACACCCATGCGCTCCTTCCTCTCCATCCTCTGGCTGCTCATCGTCCCGGCCCTCTGTGCGCAGGACGTGCAGAAATGCTGCGGATCGAGCAACAGCACCTTCCTGCTCGGCAACCTGAGCACGGCGAGCCACAGCCAATGCCTCTATCTGCCCAGCGACCTCACCAACGCCACGGCCGGGCCGATCACGCGGCTCTACTACCGCTACGGCACCACCGGTCAGACCACCGGCAACACGCTCACCGGCTTCATGGTGCGCCTCACGCAGACCAGCGCCACGGCCTTCGCCGGCGGCAACACCTTCTTCACCGGGCTGGACACCGTGCTGATCCGCGCCAGCTTCACCATCCCTCCCGGCACCACGGGTGACTGGTTCCCGATCGACCTCGACGATCCGTTCACCTACGATCCGGCGCTGACCCTGGTGGTGGACCTGAGCTTCACCGGTAGCGCCAACACCAGCTTCGGCACCCTCTCCACCAACCTGGCCGGCCGCAAGCTCTACTGGAACGACATCAGCTCACCCACCGGACAGAGCGTGGTCACCACGTGGCAGGACATCGGCTTCGACCTCAACGCCCCCACCGGCATCAGCGGACCTGCCGCATCCACCGCGACGCAGCTGTTCCCGAACCCGACCACGGGCCTGGTGCACCTGCGCAGCGGCGGACCGCTGGGACCGCTGGAGTTGCGCGACCTCACCGGTCGCACGCTCCTGCGCTTCGCCCCATCCGGACCAGAGGCCGAACTGGACCTGCGTACGCTACCTCCCGGCACCTACCTGCTGCACGGCGCTGCGGTCGGGGCGTTGCGCGTGGTGGTGGAGTGAGCGCGGAAGGCGGAAAGCGGAAAGGGGAAAGAGGAAAGCTGAAAGAGGAAAGCTGAAAGAGGAAAGCTGAAAGTGGAAAGCTGAAAGTGGAAAGCTGAAAGTGGAGGAGCGCTGTCGCGATCTTCTTCCCGATCCTCATCGCGAGCAGCCCGAAGGGATGCGTGGCGATCTCCTTCCTATCCGTCATCGCGAGCCGGTCCCGGAGGGCCGGCGTGGCGATCTCCCTGGCCAGTGATCTGATCCCTTCCGGGGAGATCGCTTCGGCGGCAAATGCCCGCCTCGCGATGACGTGGGGGGGTGGGGAGATCGCTTCGCCCGCAGAGCCGGGCTCGCGATGACGTGGTGGGGTGAGGAGATCGCGTCGCCCACAGAGCCGGGCTCGTGAAACCGGGTGTGGAAGGAGGAAGGAACTATGAGCAAGGAAGAAGGAGACAGGACCAAGAGGCAAGAAGGAGTCGATGTCGTTGCGACCCGCCCCGCGTCGCATGCGTGTTGCTCAACGCCCCCCTTTGCTCACCTTTGTTCATCACCTTCAGCCCATGAGGACATCGCTTTCCCTGCTTGCGGCCGTGCTGTGCGGCCTGGCCCATGCACAACCCGGCACCCTGGACACGAGCTTCGGTACGGGGGGGCAAACCCTCATCTCCCTCGGCTCGCCGTTCGACTTGCTGTATGACCTGGCGATCCAGCCGGACGACAAGATCGTGGTGGCCGGCATCATCGGGGCCCAGGGCGGCGGCGCGTACCAGGACGCCATGATCATGCGCTTCACCGCCGATGGCCAGGTGGACAGCACCTTCGGCACCAACGGCGTGGTGATCTGGACAGGCACCGGTGGCCTCGACGTCCTCCGCGGTGTGGACATCGATGCGGACGGCAAGGTGGTGGTGGCGGGTGAGACCCAACTGACCGGCGGCGAATGGCAGATGTTCATCCTGCGGCTGCTGCCGGACGGCACCCTGGACCCATCCTTCTCCGGCGACGGGGTGCTGACGCGAGGGACCAGCGTGTACAACAGCGGCAGTTATGGACGGGATGTGCGCTGCCTGCCCGATGGCAGCATCCTGGTGTGCGGCTACGAACACTACACCCTCACCCAACCGAACTACGATGCCGTCTCACTGTGGAAGAGCTCGGCCACCGGAGGCATCGACCCCAACTTCGGGGGCGGCTCGTCCGCCACCTTCACCGACCTGTTCCAGGACGACCAGTCCGACATGGGCAACAGCATGGTGGTGCTGGCCGACAACAGCATCGTGGTGGGCGGCACCTCCAAGAACGCGCCCGACCAGCAGCTGGGCTTCTCCACCTTCAACAGCAACGGCAGCCACCTGGGCAACAACGACGAGTTCGTCTACGCCCCCACCACGGGCAACGACGTCGGCAACGCCATCGTGCGCCTGCCGGATGGGCGCTATGTGCTGGCGGGCGGGGCCGGCTTCCAAGGTGTGCTCATGGGCGTGCAGCCCAATGGCGTACCCGACCCCGGCTTCGGCACCGCGGGCCGGGTGGATGTGGAGTTCGGCAGCAGCCTCACCCGCGTGTACGCCGCGCTGCTGGACCCCTGGGACAAGGTGCTCGTCACCGGCTCGTACTTCGACGGCACCTCCGGCTATTTCTTCCTGGGGCGCTACACCAGCACCGGTGCACTGGACGGTACGTTCGGAGCGGGCGGTGTGGCCACCCACCAGTTCAATGGGTTCGGTGGCGATGGCCAGGCCATCGGTCTGCAGAGCGACGGCCGCATCGTGGTCGGCGGCCACACCAGCGCGGGCAACGGGTACGACCTGTTCCTGCTGCGCTTCACCAACGATGTGGCCACCGGCCTTCCCGCAGCCACACCCGCCCCGGCGGTGTATGCCTACCCCTCCCCCTTCACCCGCGGATTCACCGTGGAGGGCACGGCAGCCGGTGGGGAACTGGTCCTGCTGGATGCCCTGGGCCGCCGTGTGCTCAGCGTCCCCACGGCCACAGGCCGCACCGCTGTGGAGGCTGATCTGCCCCGCGGGATGTACAGCGTGCTGGTGGGCCCAGGCATACAAGCGCCGGCCACATTGCGTGTGGTGCGGCAGTAAGGTCCGCTGCACCGTCATCGCGTGCCGGTCCCGCAGGGACGGCGTGGCGATCTCCCTGATCCGGACGGGTACACGACGCGCACAAGCCCCCTCCTGAACAGCGAACGCTCGCTGCTCCGCGCAAGGAGGGGAACGGGGAGGTTTCGATCCGCAGAAGGACCGGGCGTACCTGAGCCGCTACCTCCCCCGGCCCCTCCTTGTTCGGCGCGTGGAACGATCCACGCGCAGGAGGGGGGTTCATGGCGTGCGGGTAGAGTCGCGATGACGGGTGGTGAATGAAGAAGGAACAAGGATGAAGAATGAGGAAGGAAGAAAGAGCATCCGGCGTGGCGATCTCCTTCCTCACCGTCATCGCGAGCCGGTCCCGAAGGGCCGGTGTGGCGATCTCCCTGATCCGGACGATACAGGACGCATACAAGCCCCCTCCTGAGCAGCGAACGCTCGCTGCTCCGCGCAAGGAGGGGAACGGGGAGGTTTCGATCCGCAGAAGGACCGGGCGTACCTGAGCCGCCACCTCCCCCGGCCCCTCCTTGTTCGGCGCGTGGAGCGATCCACGCGCAGGAGGGGAGTTCATTGCGCGCGGGTAGAGTCGAGATAACGGGTGGTGAAGGAAGAAGGAACAAGGATGAAGAATGAGGAAGGAAGAAAGAGCATCCGGCGTGGCGTTCTCCTTCCTCACCGTCATCGCGAGCCGATCCCGGAGGGCCGGCGTGGCGATCTCCCAGTAGGGTGATCTGATCCCTTCCGGGGAGATCGCTTCGCCCGCAGAGCCGGGCTCGCGATGACGTGCTGGGAAAGGGGAGATCGCTTCGGCGCTAAAACCCGCCTCGCGATGACGACGCGGGAAGGGGAGATCGCTTCACCTGCAGCGCCAGGCTCGCGAGGACAGGTGTGGAAGGAAGAAGGAACAAGGAGGAAGGACCAGGAAGAAAGAAGTCGCCCCCCTACCGGCAGTGCAGGAAGTTGGCAGGATCCGCGCCGCAGTAGGTGGGGCAGGGCTGCGTGCAAACCCGCTCGTGGGTGGCACCCGAGACTGTTCAGTAAAGTGTGTCAGGCCGGATTGCGAACTTCAACACCTGACCCATGGAGGACAAGACGGACAAGTTCGATTACGAAGCCTTCGAGAAGGAGGCCATGAAGCAATTGCTACTGGGCAAGCCCTTGAGCGGCAGCGATGGGGTGCTGACCCCGCTGGTGAAGCGACTGATGGAGGCCTCGCTACGGGGCGAGCTGAGCGCTCACCTGGCCGAGGAGCCGCCTGGAGGTAACCGGCGCAACGGACATGGGCGCAAGCGGGTGAAGACCGCCCACGGAGAGGTGGAGATCGCCACGCCGCGCGACCGTGAGGGAACCTTTGACCCGGTGCTGCTGCCCAAGCGCGAGCGCGTGCTGAACGCCGAGCTGGACATGAAGATCATCAAGCTCTACGGGCTTGGGATGAGCCAGCGCGACATAAGCGACCATGTGCGGGACCTGTACGGCATCGAGGTGAGCGAGGCCACGATCAGCGCGGTGACCGACCAGGTGATCGCCGATGTACAGACCTGGCGGCAGCGGCCCTTGGAGGCGCGCTACGCGATCGTGTGGCTCGATGCCATCCACTTCAAGGTGAAGCAGGAAGGGCGCGTGGTGAACAAGGCCGTATACACCGCCTTGGGCGTTGGCCCCGATGGCCACAAGGACCTGCTGGGCCTGTACGTGGGGCAGAGCGAAGGGGCCAAGTTCTGGCTGGGCGTGCTGGGCGACCTGCGCCAACGCGGCGTGGAGGACATGCTGATCGCATGCATCGACAACCTGAGCGGCTTCTCCGACGCGATCTCCTTGGTGTACCCACAGAGCGATATCCAGCTCTGCATCGTGCACCAGGTGCGCAATACCCTGAAGTACGTCAGCTACAAGCACTACAAGGAGGTGGTCAAGGACATGCGGGCCATCTACCGGGCCCCTGGTGAGCAGCAAGCGCTGCATGCCCTGGAGGTCTTCAGCGACAAATGGGGGAACGCTACCCGCAGGCGGTGAGCTCCTGGCACACCAACTGGCCGCTGCTGGCCAGCCAGTACCGCTACAGCGAGCGCATCCGGCGGCTCATCTACACCACCAATCCCATCGAGGGCTTCCACGCTCAGCTGCGCAAGTACACCAAGACCAAGCGCGTCTTCGACAACGACATGGCCCTGCTCAAGCTGCTCTATCTGGCCCAGCAGCGCATCGTGGAGAAAATGGCCGCCAAGCCCATCTTCGCTTGGAGGGAGATAGCCGCCGAGCTACGCCTGCTCTTCGGCCCACGCTTCGATCCACAGGCGATCAACACCGATCAACAGGTTCTGAGTCTCCCCCGGACCCCCTCGTTCAAAACCCAACAACATCAACATCATCAGCAATAACGATGATGACACACTTTATCTAACAGACCCGAGTATCCGGCGTGGCGATCTCCTTCCCCAACCGTCATCGCGAGCCGGTCCCGGAGGGCCGGCGTGGCGATCTCCCTTCGCAACGATCCGATCTCTTCCGGGGAGATCGCTTCGCCCGCAGAGCCGGGCTCGCGATGACGACATGGGGAAAGCGATCTCCCTTCGCAACGCCCCAACGGCCTTCAGGCAGGCTGGCTTCAGGCCTCAGGCGGGCCGGAGGCCGTGGGCCGGGTGGTGGGTGGGTGTGGGTTCAGGTCCTTGGGCTCGCCGTAGCCTCCGGCGAAGGCGGCCTTGGTCTTGGCTCTTCTTCCTTGGTCCTTCTTCCTTGGTCCTTGGCGATGGAGGTCATCGCCCACGTAGGTAGGTGGTCAATTGATGCCGGATGAGCTGGAGCGTATCCGCGCTCACCGCACCGATCGGGTCTTGCACGGCGCTGAGGGGCACGGTGGTGAGGTAGGCACAGCGGATGAGCGATGGGAACGGCAGGCCCACGCTGGTGAAGTCCTCGTGCTGTTCGTTCACCACGATATCAACGCCAGGCATCTCGCGATGCAACTTGCTGCTGATCGCACATACCAGCAGATCCGCATGCCGTGACAGGTGCTTCAACACGACGGCTGGGCGCAGCTTGATAGCCCCATCCGACTGCTGAAAGGCCACGCGCACTACGCGTCCTTCCTCCATGGCTTGTACTCCGGGTTCGGCTCACGCACGGCGATGTGGCTGATGTCCGGCTCATCCTCGCCGTAGGCAGCCCGCTCGAACGCGGACATGGTCTGCTGGGGCCAGTTGTCCGGCCCCGGTGGGAGCACCTCTTTCGTCACCGACACATTGAACTCCTCCTTCAGCTCTCTCTCCAGCTCCTCCGCGCTATTGTACTTACCGAACAGATCGTCCAGGATATCGGCGGCCACTCGTTCCTTTTCCCGTTTGGCCTTCGCGCTCATATACCACAGAACTGCCATCAATGCGATCACGAGCACGGCCATCCGCGTTGCCGGATCAGGTGCAGGTTTCTGCAACACCTTCACATCGTCACCCGGTTGCATACCCTCCCGTTCGAGCAGGGCATAGACCTCCCGGGGAGTTCTGGCCTGGGCGGTATCAAGGATCACCTGCTTCATGCTGGCTGCAAGTTAGGTCTTGCCCCTCTTCCGCCCCCCCCCCGCCCTCACGGCAGCAGCGCCCCCAGATGGCCCAGGCCCAGCAGCACGATGCCCGCCCCCAGGCCTGGCTACCTTGCACCGGGCATGGCCCCACGTCCACCCACGCGCCCGACGGCATGGTGAACACCCCGGTCCAGAAAGCACCCCGACCCTTCATCGTGGTCGGCGTGCTCACCATCCTGGGCAACCTCATCCTCATTCTCGTCAACCTGTTCAAGGCCGGCATGCTGTGGATGGGTGCGGAGAACGGCAGCGTGGGCCCCGCCGCCATCGGGCCCCTTAAGACCCTTCTGGGCGTGGTGGTGCTCACCTGCGTGGGTTCGGCCCTCGGCGCCGCGCTGATGCTGCGCGGCCGGCGGCTGGGCTTCCGCATCTACGCCGTATCGAACATCGTGCACCTCCTCGCCACCGTGGCCGTCATGCTGCTGTGGATCAGCACGGTCTACCTCTCCTTCATCGGCGTGTTGCTGTTCTTCTACTGCTTCATCCCGCTGGCCTTCCTGCTGTACTTCCGTCGCAACGCGGGTTGGTTGAGGTAAGGGGTGCGGGCGGGCCGGGTGGCGGGTGGGTGTGGGCTCAGGTCCTTGGCGCTCGCCGTAGCTTCCGGCGAAGGCGGCCTTCGTCCTTGGTCCTTCTTTCTTCTTCCTTGTTCCTTGTTCCTTGGACCTTGGTACATGGTTCTTGGTCCATGACCCTCCCCCCCGCCCTCACAGGAGCAGCGCCCCCATGAGGCCCAGGCCCAGCAGCACGATGCGCGGGTCCAGCAGCTGCTCCGCCAGCAGGAAGCCGAAGGCGCCGATGCCGATAGCGCCTGGCGCAGCATCTCACAACCGTCATCGCGAGCCGGTCCCGAAGGGCCGGCGTGGCGATCTCCCTAGTTCTTAACCGTCATCGCGAGCCGGTCCCAGAGGGCCGGCGTGGCGATCTCCCTTAGCAACGATCCGATCCCTTCCGGGGAGATCGCTTCGCCCACAGAGCATTTCCTAACCGTCATCGCGAGCCGGTCCCAGAGGGCCGGCGTGGCGATCTCCCTTGGCAACGATCCGACCCCTTCAAGGGAGATCGCTTCGGCGCCAAAGCCCGCCTCGCGATGACGACGCGGGAAAGGGAGATCGCTTCGCCCGCAGAGCCGGGCTCGCGATGACGACATGGGGAAAGCGATCTCCCTTCGCAACGCCCCACCGGCCTTCAGGCAGGCTGGCTTCAGGCCTCAGGCGGGCCGGAGGCCGTGGGCCGAGTGGCGGGTGGGTGTGGGCTCAGGTCCTTGGCGCTCGCCGTAGCCTCCGGCGAAGGCGGCCTTGGTATCTGGCCATTGGCATCCTTCATTCGGCACTATATAACCACCGCTGGAACCCAACGAATGTCTCCCGGATACGGGCCACATCACCGAGCGCACGGGTGGCATCGGGGATGGACTTGTACTTCAATTGCAGGATGACAGGCAGCTTCTCGGGTTGCAGCTCCTCCACACCCGTGTTCACATACTGTTGCAGCACGAAGTCCAGGAACGCGCGCTGCTGGTCCGTGTAGTGGTCAAAATGGGAACGGGCCTGCGCAGCACGCTCCGCACGCTCCTGCGTGGGCGTGCTGTAGGCGATGTAGGCCAGCACATCGAACAGGTCGCTGTGCTGTGCATCGATGATGCGCTGCAGCTCCTGCAACTGGGCCAGGGGGTAGCCCTTCTCCGCCAGTTCATCCAGCAGCTTCTTGCGCGTATCGGGCAGGCTCCACAAGGCCCGTAACTCCTCCTCCGTGGCGAACAGGTGCGGCAGCTCACCGAACAACTGGCGGATGAACTGCTCCACGCTGATCGGAGTGCCATCGGCGCTCCAGAAGCTGGTCTGCACGGTGGCGCTCAACTGGCGTTCCTTGCCATCGGCCAGCTTGATCCGGATCTTCGGCCGGGGCTCACCCAGCGCATCGGTCACCTGTTCGGGCTCCTTCTTCGGCTTGGGCTCTTTGGAGCGTGGCGGCGCAGGTTCGCCGGGGTCGATCTCCTCGCCATCCCAAGCCGGGTCGTGGAACAGCTCGTGGCTGCGGGTGAAGTCGTGGATGGTGAAGTAGTCCTTGCCATCGTACAGGCGCGTGCCCCGGCCGATGATCTGCTTGAACTCCACCATGCTCTTGATGCGACGAAGCAGCACGATGTGGCGCACGTTGCGGGCATCCACCCCGGTGCTCAGCTTCTGGCTGGTGGTGAGGATGGTGGGGATGCTCTTCTCGTTGTCCTGGAAGTCCCGCAGATGCTGCTCCCCGATCTCGCCGTCATCGGCGGTCACGCGGTGGCAGTAGTGCGGGTCGGCCACGGTCTTCTCCTGATTGATGAGGTCGCGGATCAGCGCGGCGTGCTGCTGGTTCTCACAGAATACGAGCGTCTTCTCCCTCGGGTCGATCTGCCCCAGGAAGGTGAGCACCCGGAACCGCTCCCGGCTCTCGATCACGATATCCACGTTGAACCTGTCCTCTGCGAAGTGCTCCCCCGCCTCCACTTCGCCCTCCACCACGGTATCGTCACCCACGAAGGTGTACTCGTCCAGGTTGGTGCGGTACTGCCGCACTTTGAAGGGCGTGAGGAAGCCGTCGTTGATGCCCTCCTTCAGGGAGTAGGTGTAGACCGGCTCGCCGAAGTAGCGGTAGGTGTCCACGTTCACATCGCGCTTGGGCGTGGCGGTAAGGCCCAGTTGCGTGGCGGGCCTGAAGTACTCCAGAATGGCGCGCCACGTGCTCTCGTCGTTGGCACCGCCGCGGTGACACTCATCGATGATGATCAGGTCGAAGAAGTCGGGCGGGTAGTCACCGAAGTAGGGTGTGCCATCCGGCCCGCTCATGAAGGTCTGGAAGATGGTGAAGAAGATGCTGCCGTTCGTGGGCACGCGGCCCTTTTTGCGCACCGCATCCGGACTGATGCGCACCAAGGCGTCATCCGGGAAGGCCGTGAACGCGCTGTAGGCTTGGTCGGCCAGGATGTTCCGATCGGCGAGGAAGAGGATGCGCGGTCGGCGCTCCCCATCGCGCCTGATGTTCCATCGGGCGTGGAAGAGCTTCCACGCGATCTGGAAGGCGATGGCCGTTTTACCTGTGCCGGTGGCCAGGGTGAGCAGGATGCGGTCCTTGCCTTGGGCGATGGCATCCAGCACGCGCTGGATGGCGATGTCCTGGTAGTAGCGTGGTTGCCAACTGCCGCTCTTGTCCTCGAAGGGGATGGCCCCGAACCGCTCCGGCCAGTTGATCTTGGGCGTGCTGCGGCCGATGGTGGGGAAGGCCACCGGCTGGAAATCCGCGTACCCGCTCAGCTTCCACAGCTCATCCGGTGTGGGCCACGCGCCCACATCGCCCTCGCGGCCCGTGAGCATGTCCACTTGGTAGATGCCCCGGCCATTGGTGCTGAAAGCATGCCGCAGCTTGAGCTTGTCGGCGTACTTCTTGGCCTGGCCCAGACCCTGCGTCACGGGCTCGCTGGCCTTCTTGGCTTCCACCACGGCCACCATGCGGCCCCGGTATTCCAGGATGTAGTCGGCGATATCGGCAGCGTTGCGCTTGCCCGCGGCACCTTGCAAGCGCCCCAAGGTGATCTTGAATTCCCGCCGCACCCGGGTGCCCTCCACCACGCCCCAGCCCGCCGCGCGCAGCGCGGGGTCGATCAGTTCGGCGCGGGTCTCGGCCTCGTTCATTCAGCACTGGGTACGCCACGCCCCAGCGTGGCCAAATACGCCGACGACCACCGCCAGTCACCGGCCTGCTTCACCAATCCCGCCTTCACCGGGTTCTCGTGGATGTATCTCACAACTGTGGCGAAATGGGCGTGGTCCCGAATGTAGCGATCCCAGTATTCACGGTGCCACACGCGGGTGGGGGGACCGCTGGGTAGGCCACGCCCCAGCGTGGCACTCAACCCAGCGGCCATCCCATTCGCTTTCGCGTATTCGCTTATCCGCCGCCCTGTGTAGGACTTCCAAGACGCCACGATCTTGCTCATCGTCCAGCCGTTGGTAGGTTGGAAGAGCACGTGCACGTGGTTGGGCATTACGCACCAAGCGTGCAGGTGGTAGCGGTCGCCGGCGAAATGGATGAAGGTCTCCTGCACCATGTCCGCCAGTTCGGGTACGCGCAGGATGCAACTGCCATAGCCGGCATCGAGGTAGGCGGCCACACGTTTCTCCTTCTCGTTGTCGCGGAGCTTGGGTGGCAGGCTCTTCAACTGCTCTGCCATGGCGGCCACGGCCTCCTTGGGCAGGCTGTCGGCCAGGTGGTAGCTCACGTGCTGCACCAGCTCCGGGCTGTTCACGTGCGGCATGTACAGACCTTTTCACTGCTGGGCTCGCCGGGCCCCAGCCCGGCCCCATCATCGCGGTGTAGTGGTTCGTCCATTCGTGGCTCCTCTTTGGTATGTGCCACGCTGGGGCGTGGCGTACCCAGTGTTGCTGCGTTGTGGTACTTGCCACGCTGGGGCGTGGCGTACCCAGTGTGGTCAGCCCCCCGCCTGCTGCTCCTGTATGCTCTTCAACGTGCGCCCCTGCCCATCCTTCCACTCCGTGCGGCCGTTGCTGGGGCGGCCCAGTACGATGGTGCTGGCCATGCTGGGGCTGTTGAAGGTGTAGTCCTGTGTAAAGCGGAGCTTGTCGCCATCGGGCACCAGCACGCCGCTCTTCAGCAGGTCCTCGCGCTGCTGCACCACGTAGGGGAAGTGCTCGCCCACGCTCTTGGTGAAGGTGGTGGCGGCGAAGGACCCGGCGCGCACGATGAAGCCCTGCGGCGCATCGTAGCCGGAGCCGGTGATGCCCTTGCCCTCGCAATGCAGCAGGGGCAGCTCCTTCTCGGTGGCGGTGGGCGCCTGTGTCTGCTCAAAGGCCGTGATGCCCAGCACCGGCAGCATGCCCAGCAGGTTCTGCAGGAACACCTCCAGGTAGGCGCGGTCCATCTCGCTCAGGGTGGGCTCGGTGGGGCTGTTGGCATTCTCCAGCGGCACGCGCTTGGCGGCGCGGGCGCGTTGGATCATTTGCGCCTCCAGGTATTGCACGTGGGCCTTGTTCAGTTGGCCGGGACCGGCCACGAAGAAGACCGCCCGCGTCCAGAAGTCCTTGTTGGCGTAGTGGCTCTCCAGGCGGTGGTACACGGGGTCGCCCTCGCCCACGTAGATGGTCTCGCCCTCGCCATCGGCGCGGGGGCCTATGAGCAGGTACACGCCCGGCTGCTGGAACTCTTCGCGCTTGCGCACGGCCGTGTACAAGGGGCGCGGGAACATCACCGCCTTGCCGTTCCAGTTGCTGCGCTCCACCACGCGCAGCCCATCCGGGTCGCCATCGGCCACCAGGATGTGCAGGATGAAGGGAAGGGTGGTGCTCATTGGCAGCATTCGATAGAGACGAAAATAGGGCACGTCGGTTCCTGTGGAAAAGCGCCGCCCCGTGTGGATAACTGCGCCCCGCACTTCCTGCACTGCGCGGGACCTTTGCATCATGAGTATGAGAGAGCTGCATATCTGGTGTGATGAGTCCGTGCAGAAGGGGCATTACTACAGCGACTTCTATGGGGGTATTCTGGTTGAGTCGAAGCACCTGAAGCACGTGAACGAACGGCTTTGGGCGGTGCTCAAGAAGCATGACTATCGGCATGAAGCCAAGTGGCAGCACGTTACACCCATGGTCCTGCCGGTCTACATCGACTTGATGGATGCCCTATTCGACTTGGTTGTCGAAGGACTGGTCAAGGTGCGCATCATGTTCAGGCAATCGGCCAAGCAGGCCATCAACCTGAGCGCGATGCACATCGAGCAAGCCTATCACCGCTTGTACTACCAATTCATCAAGCACTCCTTCGGGCTGGCGCATTGCAACGAAGGCCGAAGTGAGCCTGTGCACATCCGCTTCTACTTCGACCACCTTCCGGACAAGGATGAGAAGAACGCGATCTTCAAGAGCTACGTTCATGCGCTCCAGTTGCGGCCTGAATGGAAGCGTGCGCAGGTGAACATCAAGGTGGAAGATGTCAACGAGGTGGATTCGGCCCGGCACATTGAGCTACAGGCCATCGACGTGCTGCTCGGCGCCATGGCCTTCCGCCTGAACGAATTGCATCGTGCCATACCGCAAGGGAAGAGGCGGCGTGGAAAGCGGACCGTGGCCAAGGACACGCTGTACAAGCACATCAACAAGCGCCTCAACCTGCTCTATCCAGGCTTCAACATCGGAGTGTCCACGGGCAACAGCCGACCGGGTTGGGAGAACCGCTGGACAGCTCCTTACCGGCACTGGAGCTTCGTGCCCAAGGAGTTCAAGATCGACCCGGATCGGTTCAAATAAAATGGCCCCACCATCGCTACATCAGTATCCCACGTAAACGTAGGACTTCGCTCTGGCAGGGCCGGTACAAAGGTAGAAGCTGGCCTGTGTACGATCCACGGTCGGTCCGTTAGGAAGTTCTCAGGCTGGTGTTAATTTGTTGATAGACAGCGGGAAGGGGAACGCGAGGGGGCGGGTAAAGGGCCACGCTGGGGCGTGGCGAGCCCAGTGTTACAACTCCCCCCTGAACGCCGCCCCCAACAAGCCCTTCTTCAAGCCCTCCAGCTCCCGCAGCTTCTGCTGGTAGGTGGCTTCGAGTTGCTTGGTTGCAGCCTTGAGTGCGTCGAGTTTCTCGGCGATGAGGCGTTGTTCTTCGATTGGGGGACAACGGAATTCAAACGCTGCGATCTGTCCACCGCTAATGTGTGGGACACCAGTTCCCGTCTGAACGGAAAGTACATAAGTGGCAAAGTCCCGACTGGCGATCAGATACCCCAGGTAACGCTTGTCGAGAGAAGGCTTGCACCTCAATCGTGCGACACGCTGGACCAATAGGCTGGGCATGTCGGCCTTCGTAACGATGGCATACTTCAATCCAGACTTGATCCATGTACGGTCCATGGCGATGACCACATCGCCTTCGTCGAGCCAGTAAGCCCCGTATTCTTTCACGTCACCGGCGGGCCACCTTTTAACACCTTCCCATCTGAACTCACCAGGAATGATGTTGTCTCCGCGAAGGAGTCTGATATCGTTCTCTACCTCTGTGTAACGATCACTCTTGAACGGAAACCCGGTGAAGATTTCGACTTCGTCGCCAACTCGCGTGTCAATCCACTTCGGCGAATTGCCTTGATGTGTCCCATTCAAGTAGCTCTCGAACAGCTCCCGGGCATTGGCGCGGTTGCGCTCCACGTGCCCTTCGGCTTCGCGCAGCGCCCCGAACGCCGCATCCAGCTTCGTGACGATCCGCTGCTGTTCGGGGAGAGGGGGATGAGGCATCCGTATCTCCAAGAGCTCCGACTTGACCAGACTGGGAATTGTGGTTCCTCGGTTATGCTGCCAGAAGTCATAGTGCTGGCAGAAGTAGTACAAGAATCTTGGGTCCAGCTCATCCAGTGCATGCAGACCGAAGGCTGTATCCACGTTCCAGAAGGGCTCCTCAACGAACAGGGGACTGCTGATTGAACCTTTCCGGCCGATGATGGTGGTTTGTGCTTCGCAGATATAGTTGTTCGCCCTGCCCATCACGCCCCCACTTCCGTAGATGGGATATGCACCATTAGCATCTTCCACTTCCTTTTGGTTGCGACCGTTCCTGATCTCAAGAACATCGCCCCATCGAGCAACCGGCCATCCGCTTCCTGCACTCATAGCAAGCTCTCAATCGAGGATAGAATGGTCTGCGTCTTCTCATCCAACTCCCGCATCTCCTTCAGGATGGTCTTCGGATCCCGCAGCGGCGCTTCCTCCGCCCGCTTGGGGTTCTTCACGCTGAGGTCATAGGTGTCGGTGGCTTCGAGCACCTCAGCCACCGTGCGGCTCCAGCTGTTCACGCTGTCCGCCTTGGTCTTCGCCAGTTGCACAAAGTCGGCGAGGTCGGCCTCGTTCAGCGGGTTGGTCTTGCCCAGGCTGCGGCCGGGGTCCAGCTGGTAGTACCAGATGCGGCGCGTGAGGCGGCCTTTCTCGAAGAAGAGCACCACGGTCTTTACGCCCGCGCCCTGGAAGGTGCCCTGCGGCATGTCCAGGATGGTGTGCAGGTCGCATTCCTCCAGCAGCTTCCGCCGCAGGCTGATGCTGGCGTTGTCGGTATTGCTGAGGAAGGTGTTCTTGATCACTATGCCCGCCCGGCCACCGGCCTTGAGGCTCTTGATGAAGTGCTGCAGGAAGAGGAAGGCCGTTTCGCCGGTCTTGATCGGGAAGTTCTGCTGCACCTCCGGCCGCTCCTTGCCGCCGAAGGGCGGGTTGGCCAGCACCACATCGCGCTGGTCCTTGGGCTGGATGTCCTGCAGGTTCTCGGCCAGCGTGTTGGTGTGTACGATGTTGGGCGCCTCGATGCCGTGCAGGATCATGTTCATGAGGCCGATGATGTAGGCCAGGCCCTTCTTCTCCTTGGCGAAGAAGGTGCGCTGCTGCAGGGTCTGGTGGTCGGCGGTGCTGCGGGCCTGGGCCTGCATGTGGGCGAAGGCCTCGCACAGGAAGCCCGCGCTGCCGGCGGCGCCATCGTACACCGTTTCGCCGATGCGCGGGTCCAGCACCTGCACAATGGCGCGGATCAGGGGGCGCGGGGTGTAGTACTCGCCGCCGTTGCGCCCGGCGTTGCCCATGCGCTGGATCTTGCCCTCGTACAGTTCGCTCAGCTCGTGCTTCTCCTCGCTGGTTTGGAAGTGCAGGGCGTCCACGGCTTCCAGGATCTCGCGCAGGTTGTAGCCGCTCTTCACCTTGTTGGTGAGCTCGCCGAAGATCTCGCCGATCTTGTACTCGATGGTGTTGGGCCCGCTGGCGCGCTGCTTGAAGCCGCGCAGGTAGGGGAAGAGCTTCTGGTCCACGAAGTCGACCAGGTCGGGGCCGTTGAGGGCCTTGTGGTGATCGATCCTGCCCTCGCTGTTCTTGGGGCAGGCCCACACCGGCCAGCGGTACTCGGTGCTGAGGATGGGCGTGTAGGCTTTCCCCTCCAGTTCGGCGGCCATCTGCTTGGTGGCCTCCAGGTCGTCGAGGTACTTCAGGAAGAGGATCCAGCTGGTCTGCTCGGTGTAGTCGAGCTCGTTGCTGCACCCGGCCTCTTTGCGGAGGATGTCGTCGAGGATGCGGAAGGTCTGCTCGAAGGCGGAGCCTTGGGCTTTGGTGGCTTTGGGGCCGGGCTGAAGCCCGGCGGACCCGGTGGTGGCGGAGCCATTGGCTTTGGCGGTCTTGGGCTTGTTGGCCAGTAGGTCTGAAGGCATGCTGGCTTGCCGGCCTTCGGCCACCCGCACGCTCCCTCCCCGGCCCGGCCCCAGCACCAGCAGGCCTTGGGTCACCAGCGCATCGCGCACCGCGCGGTACTGTTCCTCACTCCACCCCAGGGTGGCGCGGGCCTTCTGGTTGCCCATGCGCCCGGTGCGCTGCACCACCTCCATCAGCTGCTGTTCGTCGCTCGTCATCGCGCTGGGAAATTATCCGGTGCCAGTGATCCGGGAAAACGGGGGGTCCGGCCATTCGTCCCACCCCGCCGGAGGACCGTACGGGCTCCGCCTGCCTTTCTACCTCAAAACCTGAAACCCCAAAACCCAGCCTGCCCGCGCCCGGCGCGGGCCCTGGACCGAGGGCCGAGGCCGCCGGGCCTCCGGCGGGCGGCACGTTGGGACCGCCCACCGGAGGCCTTGGAACATCCCTTGATCTCGGGGTGGTGGGGTTCGAGGGGGCCCCCCCCGCCCCCCCCCCCCCCCCCCCCCCCCCCCCCCCGGCGGCCCCCCCCCCCCCCCCCCCCCCCCCGGGGGCCCCCCCCCCCCCCGGCCGGCCCGGGGCGGGCAATAGGCGCCCACCGCCGAAGCCGGCCCACCGTGGTCCACGGCGCAATTCGTTGACATGGGTGCCCTGTTCCCTTCATGCAGGAAGCCAAGCACATGGCCCAGTTCGTGCCTCATCAGCATCAGCGGTCTCACCCGGCCCGGGAACGCCTCCGTGACATAGACGGTCGAACGGATCTCACCCTTTCGGGGCTTGGCCACATACGCCGCATCGGGATAGCCGGGATCCTTGAGCATCGCCACCACGAAATCGAGGTCCCCGATGGGTTCCGCCAGCCGCCGGCCATCATACTCCACGGCATGCTCGAACCGGATGTTGCAAAGGGATTCCCATTCCCGTGCCGCCTTGTGTATCGCTTGCTCCACCGAATCACGTAGCGGACCGTGACCTGCGAAGGTGGGTGCACTGATGCTATAGCGCAGTGTCTTCCCCGGGGGCCATAGCTGCTTCCGTCCCGCATGGATGGGGACCATGATCATTACGGCGGCGCTTCCCTTCCGATCCAGCAGCAGCATGTGCTCGGTGCGCTCCCTCGAGTATACCTCGGCGATGGGTACGGGAAGGATCAGGTCACCTTCAATGACCTGATACCGGCCTTCCGGCAGCCGAAGAGCGGCACTGTCCGATCCTAGCACAGGTTCAAGCTCGACCGTGTTCCGGTCCCACTTCTTCATGTCTGCAGCCCTTGGGGCAAGGTTCAACCCATGCACAGGCTCCTTATGGATATACATGAGCTCGGCTTGCCCCAGGCCAACCATGGGACTGACCATTGAACTGGTCGCGATGGTCATGTATCGGCACAGCTGTTCCATGATCATTGGTCCTTTTTGTCCTTCTCCTTCTCGAACGGGCTCTTGTCGAACCGGAAGGACACCCCGAAGAAGGGGTTGACGGCGAATTGGCGCTCGTGCAATTGGGTGTCATCGAGGCTCTCCTTGACCATATCACCTTCGCTGTACTTACCATTCAACCGGTCCTGCGCGTGCAGCGCGAGCCCCACATGCAGAGCGATGTTATGATGTACGATCAGCCCGCCGCCCAGGGTCAATGTGGGCATTTCGTTGCCCAATCCCAGCCCCGCTGTCAGGCTCCACGCCACGGCTTTCGGTTCGCGCACACGCGGCATCCAATGGACTATCACGGTAGGTGCATAAGTTAATGGTGACCCACTGGTTCGGCGCTTGATGACGAACGAGCTGTCCTGAGCCTGGGTGAAGTAGCGTTCCTCGGGCATGAGCGAACCGACGATGGCATTGAATCCATAGGTGATGACCCACGAGCCCCGCTGTCCTGTGCTGAAGACATAGGTCCACTTGATCTCCTTCTCCTTCCCGTTCGCGTCCGTCCCTTTGCGAACGATGGTGACCGTGATCTCTTCCGCTTCTCCGACCACAAACACACCTGGAATGGCACGTGTGGTGCGCTCAAGCGCCTTTCCCCAAGTACTCGTTGCGAGGGCGACCGTGCAGTTCGCATCGGGGGAAGCGTTGACCTGGGAGACGGCTTTCCGCAGCTCGATCATGCCTTCGGCCACCTTCGCCTCATCCTCCATCCCATCCAAGGCGGCGAACGGAATGGAAAGCAGAGGGCAAACACCACCTCCAGCCGCGAGCGTCATGAACGGAGCGAGATCGATCGGGCTCGGCATCACGTACTTGCGCTCCACGCTCACGGAGTAGCTCTCAGCTGGCATCGCGTCGGCCAGAACGAGATCCAGTTCCGCACCGGGCTTCACTTCCACCTTGATCTCGCCCCCCGAGTTCCGGGCCAGGTGCAGGGTATCCTTGGAGGCAATGGCGTCCTGGACGAAACCAGGGATGAACAGGGCAAATAGCATGGTCCTCATGGCACGGTGTGTTTTGGTCCTGCAAACCACGGTGCCTGGTCCGTGCCCGAACAGGTGGTTTTTCACCTCCCCAACCCCCTGTTTTTCACCTGGTGGAGGTGCGGGTGGTTGGTTTGCTTTGCGGCTCACCAACACCGATCCGCCATGCTTAGCGCGCGCCTCTGTTCACCGGTGATGGCCGCGGCCATCACCGTGTTCCTCACCACCATCATCGGTTGCACCGACCGCGACGCTTCGCCGGGCGATGGTGGTGCTCCGCATCATCCCGAAGGTGACCGAACTGCCGCGACAGACCCGCGGTCGCCTGGGTTCCAGCTGCCCAAGGAGCTCCTCGGCCGCCTCACCGTGCGCGAGAGCCGCAAGTTCATCGAGCCGCGGGTGATCCAATCCGACCTGGCCTGCGCGGAGGCGGAGCTGAACGAGGTGGTCCACTACGGCACCCCTGCCCAACACCAACCCCTATCTCCCCATCCCATCCAGTTCACCCGGCAGAGCTATGAGGAGATCCGCAACGACTTCACCCCCGGCCAATGCGAGCCCGAGCGGTCCGGACTGGCGATCCTGTACGGCTTCGATGCGGAGGCCCATCACGTGGTATGCGCCTTCAGCTTCGTGTGCATGGACCTGGTGAACGACATCGGACCCTACACGATCCCGCAAACCCCGCTCTACACGATCCAGAACAACGCCCTGACGGCCACGACGATGACGCTCGACCAGTGGTGGACCGGTCCCGGACAGGCATTCCAGGAGAACATCGTGGTGGACAGGTACGACAACGACGCGTTCCAGTTCATCTACACGGACGAACGGCCGCACATGGTGTACAAGCTGGAGCAGGTTGATTCGTTGATCGCTGACAATCACCTGGGCGAAGCGGACCGGGTTGAAGTGGTCCTGGTGGCGGAGCCCCAGGCCTGGTCGAAGCTGGACCGCGGCGCGCTCTTCAGCATGAAGACCTGCCTGGTGGCCGTGAACGGGACCGGTCGCCTTATCGGGAATGAATCGAACGGCGGCACCTACGCGATGCGCGGGGCCGATCTGGGCTCCGCCTGCCCTCCGATGTGCGCGGGCATCGCCGTGTTCCAGTCCAAAGGGGTGGATGTGCGCGCCAGCTGCAAGTAGAGCTTCCGCGCGATGTCCACGCTGCTCCTCTCCTCCCTGCTGCTGTCCGTCGCGATGGCCACCGCGCTGGTGGCCTGGTGGCGGGCGCGGGGCCTGGGCGGCGCCTTCCTGCGCTGGAGCGGGGGGCTGATGGTGGTGGCCTTCGCGGTGGAAACGGCCTGCGTGGTGATCCGCACCGCAGGGCACACCAACACCTGGCTCTACAACAGCTTCACGGTGGTGGAGTTCCTGCTGATGCTGCGGCTGGTGGCCTGCCTGCTCCCGCACCGGCGGACGGCGCTGGCCGTGACGGCGGCGCTGGGCCTGCTGGCCATGGGCGCCGCCTACCTGCGCTCGGGCTCCACCGACTTCCTGCTGGGGGAGGGCATCATCCTGCTGGGGGCCATCACCTGCGGCTGGTCTTTGGCCACCCTGTGGAGCGTGGCGCAGCGCGTGGACCGGTCCATCGTCGGCTCGCCCTCCTTCTGGTTCTTCCTGGGCACCCTGGCCTACTTCGGCGGCATCGTGCCCTTCGTGGGCATGATGCGGCTGCTGTACCGCAACGATCCGGAGCTGACCCGTGTGATGTACTGGATCATCATCGTATTGGCCATCGTGCGTTATTTGCTGGCAGCCTTCGCCTTCCATGTGGCACGGCGGCAGGGCGGCTGGGATGAACACCGACCCCGTGCATGAGCTCTTCGTCCCGGTGCTGGTGGCCACCGGCCTGCTGGTGCTGCTTTTCGCCTTTGTGGCCATGCTGCTGGTGGTGAACGCCAACCGCCGCCACCGGCACCGCGCCGAGCTGGCCGAGCTGCACCTGCGGCGTGATGCCGAGCTGCGCCGCGCCGAACGCGAGGCCACCGAGCACACCCTCACCGAGGTGGGCCGCGAGCTGCACGACAACGTGGGCCAGCTGCTCACCGTGGCGCAGGTGGGTCTGTTGGACCATCTGGCCGATGCGGCCAAGGCCCATCCGCGCGTGGCCACCGCGCTGGAGGCCCTGGACCAGGGCATGGAGGAGGTGCGCCGCCTGGGGCGCAGCCTCAACCACGACCACTGGCGCCACCTGCGGCTGGCCCAGGCACTGGAGCTGGAGGCCACCCGCCTGGAACGCCTCGGCAAAGCCCGTGTCCACCTGCGGATCAGCGACCCGATGCACGATCCCCCGGCCGATGCGAAGACGATCCTGTTCCGCGCCTTCCAGGAAGTGGTGGCCAACGCCCTGCGCCACAGCGGCGCCCGCACCCTCACCATCGCACTGGACGGCACACCGCCCACCCTGCAGGTGCATGACGATGGCCGCGGCTTCGATCCCGAGGCGCCCCGCACCGGCAGCGGCCTCGCCAACATCGCCACGCGTTGCCGCCTGGTGGGCTACACCGCCACCCTGCGCACCGCCCCCGGCGCTGGCTGCAGCTGGACCTTCACCCCCGACACCGCCCATGACCCATCCCGTCGTCCTGGTGGATGACCACCATATGGTGCGCGAAGGCCTCGCCGCCACCATCGATGCCTTCGATGAGTACGCCGTGGTGCTGCAGGCCGCCAACGGCCGCGAGCTCATCGACGCGATCGACGGCATCCCCGATCCCGCCATCGCCATCGTGGACCTGCACATGCCGGTGATGGACGGCTACGCCACCATCGCCTGGCTGAAGGCCCACCGACCGGCCGTGCTGCCGCTGGCCCTCACCTTCGACGCCAGCGAAGAGGCCCTGATGCGGGCGATCCGCGCCGGCGCCCGGGGCTTCCTTGGCAAGAACGCGCGCAGTGCCGTGCTGAAGCATGCGCTGGACAGCCTGGTGCGCACCGGTTACTTCCAGACCAGCGAAGCCCGGCTGGAGCTGCTGGACCGCAACGGCGTGCGCTCGCGCACCGAGATGGAGCGCGACGCCATCCTGGCCCAGATCACACCGCGCGAACTGGACCTCCTGCGCCTGGTGTGCTCCGACGAGGAGCTCACCTACGAACAGATCGCCGGCCTCATGAAGCTGTCGGTGCACACGGTGGACAACTACCGCGTGAACCTCTTCGAGAAATTCGGCATCAAGAGCAAGGCGGGCCTGGTGCTCTTCGCCTTCAAATGGCGCATCGTGGAGCCGTGAGGCCGACGCGTTGTACCTGGATCGTGAAGATCTTCTGCGCCGGGGGCGCGTCAGTGCCCCCGATCCTGCTTCCCTTCGCCACACCATCACCCTCCACACCCCCATGACGATGAAGTGTCCTCCGCACCGGCGCGCGGTCCTGCTGTTCGCCGCCTTGTGTGGCCTGACCGCCACCCCTCTGCTGGCCCAGCAGGCCGGCGGCCTTCCCGCCAACGGCTGCGGCTTCGACCACGGCCACCAGGAACTGATGCGCGACGACCGCGGCTACCGGCAGCGTGTGCTCGACTTCAACGAGGCCGCGCGCGTGGCCCCTCCCGGCATCGAACGCGACCTCAACACCTTCAAGGTGCCGGTGGTGGTGCATGTGATGGACATCGGCACGGCGGCCACGGCCGTCACCGACGACCAGATCCGCGCGGGCATCAAGCTCACCAACCAGTACTGGCGCAAGGTGGCCGGATCGGCCGGTGACGGGTCGGGTGTGGACATGGGCATCGAGTTCGTGCTCGCCGTGCGCGATCCGCAGGGCAACTGTACCTCGGGGATCGACCGGGTGGACATGAGCGCCGTGGCGGACTATGTGAACTATGGCGTGGCCTACGACGGAGCGCTGGGCCTGCCGGACGCCGCCCTGAAGGCGACCCGCACCTGGGACCAGACGCAGTACTACAACATCTGGCTGGTGGGCGAGATCGACAACGGCGGACCGGTGGCCGGTTACGCCTACTTCGCGGGCAGCCACGGCTCGGCCATCGACGGCACGGTGATGCTCGCCAGCTACATGCTGAGCAGCGTGCTGGCGCACGAGCTCGGCCACGCCTTCAACCTGTACCACACCTTCGAGGGCGATGCCAACGGCACCACCTGCCCCACCAACGGCACCTGCGCCGCCGATGGCGACCAGGTGTGCGACACGCCGCCGCACATCCGGCCGGCGAGCTGCAACCCCGGGGGCACCAACAGCTGCGACGGCAACTCGTCCAACAGCCTGCACCTGTACAACTACATGAACTACACGCCCTGCGCGGACAACATGTTCACCGCCGGCCAGCGCACCCGGGCCCAGCTGGCCATGACCACCCAGCGCAACTCCTTCCTGGCGGCGAACGGGAACCTGGCCCTGGTGCCGCCCGCGGCGCCGCAGCTCGACTTCATGGCCGGAACCAGCCTGCTGTGCGGCACCGGACAGACCGTGACCCTGGAGGACCGCTCCACCTGCCTGCCGAACACCTATCTGGACGATGCGGAGTTCCCCGGCATCACCTATGCGTGGTCCATCACCAACGGCATCGTCACCTACAATTCCACCGCGCGCCGGCCCACCTTCACGCTGAACAGCACCGGGGTGTACAACGCGACGCTCTCCGTCACCACCACCCTGGGCACGTACGTGCGCACGGAGCACGGTGTGGTGGTGGTGGCCGCCGCGCCCGTGGCCGCCTGCACGCCCACCACCAGCAACGCCTGCAACTGCGCGCAGACCGTGAACAACGTGGTCTTCAACACCATCTCGAACGCGACGAGCACGATCAACAACGTGGCCTACACGGACCTCGCCTGCACGCACAACACGGTGCTGGCCGCCGGAGGCACCTACCCGCTGTCCGTCACCATCCGCGCCGGGGGCAGCGCGGCCCAATCGCTGAACGGCTACATCGACCACAACAACAACGGTGTGTTCGAGGACCCGGCGGAGCTGGTGATCTCCGGCAGCACACCGGCCAACACCACCGCCACCATCAACGCCAACGTCACCATCCCTGGCGGTGCGGTGACCAACACGCTGCTGCGCATGCGCCTCTATGGGGAGGCGGGCACGCTGACGGCCAACGAGCGCAACTGCCTTGCGGCCACCTTCGTGGGCGATGTGGAGGACTACGGGGTGTACATCAGCACCAGCGTGGCCGGGGTGAGCATCGCCGCCGCGCCCGGCACCACCATCACCTACGGCACCCCCGTCACCTTCACCCCCACCCCGGTGAACGGCGGCGCGGCACCCACCTACGCCTGGTTCCGCAACGGCGCGCCCGTGGGCACCGGGGCCACCTACGCGGCGAACGACCTGCTGCCGGGCGAGACGGTCCATTGCGAAATGGCCTCCTCCCTCGCGGGCGTCCTCTCCTCCCCGGCCCTGTCCAACACGCTCGCCATGACGGTGACCGGTCCGCCCCTGAGCGACTTCACCGCGGACCGCACCACCGTATGCGCCGGCGGCACGGTGACCTTCGACGACCTCTCCCTGCTGAGCCCCACGAGCTGGAGCTGGAGCTTCCCGGGCGGAACACCCTCCACCTCCACCGCAGCGAACCCCGTGGTGACCTACACCACCCCGGGCACCTACGCGGTGACCCTCACCGCGTCCAACGTGAACGGCTCCGGCAGCACGATGACGAAGCCGGGATACATCACCGTGTTGGCCGTGCCCACCACGGGATGCACCGTGACGCGCTCACAGGCGCCCGCCGTCGACATCGGCATCTGGAACGTGGCCTTCCACACCATCGACCACGCCACGGCCTGGGACGGCCCGGTGATGAACGACTACAGCTGCACGCAGCTCGCGCAGCTGCAGCCCAACACGAACTATCCGATCGCAGTGACGGTGGGCGCCTTCAACAACCAGTGGGTGCGCGTGTACATCGACTACAACGGCAATGGCGTCTTCACCGACGCGGGGGAGCTGGTGTTCTCGCCGTCCAACGGCGCCGGCGTGCGCAGCGGCAGCTTCACAACGCCCGCGGCGCCCACCACCGGCGTGCTGCGGCGCATGCGCGTGATCACCGACTTCGTGAACACCACGCCGGGCCCCTGCACCAGCCCGGTGCAGTACGGCCAGGTGGAGGAGTATGGCGTGGTCTTCACACCGGCACCCGGAATCGCGGTGGCGCCGCGTGTGCATCTGGAAGGGGCGTACAGCGCCACCACCGGCCTGATGAGCGATGCGTTGCGCAGCAGCGGTCTGGTGCCGCTCGAGGAGCCCTACACCGCGCTCGGCTATGCCTTCACGGGCGGCGGCGGTGAAAGCACCACGGCCCCGGTGCTGGCCGTCACCGGCAGCAACGCCATCGTGGACTGGGTGCTGGTGGAACTGCGCAGCGACGCCAGCCCCACCACCGTGCTGGCCAGCAAGGCCGCCCTGCTGCAGCGCGACGGCGATGTGGTGGGCACGGACGGCACCTCGCCCGTCAGCTTCAGCCAGAGCGCCGGCACGTATCGCATCGCTATCCGCCACCGCAACCACCTGCCCGTAATGACGCTGAACGGCGTGGCCCTCTCGAGCTCGCCCGCCACCGTGGACCTCACCGTGGGCACCACGGCCACCTTCGGCACCGACGCCCGCAAGAGCATCACCGGCACCTTCCCAGCGCTCGTCCTCTGGGCCGGCGATGTCACCTTCAACGGCCAGGTGAAGTACGCCGGTGGCGGCAATGACCGCGATCCCATCCTGGTGCGCATCGGCGGCACGGTGCCCACCAACACCGCCATCGGCTACTACCCCGAGGACGTGAACCTCAACGGCCAGGTGAAATACGCCGGCAGCGCCAACGACCGCGATCCCATCCTGGTGAACATCGGCGGCACGGTGCCCACAGCGGTGCGGAACGCGCAGTTGCCGTAGTGTGGGCGGCCCACCTGAACGCCCGTACCATCGATCAGCGCATCATTGGTTCCAATGTTATGGGCGCGTCAACATCATTGGGATCCTCGATAGGTCGGCTCGCCAGAACGCCTCTAATTTGCATGATGACCGCTCCATGAACACCTCCGCCACTCCCATGCGCATTCGAACCACCCTACTTGCTTTCGCGTTCATCCTCTGCTCGTTGATACCGAAAGGCTACGCGCAGAGCTACAATTTCAGCGGCTTCAACTACCAGGCGGTGGTTCGCGATGCGGGAGGGCAGCCGCTACCGAACCAGGCGGTCGGCCTTCAGTTCCAGATCTACCAAGGACTCCCCACTTTCGTTGGCGGGTATTGGGAAACGCACGACGTGGTCACCGACGCCAATGGGCTCATCCATGTGAAGCTCGGTGGTGGCACACCCGAGGCGTTCTCCGTTCCGCCCACTTTCGCGGAGATCGACTGGGATGCGGGCTATAAGTGGTGCAACATCTTCATGGACATCACGGGAGGTACGAACTATACGTTCGTGGGCCGCAATGACTTCTGGGCCGTGCCCTATGCACTCCGCTCGCTGAAGAGCGACAGTGCCCTCTTCGCGCCAGGCTGGGCGCTCAACGGTGCGGACCTGTCCAATACCAACTCCGGCCACATCGGTCTTGGCACCATTGCTCCCGAAGCGGCCTTGGACGTGCATTCCGGCAATATCCGCGTCACGGGTTCGGGGCTCACCGCGGGCCTTGACCTCACGCCTTTCAGTCCGGGCGGCAACGATCCCGGAGCGCGCGTGCAAGCCACCGATGATGGTGGGTTCGGTGCGCATCTGGACTTCCTTGTCAAACCGATCGGCAACATCACCAACACGCTTGAGAACCGGATGCGGATCGAAAGCAATGGCAACGTGGGCATCGGCACCGCCACGCCCGAGAGCATCCTGCAAGTGGGCTCATACGGGGGTGCGGTGGACCGGTACATCACCGTGGCCTCGCAGGGGGGCAATACCCAGCGCAGCGGCATCAAGCTCCGCCACTTCAATACCAGCTACGGTTACACCGTCGAGAGCGACGAGCGGATCGCTTCGGAAGGCTTCCATATCCTGGAGCACTTCGCGAACCCCGCCGGGACTTCGGTGCTGTACATCCAAAAATTCAGCGGTAACGTGGGCATCGGCACCACCACGCCACAATCCAAGCTCGCGGTGAACGGCAGGATCACCTGCAAGGAAGTGGAAGTATCCCTGGTCGGCTTCCCGGATTATGTCTTCGCAAAGGATTACCGCCTGATGCCACTGGCCGAAGTGTCACAGTACATCGCGATCAATGGCCACTTGCCCAACGTGCCCAGTGCCTGCGAGGTGGAGGAGAACGGACTTGGCCTCGGCGAGTTGAACAAGATCCTGCTGGAGAAGGTGGAAGAACTCACGCTGCACTTGATCGAGAAGGACCAAGAGGTGGACGCACTGCAAAGTGAAATGCGCCAGTTGCGCGGTATGATACTGGAACTCCACGCCAAGTAAGTACACCATGGTGAAGCTGGACATAACGCCCTCTGCACCCAGGGGCTTCCGCGCCTTGGTGGCCGGCACAGCCATATGCGCACTGCTGTCGCATACTTCGTCCTACGCACTCGGACAATCGGTTGACCGCTACTATTACCTGCAGCCTGCCACCGATGATTTCGAAACGGTGCGACAGGAGATGGAGGCCTATTACGCGAACCGGGACAAAGGAAAAGGAACCGGCTACAAACAGTGGAAGCGCTGGGAATACACGCAGCGCAGCCGATTGACCCCGGACGGGAAGATCATCAACTCCAGCCAGAAGAACCTCGAGGAATTCCAGCCTTACCAGGAAATGCTGGAATTGCAGCGAGGCCCATCCTCTGCATTCGGCAACTGGACCTTCATGGGCCCTACTGATGTGGTGAACGGCCAGAGCGGCTACGCACCCGGCCTTGGGCGCATGAACGTGGTGGGCTTCCATCCTACCGATGTGAACACCCTGTACGTGGGTGCTCCCGCAGGTGGCCTTTGGCGCACCACGAACAACGGTCTGTCCTGGACCCCGCTCACCGACGGCTTTCCCAATCTCGGCATTTCCGGCATCGCCGTGGATCCCACCAACGCGAACACCATCTACATCCTTACCGGAGATGGCGATGGGGGTGTGACCCAATCGCTCGGTGTGTACAAGTCCACCAACAACGGGGCCTCCTGGGCGGTTACCGGTCTATCCTGGACCGTGCAGCAGTTCGTACGAGGGTACAAGCTCCTCATTCACCCCACGAACGGGAACATCCTGTTCGCGGCCACCACCCAAGGCATCTACCGCACCCTCAATGGCGGCGGCTCTTGGACCAACGTGGTCGCCGGATCCTTTCAGGACATCGAGTTCAAACCGGGCGATCCCAGCATCGTCTACGCGTCGAGCAATGGGAATTTCCACCGCTCCACGAACACAGGCGGGACATGGACGCAGATCACCGCAGGGATGCCCACCAACGCGAACCGCATCGCCATCGCGGTCTCACCGGCCATGGCTTCCCAGGTGATGCTGCTCTGCGGACCGGCCACGGGTGTTGGCACCTTCAAAGGCGTATACCGATCCACGGATTCCGGCTTGAGCTTCTCCCTGACCTCCTCCACACCGAACATCCTTGGCGGCAGTGAGACAGGGCAGGATGCACTGGACCAGTCGTGGTACGACCTGGCCTTCGTGGCGCATCCCACGTACGCTCCACGGACCATGGCCGGTGGAGTGGACATGTGGGTGTCCTTGAACTATGGGGCCAGCTATTCCAACCATTGCCATTGGGCGATCCCCTTCGGATCGCAACCCGGCACGGACTACGTGCATGCCGACATCCATGATCTGGCGAACAGCCCGCTCAGTGATTTCTTCGTTTACTGTGCGAGCGACGGCGGCTTCTTCTGGAGCCCGGACAATGGCAACAATTGGTACAGCCGGTCCGCGGGCCTCAGTACCACCATGTTCTACCGCATCGCCGATCACGATCCGGACCCCGGACTTTACATCGGGGGCACCCAGGACAATGGCTCGACCAAACTCACCGGCGGCAGTACGATCATGACGCAGATGTGGGGCGGGGATGGAATGGACTGCATCATCCATCCCACGGATCCCATGATAATGGTGTACTCCGCCCAATCCGGAGCGGTCTATCGCTCGACCGACGGTGGTGCCACGTTGTACGGCATCACGCCGCCCGGCGTATCAGGCCCCTGGCTCACACCTTTGTGCATGGACCCCAGTTCGCCTTCCACCCTCTATGGGGGTTGGAACACCCTGTACAAGAGCACGGATGATGGGGCGAACTGGACGAACCTCGGTGTGCCTTGCTCGGACGAGCTGGTGATCTGCCAGAGCGCCCCGGACCGCATCTACTGCTCCAGCGGCAGCACCATCAGCACCAGTGCCAACGGTGGCGCTTCGTTCACCAACATCAGCGCCGGCCTTTCCGGTCAGTTCATCACCGGCATCGCCGTGAACCCGAACTACCAGTGGGAGGTCTTCGTGACCGTCGGCAATTTCACCGCTGGCCAGAAGGTGTACTACTCCTCCAATGCCGGTTCCAGCTGGACCAACATCACCGGTTCCCTGCCCAACATCATTGTGAACTGCATCGGCTATGATGCGAACGTGGGGCTGCCTGATGATCAACTCTATATCGGCACCGATGTCGGGGTGTTCTACCGCGACAACACGCTGGGTGATTGGGTGCCCTTTAACACGAACCTGCCCGCTGTGCGCGTGGAGGATATCGAGTTCAACGAGGCCGACGGCACCATCGCCATCGGCACCTTCGGACGAGGGATCTGGCGCTCGGAACTGTATGGTTGCCTCACGAGCGTAAGCCTTTCCGGCGCGGCTCCCGGGGGCACCACGCTCAACACCGCCGGGAACATCACGTCCACGCAAACCATCACCACCGGTCCGGGGCAGGATGTCACGTACAAAGGCGGGCACACGATCCTGATGTCACCGCCGTTCAAGGTCCACAATGGTTCAACCTTCCATGGAACCATAAACGGCTGCGGACCGGATTGATCCCCTCTGCCCCACCGGGACGAATGCGCGGAACACCGAACCGAAAGCGATACGCCCCCCATGTCAAGCCCTTTCACATCCCTTCTTGTCCGCACTGCGATGTGCGCTTTGGCTTTCTGTTGTGCCAAGCGGCTGTTCCCCCAAACCCTCGTCTCGTCCGGCGGTGGCACCGGCAACATCCCCGGCGGCTCGGCCAGCTGGTCCGTGGGTGAGGCGGTCATCGGCACCGGCACGGTACCCGGAGGCATCATCACACAAGGCTTCCAGCAGCCCAACACGGTGAGAGTGCGCCTGAACGTAGCGGCCCTGTTGCAGGGGCCCTACAACAGCGGCACCGGGCTCATGGACGACGGGCTGCGCAGCAACGGCCTGGTGCCGCTCACCGAACCCTACACCGCACTGGGCTATGGCTTCGTGGACGGGGGCGGCGAGAGTACCACCGTGCCCGTGCTCGCCGTCACGGGCAGCGATGCCATCGTGGATTGGGTGCTGATCGAACTGCGGGATCCGGGCGACCCCACCCTGATCGTCGCCTCGCGCAGTGCGCTCCTGCAACGCGATGGGGACATCGTTGAATTGGACGGGGTATCCCCGGTCGGCATCAGCGCCTCAGCGGGTGACTATCACATCGCCGTGCGCCATCGCAATCACCTGGCGGTGATGAGCGCTTCACCGTACGCGCTGGATGCGGTCCCGAACGTGATCAACTTCAGCCTGGCAGGAACGCCCGCCTTCGGCACGAACGCCCGCAAGAGCATCACCGGCACCTTCCCGGCACTGGTGCTTTGGGCCGGCGATGTCACCTTCAACGGACAGGTGAAGTACGCCGGTGGCGGCAACGACCGTGATCCCATCCTGGTGCGCATCGGCGGCACGGTGCCCACCAACACCGCCAACGGCTACTTCCCCGAGGACGTGAACCTCAACGGCCAGGTGAAGTACGCCGGCAGCGCCAACGACCGCGATCCCATCCTGGTGAACATCGGCGGCACGGTGCCCACGGCGGTGCGGAACGCGCAGTTGCCGTAGTGTGGAGAGAAGGACCCTGTGGAGCACGGGGTCCATTGATCCCTCCAGTAAAGGGATCGCCAGGGGCCAGGACGGGACGTGGGTCCAGGGTGGGTGTCGCATCGCCTTCACGCAACGACCAAAAAGGTGGTGTGCAGAAATACTATCTTCCCTGCCCCAATACCCTGCCCATGCATCGTTCCGCCATCCGTGCGCTGCTGATCAGCATCTTTCTTCTCCCGGCGCTGCACGCCTCGGCTACGACCTATTACTTCAAATACGTGAACGGCAACTGGGCCAGCAACCTCAACTGGGCGCTGGTATCCGGCGGCTCCACCGGGCATGGGCCGCCCACGCAGTACGACGATGTGGTGTTCGATGAAAACTCACAGTTGGGGCCGGGGCTCCAGGTGAACACGAATGGAGGCGTCTGTCATGATCTACGGGTGATGGCCACCGCGCCGTCCTTCCAGTTCTTGAATATTGGCGGACAGTATTGCAGCGGCTCCCTCACGATCCACGGGGACCTCGACATCCAACGACCGGTCACTATCGTGGACGGATCCTCGTACTGTCAGCTGACCATGATCCCTTCCAATGGAGACCAGACCACCATCCGAACCAGCGGCACGGTGCTAGAGAAGGGAATATACATCGGGAATTACAACGGTCCGACTATAGATGCCGATGTGTGGCTCCAGGATGATCTTACCGGGAGCGCCCTCCTCATCGGTGCGGGGATCCGTTTCCATGCACAGGGAAACTCCATTTCTGGTTCACAACCCGTTGGCGGCACCGGGAACATCATTCAGGTGGGGATCGGAGCGGAGCTCGATGCTCAGGGCAGTGATATCCATGGCCCCATGTCGCTCTATCTCAAAAGAAGCAAGGCATGGCTGGACCAGGCCACGCTGCACGGTACTCTGATAACGTTGGAAGGGACCGCCGAGATCTACTTCGGCTCGGCCTTCCTGCTGGCGGATGGCTCGGGTACATGGCCCACTCTCACCATATACTACGAATCCCTTTCATTGGACAACCATTGCAAGGTGCATATGGGCAGTGCCACTGGAATAATTGGTTCCTTGACCGTGTACAACAACGGTACAGGGAACAGCACGTGTATGATCGATCTTGGGACCAGTGTGATCGACTACCGTGGGATCAACCTGTCCGGTGGTCCATGTCCGAACGCCTCGTTCAATGATGGGATATCCACGATCCGGTTGATACCGATGAGTTCTGGACAGAATGGGTTTCAGAACAATATGTTCGTTGATCTGGAGGTGGACCGGGTCGTGGTGGCTTCCGGTATTTCCACCATCTTCAATTTAACGGGCGTGCATTCTGCGGAACTCGTCTTCGAAGCTGGTGCCGATATTATCGTGCCGTTCGGCCAGTCTTGGGTCACCGACCTTCTTATCTCCGAAGGGACCACAACCCTTCCAATAAATGTCCGCTGCCTGAACAGTAGTCTTGGATGGTCCCTCGGCATACCCAATGGTCAGACCTGTATAGACCACGCCACGCTTCAGAACGTCAGGGTTTCAGGCCAAGGTCCCTTCTACGCCGGCGCCAACTCGGTGGATAATGGCGGCAACACCAACTGGATCTTCGCCGCCTGTGCGGCCTGCGCACCGGTGAGCCTGACCGTGACAGGGAGCGATGTGAGCTGCTTCGCTGCGGCAGATGGCCATGTGACCACTGCGGCCAGTTCGCCCAATGCACCGCTCACCTACGCTTGGAACACCGGGGCCACCACCGACTCCATCGGCGGGCTGGGTCCGGGCATGTACTACGTGACCGCCTACGACGCCGTGGGCTGCTGGAAGCGCGACACCGTCTTCCTCACCGAGCCGGACGCCATCCTTCTCACGCTGGACACCGTACTGCCCTCCTGCGGGCAGGCCGATGGACAGGTGCTCGCCACGGTGAACCGCGACCCGCTGAGCACCCAGTACAACTGGAGCAATGGCGCCACCACGGAGGACCTGCCCGCGGTGGGCCAGGGCACCTACACGCTCACCCTCACCGATGCGGACGGTTGCGCGGCCACCGCCACGGCCGTGCTGGTGGACAGCACGTGCTTCGGCGCGCTGAACGTGAAGGTCTTCCTGGAAGGTGCATACGTCACCAGCACCGGTACCATGCGGGACGACCTGCGTGCCAACGCTCTCGTGCCGATCACAGACCCGTACCCGGCCATGGGTCTGTACACATCTCCCGCACCGCACGTGGCCGTGCTCGACCCTGCGGTGCTGGCCGTCACAGGCGATGATGCCATCGTGGACTGGGTGCGTCTGGAGCTCCGCGACCCACTGGACCCGTCTGTGATCAAGGCGGCGAAACATGTGCTGGTGCAGCGCGATGGCGACGTGGTGGACCTGGACGGCGTATCGCCCGTAGGCTTCTTCGGCTCGGTGGGCACGCATCATGTGGTGGTCCGCCATCGCAACCACCTCGCGTGCATGACGCTCGATCCCGTGGCCATGACCAGTGCGCCGGTGAGCGTGGACCTGACGGATGCCGCCACCACCACCTTCGGCACGAACGCCCGCAAGAGCATCACCGGCACCTTCCCGGCGCTGGTCCTCTGGGCCGGCGATGTCACCTTCAACGGCCAGGTGAAGTACGCCGGTGGAAGCAATGACCGGGATCCCATCCTGGTGCGCATCGGCGGCCTGGTGCCGACGGCCACGGCGAACGGATACTACCCGGAGGACGTGAACCTCAACGGCCAGGTGAAGTACGCCGGCAGCGCCAACGACCGCGATCCGATCCTGGTGAACATCGGCGGCACGGTGCCCACGGCCGTAAGGAACGCGCAGTTGCCGTAGGTAGTGCGGCGCACCTGAGCGCCCGGACCGTCGAGCGCGGGATCCGGGCGTTCGGCATTCACTGCGCCACGGGTGGTGAACTCCAGGTGAACCTCTCGTCAAGGCATCCAGTGCGATATCGTACCGACGTGAACGGAACGGTCCGCCTGAAGGACCGATCGGCCGATCACTTTTTTTTCGGTATCCAAACCACAACCCATGGAACGAACCCTGACCCTCCTCGTTGTGACCGCCTTGTTCGGGAGCGCGCATGCACAGACCTTGGACAACGCGAACGCGGCGCCCACCGCAGGCTTCACGGCGGTGATGAACAACTCCACCTACGCGGCCCCGGGCAATTCCGGTCCGATGCAGACCTGGACCTTCAGCACGCTGACCCCGACGAACAGCTTCTCCATCGACCATGTGACGCCGGCCTCCACGGGCTACCTGAGCAGCTTCCCCGCCGCGACGGTGGCCACCAGCGATCCCAGCGGTGTGTTCGGCTTCTTTCAATACACGGCGCAGGGCGGCTTCCTGCAGGGCTATCACTCCACCACGGCCAACGTGACCATTCCGTACCAGAACGCGGAGCAGATCATGAAGTTCCCGTGCAGCTTCAACACCACCTGGACGGACAACTTCAGCTCCTCGTTCACCACTAGCGGCATCCCCGCCAACCGCACGGGCACCAGCACCGGGATCGCGGACGGCTACGGCACCCTGGTGATGCCCTACGGCACCGTGTCCAATGTGCTGCGCGTGAAGGTGAACCAGGACTACGAGGATGACCTGGGCGCGTTCGGCGTCCTGGACTACCAGGCAGAGACCTACCAATGGTGGAAACCAGGCACGCCGGTCGCCCTTCTGATCGTCAGCACGTTGACCGTGACGAGCAACGGCGTACCCAACACCCAGCAGTTCATGCAGTGGCTGGATGGAGGGCAGGTGGGCCTGGCCGAGGGCAATGACCCCTCCATCGGCATCGACCTGTTCCCGAACCCCGCCGTAGGTCGCACCACCCTGCGCTTCGGTAGCGTGGGCGGCCCGGTCCAGCTCCGCCTCTTCGACCACACGGGTCGTGTGGTGATGGAGCAGGGCCTGCAGGCCGGCATGGGCATCACCGACCACGACCTCGACCTCGGCGGGCTTCCCGCCGGCTTCTACCAGGTGCAGCTCACCGCTCAGGACGGCTCCACAGGCGTCAAGCGGCTGGTGGTGGAGTGACCGGTGGACCGCGACACGGACCGATGGACGGCCGCCCGAAAGGCGGCCGTCCTCGTTCCGGCGAACACTCCGCGCCGCCGCACCGTTGTTCTCTCCGCAACTCCCTTCCCGATGGCCAAGCGCAGCTCCTCCGCCTTCCGCATCCACAGCTACCACACCTCCTTCGCGCCCGCCCCGCAGCGCTTCAGCGTGGTGGTGAAGTACGCCGAGGACGGCGACCCGCGCGAGGGCGAGGTGGAGGTGGACGGTCCCCTGGAGTTCATGGCCGTGCTGCAGCTGCTGCAGATGGGCCCCACCGTGTACCATCCCGACGAGAAGCGCATCAGCAATCTGGCGGCGTGAGGGGGGCCCCGTCCAGAACGGGTTCCCGATCGACCTGGAGATGAAGCGCAGGTGAAGCCCGTGTGGCCTGCCCCGTGGGTCATCAACATCCGATCAGTCGGTTATCAACAGCCCGCACCACGGCGCACGGGCCCGGGTAGCTTCGTGGCCCTTTTGCCGGAGGCCCATGCCCCGGCCCGGCCCCGATGCGCATGTGGCGCCCGCTCCTCCCCTCCCTGGCCGCCCTGGTCGTGGGCCCTGCCCTGCGCGCGCAAGCTCCCTGCACCGACTGGCGCATGATCGTGGACGCCGACGGCGCGGGGCACGAGATCACCTGGGAGGTGCTGGATGCGGCCAGCGGTCTGCCCGTGGCCTCCGGCGGCCCGTACATGAACCACTCGACCAACGTGCAGCTGGTGTGCCTGCCGTTGAACGGCGCCTATCGCCTGGTGGTGCATGACAGCGGCGGCGACGGCATCTGCCCGGGCGGCTATGCGCTGGAGGACCCCTCCGGTGAGCGCGTGATCGACAACCTGGGCAATGGCTGCACCTACGGCGCCCTCAGCGCGTTGAGCAACAACCTGGGCTTCACCAACCCCATCGGGCCGGACCGGATGCTGAACAGCGAGCCGCAGAGCGCCTCCTGTTCGCGCCTCGATTACCTGAGCAACGACTTCTTCATCGCCACGCCGAACCCTGCGGTGAACGCGGCGAACGGCGACGGCTATCAGTTCTGGATCTTCGACCCCAACGGCACCTACAGCCGGCGTGTGTTCCAGAGCGGCGTGGTGTACAACGGCTGGGCGGACGCGGACCCGAACGATGCATGCTACCTCCGCTTCGCCTGGTTCCAGACGAACCCGGTGCCGTTCAACGTGCTGCTCAACATCGCCGTGCGCACCCGCATCAACGGGGTGTTCGGCGAGTTCGGGCCCGTGTGCCAGGCCATGGTGCTGCCCGCCGCCCCGGCCTGCCAGCCCACCCGGCTGGTGGACCATCCGCAGCATCCGGACCTCAGCTGCGGGGTGACGCGCAGCTTCGGCGGCACCGACCAGCTGCACGCCATCTCCCTGGCCGGCGCCACGGACTACCGCTTCCGCTTCGTCACCGACGGTGGAGGCTTCGTGCGGCAGATCGTGAGCGGCGGCGCCACCATCACCCTCAACTGGACCACCCTGCCGTTGAGCGATGGCGCCTACTACGACGTGTCGGTGCAGCCCAGCTTCGACGGCGGGGCCACCTGGTGCCCCTTCGGCCCGGTGTGCACGGTGCTGATCGACAACAGCCAGGCAGCCGCGCCGCGCGCCCAACCGGCCAACGCGGCCGAGGCCCCGCGCGTGCGCACCACGGCGGACGGCGTGGAGCTGTTCCTCTCCGCGGCCTGCAGCTGGCGCGTGCTGGATGTGCAGGGCCGCGTGCTGGCCACCGGGCGCAGCGATGGTGGCGGCTGGCAGGAGATCGCCCTTCGCGGGGCCACACGGGGCGTGCACGTGCTCCAGCTCGCCGGACCGGACGGCCCGCAGGGCCTCCGCTTCCTGCTTCCGTAAGTCGCCCGTGCGCCCTCTGCGCGGCGGTCGTTACCTTCCCGCCACCAAACCCGCTGCGCATGAACCGGACCCTGACCCTCTTCGGCCTGCTCATCCCCCTGGCCGCCTCGGCCGCACAAGGTGGACCCGATACCTACGGCTACATCTGGAAGGACAGCAATGAGCCCGGCGGTCCGGTGTTCAACTGGATCGACATCACCGGCGTCGGCTTCCAGGTGACCGGGCTGGCGGACGACAACGTGGTGGGCCCCTTCGCCATGTTCACCAACATGCCCTACTACTGGTACGACCGCAAGGACGTGTGGATCGGCAGCAACGGCTACATCGCCTTCAACAGCACCAACATCGCCTCGCCCTTTCCCAACATCCCCCAGGCGGGCGGGGCCAACGACTACATCGCCGGGCTCACGGCCGACCTCACCTTCACCGGCGCCGGCAACCCGGGCCAGTGCTGGGTGTACGATACGCCGGACACCACCATCTTCTCCTGGGTGAACGTGCCCTTCTGGAGCGCCACCCCGCCCACCTGGACCGGCAGCAACACCTTCCAGATCATCCTCAACAAGCTCGACAGCACCATCACGGTGCAGATCCTGGAGCAGACCGGCCTCACGCAGAACAACGACCTGCTGCTGGGCATCGAGTGCATCAGCGGCGACATCGGCCTGCAGCACAGTGCCGACGTGTATCCCGTGGGCAACTATGCCATCCGCTACTACGCGCCGCAGGTGCCTCTGCTGGCCATCACCGACGGGGCGGTGCGCTTCGTGGGCGCCGATGGCAGCCGCGGGGTGAGCCTGCAGCGCGATGGTCCCGCCCACCCGCTGGTGATGCAGGTGCGCAACACCGGCAACCAGCTGCTCACCAACGTCACCGCCCAGGCGCAGGTGTTCACGCCCAACAACCAGCTCGCGGTGAGCGATCAGGTGACCATCACGAGCCTGACCCCGGGCGCCGACAGCCTGATCACCTTCCCCATCGCCTTCGCACCCAGCACCAACGGCACCCACCGCTACGTGGGCACCATCAGCGGCATCCCGAACGAGCTCGTCACCACCAACAACACCCGCACCCAGGAGCTGGCCGTGTACGACACCACGCTGGCGGTGCAGCAGGTGCGCTGGAACGGGGGCACCGATGACGGCATCGGCATCGGATGGAACGGGGGCAACGGCGGTGTGGGCGTCTACCTGGACCGCCCGCCCTTCAGCCCCTGCTACGTGACGGGCTACACGGTGCGGCTGGTCACCAACCTCACCCCGGTGGGCATGTACCTGAAGGTCTTCGCCGACGACGGTCCAAACGGCGGGCCCGGCACGCGCATCGACTCCATCTATGTGCAGCCCGCCAACGCGGTGGCCGGCGACCAGGTGCACGCGGTGGGCACCCCCTTCCTTTGGGACCAGGGCGGGCTCTACGTGCAGTGGTACATGGGCGGCAACAACATCAACATCGCGCAGGACATCGCCCCGCCCTTCAGCCTGCACACCTATGAGGTGCTGGACAACGTGTGGGCCGAGTACCGCGACCGCGAGACCACCGACTTCCACCTCGGCCTGCGCGTGGAGCAGCTGCCGGTGTACGACGTGGGCTGCAGCGGCTTCTTCGGCGTGGTGGACGGGCAGGTGGTGACGCAGCCCACCATCGTGCGCACCTGGGTGAGGAACAGCGGCAACCAGGCCGCCAGCGGCTTCCCCGTGAACTACCAGTTCGCCGCCGAGCCCGTTGTGACGCAGACCTTCCCCAGCACCCTGCAGCCCGGCGACTCGCTGCTCTTCACCTTCACCCAACCGCTGCTGCCCACCTCCACGCAGACCGGCAGCTTGTGCGCCTGGAGCGAGTGGACGAGCGACATCACCACGGGCAACGACACGGTGTGCGTGAACCTCGACGTGATCGCCGGCATCGCCGAGCAGGCCTACGCCCTGTTGGAGGTGCGGCCCAATCCGGCGAGCGACCGGGTGACCCTGAGCGGCTTCGGCCACGGCGGGGCCACGGTGGACCTGGTGGACCTGAGCGGGGCGCTCGTGCGCCGCTGGACCCTGACCGCAGGGGCCAACGCCACCCTCGCGCTGGACGGCGTTGCGCCCGGCACCTACCTCTATCAACTGACGGCCGCGGACCGGGTGTTCACCGGTAAGCTGGTGGTCCACCGCTAGCGCACAGCGTCCGTACCTTTGGAGCGCCCCGGCACCGGGGCGCTCTTTTTTCGCACCGCATGGACCGCAAGCTGGGACCGATCCTCATCGGCTGGAACGTCATCCTCACCGCCCTCATCGCCTGGGCCCTGCTGGGCCGTGGCGGCTCCGGCACGCCCGAGGCCGCATCCCTCGAGGCGGACAGCAGCGCCACCGCCTTCATCGCCCCGCCCGATACCGGCGCGCTGGTGGACGCCCGCATCGCCTACTTCTTCATGGACTCGGTGCAGGAGCGCTACGAGCTGGTGAAGGAGCGCGGCGCGGCCTTCCGCAACGAAGGCAAGCGCCTGGAGGGCAACCTGCAGAGCGAGCTGGCCAAGGCCCAGGGCCGGTACGAAGAGCTCATGCGCAAGGACCACACCTACAGCACCCAGGCCGAAGTGAAGGCCGATGAGCAGGAGGTGCAGGCGTTGATGGCCCGCATCCAGGAGATGCAGGCCCGTGGCGAACGCCAGATGGCCGAGATGGAGGTGCGCATGCTGGAGGAGATCAGCAACGAGATCATGGCCTTCCTCACCGACTACAACAAGGCCGCCCGGCACGACTACATCTTCAGCGTGCAGAGCGGAGGCCAGATCTGGGTGGGCAACCCGTCCCTCAACATCACCGAACAGGTGATCGCCGGCCTGAACGCCCGCCACCGCGCCGCGCGCGCGGGCGCCCCCCCGCAGGCCCCGGCCGGTGCCAAGCCCGCATCCGCCCCATGAACGAACGCCTCCGCCAGGAGCGGCAGGACAACGTGGCCGCCTATGTGGTGCGCATGTGGCACCTGGAGGATGTGCTGCGCGCGGTGCGGTTCGACCCCGAGGCCATCCGCACCCGGCTGGTGGAACCCATGGACGTGGACGCCGAACAGAAGCGCCTCGCCCAGGCGTGGTACACCGACCTGGCCGAGCGCATGGTGCAGGAAGGCCTCAGCCGCCAGGGCCACCTGCCGGAGGTGAACGAGGCCATCACCGACCTGGAGGCGCTGCACCACGCCCTGCTGAACGTGCTGGAGGACCCCACCTACGTGCGCCGCTACATGGATGCCCGGGAGGACATCGACAGCCTGAACCGCCAGCGCGAGGACGAGGAGCCCGTCGGTGTGGTGGAGACCTGCTTCACCGGCCTCTACGGCGTGATGCTGCTGCGCGCCCAGGGGCGCGAGGTGAGCGAGGCCACCCGCGCCGCCGACGCCCGCATCCGCGCCCTGCTCGAAGCTCTCAGCACCCACTACCGCCACATGCGGAAGCTGCCCGGCGTGAGCCTCAACTGAGCACCGCCGATCTTCGCACCGGCCGTCCCCTGGCACGGTCCTCGCCGGTCACGCCCCCCATGCGCTCCGCTCCGCTGCTGTTCCTCCCCGCGCTGCTGCTCCTCCCCGGGACGGCGGAAGGCCAGGACACCGCGCGCATCGAGGTGCTCAACGCCGACGTGTGGCGCTTCGACGAGGTCATCGCCCCCGGCGCCCAGCGCCTCCAGGGCCACGTGCGCTTCCGCCACGCCGGCGCCCTGATGTCGTGCGACAGCGCCTGGCTCTACGAGGACCAGCGGGTGAAGGCCTTCAACAACATCCGCATCCTGCACGGCGATACGCTGACCATCACCGGACGGCAGCTGGACTACGAGGCCGCCCGGCGCAGGGCCGTCCTCAGCGGCGGTGTGCGCCTCGCCGACCCGGGCAGCACGCTGGACACCGAGCAGCTGGTGTACGACCTGCGCGCGCGGGCCGCCACCTACACCGGCGGAGGCACCCTGGTGAGCCTGCGGCAGGGCGACACGCTCACCAGCCGCCAGGGCACCTACCTCACCGGCGAGCAGCGCTTCATCTTCACCGGCGATGTGCGGCTGCGCCATCCGGAGCGCAGCATCACGGCGGACACGCTGCACTACCTCACCCCCACCGCCACCGCCGAGTTCCACGGGCCCACGGTGATCGCCCAGGCCGACAGCCGCATCACCTGCGTGGCCGGCACCTACGACACGCGTGACCGCCGGGCCCGCTTCACGCAGCGCGCCACCATCACCACCGAGGGCCAGGAGCTGAGCGGCGACAGCGTGCACTACGACGGAGTGGATGGCATCGGCCTGGCCTGGGGCGACGTGGTGGCCGTGGACACCGCCAACGGCACCACCGTGCTGGGCGATCGGGGACGGCACGACCAGCGGAACGGACACAGCTTCGTCACCGGGCGCGCGCGGCTGCTGATGCGCTCCGGGGAGGACACCCTCTTCCTGCACGCCGACACCCTGTTCGCCGCGCCGGACACCGTGCCGGACAAGCGCCGCATCACCGCGCGCCGGGGCGTCCGCCTCTACCGCAGCGACCTGCAGGGCGTGTGCGACACCCTGGTGTACACCACGGCCGACAGCCTGATCCGCATGGTCCACCGCCCCGTGCTCTGGAGCGGTCGCGACCAGGTCACCGCGCACCACATCCGCATCCAGCTCGCCAACGGCCGCGTGGACCGTCTCTTCGCCGAGGGCGATGCCTTCATGGCCGCGCGGGTGGACAGCACCCACTTCGACCAGGTGAGCGGCCGCACCATGACCGGCTTCTTCGTCAACGACGAACTGGACCGCCTGCTCACCGAAGGCAACAGCCGCACCCTCTACCACGCCACCGAAACGCGCGACTCGGTGAGGACCATCGTGGGCGTGAACCGGGCGGATTGCGCGCGTCTGCTGGTGCGTGTCCGCGACGGCGAGGTGGCCAGCGTCACCTTCCTCACCCAGCCCGACGCCGTGCTCTATCCGGTGGACCAGGTGCCGATGGAGGACCGCATGCTGCCCGGATTCGCCTGGCGCGAGGGCGAGCGGCCCCGGGACCGCGATGACATCCTGCGCCGATCGGAGGGCCCGGACACCGTGCCCTGATCAGAGGAAGCGCTTCATCCAGCTGTCCGCCAGCCGCACGCGGAAGCGCTCGCGCAGATCGCCCACCGTGGCCACCAGGTCGTCGAACACGATGGTGTCCAGCCCGATGAGGCCCTCGGCCAGCAGCCCCGGCAGTTCCTGGAGCCGGACGCTCTGCACCCGCCCCTCGCGCTCCACCACCACCACCATGCGGTCGGTGAGCATCAGGTTGAGGTCCTGCTCCAGCTGCTTGATGAAGCCCACGCTCTTGTCGATGCTGCATCCGCTCGCCTGGGCCTGCACCTCGTCCACCGCCACCACCACGAACCGGTCGTGCAGCACGTCCACGCACGCGTCCAACGGCGCGCCGTGGGCCGCCCACGTGGAGGTGAACGCCGCTCCACGCTCGCGGATGAGCTTCTGCTCGGCCTGCCCGAGGTCGCGCGCCGCCTTGTACACCCACGCCCGCGCATGCGCCGGCATGTCCATGATCGACCGGGTCCGTTGTGCCGCTTGCATGATGCAAAGGTGTGAACGTTCCGTACCACTGGACGCCTGCGGTCCATCCGTCGTTCACCGCAAAGCGTCGATCTTTCGTCATTCCTTGCGATCATGAACCGTGCCATCCTCCGTTCCGCGCCCGTGGCGCTCCTGCTTCTTCCCACCCTGCTCCGCGCCCAGCAGGACACCGCGCGCTGGCTGCGCAACGCCGCCATCAGTCCGGACGGGCGCACCATCGCCTTCTGCCACCAGGGCGACATCTGGCGCGTGCCTGCCGAGGGTGGCGACGCCGTGCCGCTCACCACCAACGAGGCTTACGACCACACCCCGGTGTGGAGCCACAACGGCCGCTTCATCGCCTTCTCCAGCACACGCCACGGCAACAACGATGTGTTCGTGATGCCCGCCACGGGCGGCGCCCCCACACGCCTCACCTTCCATGGCAACGGCGAGGTGGCCTCGTGCTTCTCGCCGGACGATGCGCAGGTGCTCTTCTACGGAACGCGCCAGGACGATGTGCGGCATCAGCAGTTCCCGGTGGGCGGCATGGGCGAACTGTACACGGTGCCCGCACAGGGCGGCCGTCCGCTGCAGGTGAGCACCATTGCCATGCAGAACGCCCGCTACAGCCCCGACGGGCGGCTCATCGCCTACCACGACCGCAAGGGCTACGAGGACAACTGGCGCAAGCACCACACCTCATCGGTGACCCGTGACGTGTGGACCTTCGAACCGGCCAGCGGTGCGTACCGCCAGCTCACCTCCTTCGCCGGCGAGGACCGCGACCCCGTGTGGAGCCGCGACGGCGCCAGCCTCTACTACCTCAGCGAGGAGAGCGGCTCCTTCAACGTGCACAAGATGCCCGTCACCGGAGGGACCGGCGTCCAGGTCAGCCGCTTCACCGACCACCCGGTGCGCTACCTCAGCATCAGCGACGGCGGGGTGCTCTGCTTCAGCTTCCGCGGCGAACTGTACACCATGACCGATGGTGGCGTGCCGCAGCGGGTGCCCATCCGCATCAACACCGATGGCCGCTATGATCCGGAACGCACGATCGATGTGGGCAAGGCCGATGAGCTCGCGGTGAGCCCCAACGGCAAGGAAGTGGCCTTCGTTCACCGCGGCGAGGTCTTCGTCACCTCCGTGGCCGAAGGCACCACGCGCCGCATCACCAACACCCCCGCACAGGAACGCAACGTGAGCTTCAGTCCTGACGGGCGCAGCATCCTCTACGCCAGCGAGCGCGGTGAAAGCTGGGACCTGTACACCACGAGCCTGACGCGGAAGGAGGAGAAGTACTTCTTCCATGCCACGGTGCTCAAGGAGGAAGCCCTGCTGTCCACCCCGGCGGAGGAGTTCCAATGCGCCTACTCGCCGGACGGCAAGGAGGTGGCCTACCTCGAGGAACGCACCACCCTGAAGGTGCTGAACCTCGCCTCGAAGCGCACCCGCGTGATCCTGCCCGGCGACCTCAACTACAGCTATGCCGATGGCGATCAGTGGTACCAATGGAGCCCGGACAGCAAGTGGTTCGTCGTGGGCTTCCTGCACAAGGAACAATGGATCGGACAGGTCGGCATCGTCAGTGCCGAGGGGGGGAAGGAAGTGTTCGACCTCACCCGCAGCGGGTATGGCGGCGACATGCCCCGCTGGGCCATGAACGGCGAAGCCATCGTGTTCCTCAGCGCCCGTGATGGCCAGAAGAACCACGCCAGCTGGGGCGGCGAGGCGGATGCCTATGCGTACTTCCTCACCCGCAAGGCCTACGACCGCTTCAGGCTCAGCAAGGAGGAGGCCGCCCTGCTGAAGGAGGAGGAGGACAAGAAGAAGAAGGAGGAGGAGGAGAAGGGTGGCGACAAGGCGAAGAAGGAGAAGGACAAGAAGGAAGGCGGAAAGGCGGACGACAAGCCCGAGGACGTGAAGCCCATCACCATCGAGTTCGACGGCCTGCGGGAGCGGAAGGTGCGGCTGACCCCGAACAGCAGCGCCTTGAGCGACGCCCTGCTGAGCAAGGATGGCGAGAAGCTCTACTACCTGGCCGCCTTCGAGAAGGGCACCGACCTCTGGCAGTACGAGATCCGCACGCGCGAGGCCAAGATCCTGAACAAGATGGGCGATGGCTGGGCGAGCGGCCTCACCTGGGACAAGGAGGGCAAGCAGCTCTTCTACCTGAACAACGGCGGCATCAACCGGTACGACATCGAGAAGAACGAGAACAAGAGCGTGGGCATCAGCGGCGAGATGGTGCTGAACGAGAACGCCGAGCGCGCCTACCTCTTCGAGCACATCTGGCGGCAGGTGAAAAAGAAGTTCTACCGCACGGACCTGCAGGGCGTGGACTGGGACAGGTACAAGGCCGAATACCAGCGCTACCTGCCGCACATCAACAACAACTTCGACATGGCCGAGCTGTGCAGCGAGATGCTCGGCGAGCTCAACGCCAGCCACACCGGCGCCGGCTTCCGGCACGAGGTGCCCAACGGCGACGAGACCGCCAGCCTGGGCTGCTTCTTCGCCAACGAGGCCGGTCCGGGTCTGCGCATCGTGGAGATCATGCCGAAAAGCCCCCTGATCCAGCAGGCCACCAAGATCAAGGCCGGCCATGTGATCGAGAACGTGGACGGGGTGCCCGTCACGGCGGACATGGATTGGGCGAAGCTCTTCAACCGCAAGGGTGGCAGGCCCATGCTGCTGAGCCTGTACGACCCGAAGGCCGGCACCCGATGGGAGGAGACGGTGAAGCCGCTGGAGGAAGGCGCCGATCGCGACCTCCTTTACCAGCGCTGGGTGGAACGCTGCCGCCACCTGGTGGACAGCCTCAGCGGCGGCGCGCTCGGCTACGTGCACGTGCAGGGCATGAACGACCACAGCTTCCGCGTGGTGTACGAAGAGGCCCTGGGCCGATACCACGACAAGAAGGGCCTGGTGGTGGACACCCGCTTCAACGGCGGCGGCTGGCTGCACGACGACCTGGCCACCTTCCTGAACGGCAAGACCTACATGACCTTCCTGCCGCGCGGCCAGAAGCTCGGTACTGAACCCCACTTCAAGTACCAGCGGCCCAGTGTGGTGGTGATGAGCGAGAGCAACTACAGCGACGCGCACATGTTCCCGGTGACCTACCGCGCCCTGGGCATCGGCAAGCTGGTGGGCATGCCCGTGCCCGGTACCGGCACCGCCGTGTGGTGGGAAGGCCTGCAGAACGGCATGTGGTTCGGCATCCCGCAGGTGGGCATGGTGGACAACGCCGGCAACTACCTGGAGAACCAGCAGCTCGATCCCGACGTGAAGCAGACCTTGGACCCTGGCCTGGTTTCACAAGGGCGCGATCAGCAGCTGGAGGTGGCGGTGAAGGTATTGCTGGGGCCGTAGAGGCGACGTTCACCTCGCCCATATCTGGGGCAGTATGGGCGAGGTTCACGTCGCCTGGCTGTTCGGGCAGTGGTCGCCCACCATCCTTTTCCTCACCCACTGGCATCATCCCATCATCGACGGATGCCTTTGGATATAGCCTGTAATGCGCTGGAACGACCGTTCATTACGGATAATGACATCGTGATAGCCGCGCTGCCAAAGACCGCGGATCACATAAGACCTGGACAGGTTCATGGCACGGACCACACCTGCACGATATGCTCCTATGATCGCTCCCAACGATCCGGGAGCCGGTCCATTGGGCCGGTGATCCTTACGGACCAGGGCCGAACGGACAGGCCGTTCGATGAGTTCCACGATGCCATGGATATGGTCGGGCATGATGGTGAACGCATGTAACCGAACATGGCCATGATGTTCCGGAATGGTGATCCAGTGCTCCTTGGCGAGCCGGCCGTTCGCGTTCAGATGCATGCAGCCATCGCGAATCTCACCGAACCAACGATGCCTTGCTTTGGTGTTGAAGGTGACGAAGTAAATGCCCGGTGATGCGTAGTCATGTGTCCGCGATCGCATGGAACGACGCTGGTGTCGTTCAGGATCGAACACGGGTGGTCTTGGCTCGAGCATGGGCCAGCAGTGTCCTCGACCACCAAATTAGCCGGCACGGTTAACCGACCTTGGAAATGCCATAGTTCGTGAGGGGAGTTCGGAGATGGCTTCGCGGGACACATTGCCGACGATCGCCGGGACTTTCATCGCGAAGATGCGGCGACGTGAACGTCGCCGTTACAGGTCCCCCGCCTCCGCTATCAGCTCGGCCACATCCAGCACCTGCACCTTCCCCTCCTGGTTGAACTTCTTCACGCCGTCGGTGAGCATGGTGTTGCAGAACGGGCAGCCGGCGGCGATGACGTCCGGTGAGGCGGCCAGCGCCTCCTCGGCACGCTCGTGGTTCACCTCGCGCGTGCCGGGCTCGGCCTCCTTGAACATCTGCGCGCCACCCGCCCCGCAGCACAGGCCGTGCGCCCGACTGCGCTTCAGCTCCACCAAGGCGGCGTCCAGCTTCAGCAGCACCTCGCGCGGGGCCTCGTACTCGCCGTTGCCGCGGCCCAGGTAGCAGGGATCGTGGAAGGTGATGCGCCTGCCTTTGAAGTCGCCGCCCTCGACCTTGATGCGGCCCTCCTTCAACAGCGCGTTGATGAACTGCGTGTGGTGCATCACCTCGTAGCTGCCGCCCAGCGCCGGGTACTCGTTCTTCAGCGTGTTGAAGCAGTGCGGGCAGGCGGTGACGATGCGCTTCACCCCGTAGCCGTTGAGCACGGCGACGTTCTGAAGGGCCTGCATCTGGAACAGGAACTCGTTGCCGGCCCGGCGCGCGGGATCGCCCGTGCAGGTCTCCTCGGTGCCCAGCACGGCGAACTTCACCCGGGCCGCGTTCAGGATGCGGACGAAGGCCTTGGTGATCTTGCGCGCCCGGTCGTCGAAGGCACCGGCGCAGCCCACCCAGAACAGCACTTCGGGCGTTTCGCCGGCGGCCATCATCTCGGCCATGGTGGGGATGCGGAGGTCGCTCATCGGGGTTGTTCAGCGGGTCGACCCGGTGGGTCGACGCTACGGTTCATTCAAAAACCTGCACGGTGCGGCGCTTCTCCACCAGGTCCGTGAAATGCCCTTCGTACCGGGTGGCCCTCACCTCGCGGTCGTCGATCCAGTGGTAGTTGCCGCCGCGGGGCTTGCCCATCACCATGCCGTGGTACCTGAACCCGTGCTTCGTCAGCCAGGCCTCGGTGACCGCGCGGTGCTCCTCGGTGCGGCTGGTGAAGAAGGTGATGATGTGGCCAGCTTCGAACCAGGCGTTGAGCTTTGCCAACGCCTCGGGGAACACCTCCGCATCGGCCATCCGCCACGGCTCCTCGTTGGGGATGTCCTCGCAGATGGTGCCGTCGATGTCGATCAGGAAGTTCTTCATCCCCGGCGGCAGCTTCGGGCTCACCCGCTTGCCGTTCTCGGTGGTCTCGATCAGGGTGGGCTTGCTCATGGCTCGCGTATGATGTGCGTCGATCAGGACCGGGCCCAGTCCATGCGTTTGTCCGCACCGAAGGCCCAGGGGGCGCCGTTGTTCTCCACGTTGTTGAACATGCCGGTGAGGGCGGCGCGCGTGCTGCTCTCCTCCATCACCTTGTAGCGGCGCATCTGCATGATGATGTCCACCGGGTCGATGTTGACCGGACAGGCCTCGGTGCAGGCGTTGCAGGTGGTGCAGGCCCACAGCTCCTCCTCGCTGATGCGGCTGTGCAGGCTGGCCCCGTCGTCCTCCCACCTCCCCTTCGCGTCGATCACCCGGCCCACCTGCTCCACGCGGTCGCGGGTGTCCATCATGATCTTGCGGGGGCTGAGCAGCTTGCCGGTGAGGTTGGCCGGGCATTCGCTGGTGCAGCGGCCGCACTCCGTGCACGTGTAGGCATCGAGCAGGTTCTTCCAGCTGAGGTCGAACACGTCCTTCGCGCCGAAGCGCTCGGCCATCTCCACCCCGGCCACGGTGCGCGCGGGCGCGGCGGCAGGCGGCGGCACCGAGGGGTCCAGCATGCTGCGCACCTCCCCGGTGATCCGCGGCATGTTGGCCACCTGGGTCTTCGGCTCCAGCTTGCCGTACCACGTGTTGGGGAAGGCGAGCAGGATGTGCAGATGCTTGCTCACCACCAGGTAGTTCAGGAAGGCCAGGATGCCCACGATGTGGAACCACCAGCAGAAGCGCTCCACCGCCACCAGGCCCCCATCGCTCAGCCCGGACAAGGCCGGGGCCAGCAGGCCGCTCACCGGAAAGGCGCCGGCCACCACGTAGTGCGCCACGCCACGCTGCTGCAGCGTCAGGTCCGCCGCGTTCATGGTGAGGAAGGCGCTCATCAGCAGGATCTCGGTCACCAGGATGATCATGGCGTCCTGCGAGGGCCAGCCCTTCATCTCCGGCTTGTGGAAACGCGGCAGCCGCAGCACGGCGCGGCGCGCGATGAAGCCGATGCACGCCACCAGCACGCCCAGCGCCAGCACCTCGAAGCTTCCGATGAGCACATCGTACAGGCCGCCCAGGAAGGCGAACACGCGGTGGGTGCCGAACACGCCGTCGATCACGATCTCCAGCACTTCGATGTTGATGATGACGAAGCCGGCGTAGATGAGGATGTGCAGGAAGCCCGCCACCGGGCGCACCACCATCTTGCTCTGGCCCAGGGCCACGCGCGCCATCACCGCCCAGCGCTCGGCGGGCCGGTCGGTGCGGTCCTCGTCGCGCCCCAGCAGGATGTTGCGGCGGATGCGCATCACCTGCCGCCCGAACCAGGCGCCGGCGGCCGCCAGCAGCACCACGAAGACGATCTGCCCGATGCTCATTCCTTGGTCCCGTTGCGCACGGCGTCACCGATGCGTTGCACGTCGCTGTCGCTCAGCTTCGGCAGCTTGTCCTTCTTCCCGAACACGGAAACATGCACGTAGCGGTTCGGGTTCAGCCGCACATCCTCCAGCAGCAGGTCGAGCTCGTTGCTGGCCCGCTCCAGGTTGCGGTACAGGCTGTCGTTGGCCATCAGCTGGCCCAGCGTGCCGTTGCCCTCGCGCAGGCCGCCCATGATGGTGCGCGCCTCGGCCATGGTGCTGTCCAGGGAGGACAGCGTGCGCTGGATGCTGCCGTTGGCCAGCGTGGCGGCGGTGGTGTCGAGGTTCTGCAGGATGCGGGTGATCTGCACGTTGTTGTTGCGCAGGTTGCCGCTCACGCTCTCCAGGTTGCCCAGCGTGGCGCTGATGGTCTGGCGCTCCACGGCGATGAGCTGGTTGAGCTGCTGGGCGGCCTTGTCCAGGGATTCCAGCGTGGACCGGATGCTGGACAGGCTGCTGTCGATGTCGTTGCGGGCCTTGGGGTTCAGCACCTGCTGGAAGGCGGTGAGCACCGAATCGACGCTCACCAGCATGGTCTCCGCCTTGCGCTTGAGCGGATCGATCTGCTGGCCCAGCGCCTCGGTGAGGCCCGGGGTGACGTCGCCGATGAGCGTATCGCCGGGCTCGGCCAGCACCGCGCTGTCGCCCAGCATCAGCTCGGTCCACTTGTTCAGCAGGTCGCCCTTGATGCGGATGCGGGTGTCCCGCGGGAGTTCCAGCCCGTCCTCGTTCAGTTGGAAGGAGACCACGATGAGGGCACCGGGGCCGGGCAGCAGGTCGGTGCGCACCACGCTGCCCACCTTGTAGCCGTTCAGCAGCAGCGGCGAGGTCTCGGCGATGCCGGAGATGTCCGTGTACACGGCGTGGTACACGTTGCGCCGCTGCAGCAGGTCAAGCCCCTTGAGGTAGTTGACGCCGAAGACCAGGAGCAGCGCTCCAGCGATGACCATCAGGGCGATGGAGTACTCCCGTTTGAGCTTCGGCAATGCCTGTCGTTATTGGCTCTGGGCGAATTTAACGGCTTCCTGCAGATCGATCCGGACGCCATCGCGGAAGGCCACGATGAAGGCGCCGTCGTATCCCTTGTCGCGGCACAGCTTCTGCACGGCCCGCGCCCGCTCCAGGGAGGGCTCATCGCCCACCGTGTAGCGGTACAGTTCGTTGCCGCGGTGCTCCTCGACCCCCTCCAGCCCCTTGAAGTTCTTCGCCGTGGGCTCGATGCGCTTGCTGGAGGTGACCACCTGCACCTTGAAGCGCACGCCCGAGGTGGCGGGCCCGGGCATCGGCGGCGCGGGCTTCTCCACCACCGGGGCCGGCGTGGTGAGCTCCACGCCCTCCACGGTGGCCTTGTACTCCTTGAAGGCCCGGTAGATGGCCGAGGCCATGTAGTCCTGACCCTGCTCGCCCTGCAGGAAGTCCTCCTCGGTGGCGTTGGTGAGGAAGCCCAGTTCGATGAGCACGCTGGGCATGGTGGTGTAGCTGATCACCAGGAAGCCGGCCTGCTTCACCCCGCGGTCCGGACGCCCCACGCGGTCCTTGAACTGCTTCTGGATGAGCGCGCTGAGCAGCAGGCTGTGGTCCAGGTGCACGTTCTGCCGCAGGCTCAGCGCGATCATGCTTTCCGGGTCGTTGGGGTCGTAGCCGTCGTACTTCAGCTCGTGCCCGTCCTCCAGCAGGATGGCCGCGTTCTCCTTCTGGGCCACCTTCATGTTGGCCTCGGTCTTGTGCAGGCCCATCACGTAGGTCTCGCAGCCGTGCGGGTCCTTGTTGTCGTTGGCGTTGCAGTGGATGCTGATGAAGACATCGGCCTTGGCCCGGTTGGCGATGTTGCAGCGTTCGCGCAGCTCGATGAAGCGGTCGTCCTCGCGGGTGTACACCACCTTCACGTCGGGAAAGGCCTCGGAGATGTACTTGCCCAGCAGCTTGGTGACGTTGAGGGACACGTGCTTCTCGGTGGTCTTGTAGCGGCCGGTGCCGAGGTTGCCGGGGTCCTTGCCGCCGTGGCCGGCATCGAGCACCACCGTGCGGATGCGGTTGACATCGCCCGCCGCCGGGCCCTGTGGCATGGTCCGTGCAGGCAGCAGCAGCGCCGCGCACGCGGCCAGCCCGATGCGCATCACCGCCCTGGCGGCCGGGGAAGCCCCCCGGACGCGAAGCCCTATTTTCGGCCCGCGAATGGCGCCGGCGCGATGCATCTCCTCCACAGGGCGCGAAACTAGCGGGGTCCTGCGGCGGGGCCGGTCCTGGGGTGTCGCATTTTTCATCACGCTCCTGTTGGTTGCCGGAGGGCCGTCGGCGCTGGGCCAGGCGCTGGACGCCCCGGTGTCGTACAGCGCCCGCGACAGCATCCGGTACGACCTGCAGCAGCAGATCGTGTACCTCTTCGGGGCGGCCCAGGTGCAATACAAGGGCGTGGCGCTCACGGCCGACCGCATCGAATACCACTTCAAGAACGAGGAGGCCCGCGCCCATGGTGTGCCCGACAGCACCGGCACGGTGGTGGGCAAGCCCGCCTTCGACCAGGAGGGCCACCGCATCGAGGCCGACAGCATCCGCTACAACTTCCGCACACAGAAGGGGCTGATCAAGGAGGTGCGCACCAGCGAGCAGGAGACCTACGTGCAGGCCCGCGTCAGCAAGCGCCACGGAGACGGCGAGGTGCACAGCAAGGGCGGCCTGCTCACCACCTGCGACCGGCCCCGGCCGCACTACCACTTCCGCGCCAGCCGCATGATGGTGATCCCCGACGACAAGATCGTCACCGGTGCCGCCGTGATGAAGGTGGGGCCCGTGCCCACCCCCATCGCCATCCCCTTCGGCTTCTTCCCCAACAAGCGCGGCGGCACCAGCGGGGTGCTGATGCCCACCTACGGGGAGAGCCCCACCCTGGGCTTCTTCCTGCTCAACGGCGGCTACTACCGGCTGCTGGGCGAGCACGCGGACCTGAGCGTGACGGGCGACATCTACAGCCGCGGCAGCTGGGCCCTGCGCGCCAGCACCCGCTACCGCACCCGCTACCGCTACAGCGGCGCCCTGCAGCTGGACCACAGCACGCAGCGCAACAGCATCCCCGACTTCCCCGACTTCAGCCGGCAGCGCAACTTCTTCGTGAAGTGGAACCACACGATTGACACCCGCGCCAGCCTGAGCGACCGCTTCACGGCCAGCGTGCACCTGGGCACCAGCAACAACTTCCGGAACAACTTCAACAGCAGCACGATCGATTACCTCAGCAACACCTTCCAGAGCAACATCGGCTGGACGCACCTGTGGCCGGGCAGGCCCTTCACACTGGCGGTGAACCTGCGGCACGCCCAGAACACCGGCAACCGCTCCTTCAACCTCACGGTGCCCGCGCTCACCTTCAACATGAGCCGCGTGCTGCCCTTCCAGCGCCGCGTGTCCACCGGGCGGTGGTATGAGCAGATCGGCGTGGCCTACGCACTGGCCTTCGACAACCAGCTGAACACCACCGAGGAACGCCTCTACTGGGCCAACCTGCCCACCCTGATGCGCGAACTGCGCAACGGCGTGCGCCAGGGCGCCACCCTCAGCTCCGCCTTCAAGACGCGCTTCTTCACGGTGAACCCGGAATTCACCGTCACCGAGCGCTGGTACTTCGAGCGGTTGCGCCAGGAGTACTACACCGAAGGCGACACCGTGCTCACCAACGAGGTGCCGGGCTTCGCGCGCAACGGCGACTGGGTGGCCGCCGCTACTATGACCAGCAAGCTGTACGGCATGTATCAGTTCAGCGGCGGCTGGTTGAAGGCCGTGCGGCATGTGGTGACGCCGAGCGTGCGGCTGAGCTACCGCCCCGACCTGGACCCCACGGTGGACGTGTTCGCGCCGGACGGTTCGGTGGCCTCCACCTACAACCCCTACGCGAACGGGATCTATGGCTCGTCGCCTGCGGGCGAGAGCGGGCTGGTGGGCCTGGGCCTCATCCAGAGCCTGGAGGCCAAGGTGCGCAACGCCAAGGCCGGTGAGGAGGACCAGCAGGCCTTCCGCAAGGTGAAGCTGCTCGACTTCGTGGGGCTGAACACCAGCTACGACTGGATCCGCGACTCGCTGAACTGGTCGCCGGTGAACCTGAGCGCGCGCACCACCCTGCTGAACCGCGTGAACGTGAACTTCGTGAGCGTGTGGGACCCCTACGCGGTGAACCCGCTCGGGCAGCGCATCGACCGCGCCGAGGTGGACCGCAGCGGCGCCCTCGCCCGCCTCACCACCATGAACGTGGCGGTGGGCTTCGACCTCAAGAGCAAGCGCTACGGCCAGGCCCCCGCTGCGCCCGGCGAGCAGCCCGTGGTGGGCGAATCGGACCCCAACAAGGGCGCCGCCATCGACTTCAACATGCCCTGGCGCCTCAGCGTCAACTACAGCTACGACCTCAACCCCAGCTACGTGGACGGCATCGAGGACCAGGAGCGGCAGAGCGTGCTCTTCAACGGCGACGTCACCCTGTTCAAGTACTGGAAGCTCGGCGTGTCCAGCGGTTACGACGTGGTGGCCGGCGAGTGGACGCCGAGCTCATTGAACCTGTACTGGGACCTGCACTGCTGGGAGTTTAACGTGAACTGGATCCCCAACGGCATCCGCCAGAGCATCAGCCTGCAGCTGAACGTGAAGGCCAGCGTGCTGCGCGACCTGCGCTACCAGTGGACGCGGCCCATCGGCAACGACGACCTGCTGCGCTGATCACGCGGCCGGCGTGGACAGCCAGTTGCGGATGATGCGTCCGCCTTCGAGCGTGAGCACGCTCTCCGGATGGAACTGCACGCCGCAGGCCGGAAAACGCGTGTGACGGACCGCCATGATCACACCGTGCTCGCTGCGGGCGGTGATGCGCAGCTCGGCCGGCAGCGTGGCGGGATCGGCGGCCCAGCTGTGGTAGAGGCCCACGGGGAACCGCTCGGGCAGCCCGGCGAAGAGCGGGTCGCGCGGCTCCTCCGGAAGGCAGTCCACCGGCACGCCGTGCATCACGCGGGCCTGGTTGTACAACGTGCCGCCGCACAGCTCCACCAGCGCCTGCATGCCCAGGCACACGCCCAGCACGGGGTGCGTGGGCAGCAGCGCGCGCAGCAGCGCCATGGTGATGCCCGCCTCGGCCGGCAGGCCCGGGCCCGGGGAGATGACGATGCGGTCGTAGCGCGCCGCCTCGTCCACCGTGATCGCATCGTTCAGCACCACGTCCACCAAGGCGTGCGGCGCCAGCAGGTGCTGCAGGTTCCAGGTGAAGCTGTCGTAGTTGTCGAGCAGGAGGATGCGCACGGCGGCGCGAAGATCGTGCGGAGGCGGATGCACGGTCCGAGAGTTGGTCGGGCTTGGACCCGGGCGGGGAAGGGAAGGTTCCGCTGCTCCTCATGGAAGATCGAATACGCAGGTTCGGTCGCTGACCCGAACAGCCACTATCTTCAGGTCGTCGATCATCCACATGGCTCGCCTACCGCATAGTGCGCGGAACCCGTTCGGAAGCTCCTCTGCGGAACTGAATGCCCGTCCATTCTCTTTGTGGCAATTGGTCTGGGATACGCGCAAGATGCCCCCCGGGGTATACATCGTGGAACTCCTGGGCACTTCGGGTTCCCTTGTGCGTGCTCGTTTCGTCGTGCAACCATGAGGTCGGCACCAACCATCCTAGCGGTATGCGGTGCGGTGGTATGCTGCGCTCAACAACCATTTGATCTGGACACTGCGTTTCGAACAGAGATCGAAAGAACCAATGTGAATTCGATCGCAACACTTCCCGACGGCGATGTCATCATTTCTGGCAGGATCCGATTTCCTGGTGACATGTATGATCGCTCTGGTGCGCGCCTCGACGCGACTGGTTCAAGGGACCTGGATTTTGCCGAGGTGACTTTCATGGGTGGTAAGCTTACCCCTTGGAACGGCAGACTCTATGCTGGGAATGGTAATGGATTGCGAAGGTTATGGTACGATGGAGTATTGGATACTGATTTCATTTCGCTGAATGCCGGGCCCTACTTCAGCACCGGCCAAGGCGGCGACTACCACGTGTACCCCGACGGCCGGGTGCTGATGACCGGGGTGCATGTGCTCAGCGACAGCATCCGCGGCTTCGAGGGCTTCCACAGCCTGGTGTGGTTCTCCAACACCGGATACCTGGACACCACGGCCACGCACCGCAAATGCGACAATACGATCGACCTGATCCATCCGTTGCCCGACGGTAAATTCCTGCTGAGCGGCTGGCTCAACACCTACGAGGGCCAGCCTGTCGGTCGCATTTTTCGTGTACATCCCGATGGAGCCTTGGACAGTTCTTTCCACACGAGCATCTACTGGGGCATGGCCACCGATCTGCTTGTGCAACCGGATAACAAGATCGTCGCGACAGGCCGATTTCTCATGAACGGCGACCCGGATACGCTGCATTTGATCCGGTTGTTCCCCGATGGCGCCTTGGACTCCACTTTCAACAACCACCTTCGTTCAAGCTATCATCAATACGGAGGCTTCTTCTCTTGGAGCGGGATCACATCCGTATCGCCCCTTGGTCACATCGTGTACGGCGCATTCACCAGCATTGACGAACAACCGCGTGGGGGCATCGCCTTGGTGGATACCTCCGGGGTTCTGTTGAATACAACCTTCACAGGGACAGGTTGCGGCGTGTACGAGGACATGGGCTTCCCATACAGCTCGGTGGAGTCCCTGATACCGGATCCGGTCGGCGGTGGTTATTACATCTGCGGTGCTTATACAGGCTACGACGACGGAACCACCAACGATCCCCAACAGCGCTTCGTGAGCCGGTTGTACGGGTTGGACGTGGGGGTGCGGGAGGTGGAGAAACCTCTGGCGGTGCAGGTGGTGCCCAACCCCAGCCACGGTCCGGTGCGGGTGGAGCTGCCGGAGGCGATCGGTCCGGCCACCTTGCAGGTGGTGGATGCGCAGGGACGGGTTGTGCGGGTGCAACGTGTTGCCGGTGGCCCCGCCGTGCTGAACCTCACCGGCCAGGCCGCCGGGGTCTATGCCGTGCGGGTGCGCAATGAGGCCGGCCGCAGCGGGCACGCGCGGGTGCTGCTGCTGCATTGAACTCCGTGGTTCGCGCAGGCGGATGCGCGGTCCGTCACCAGCTCCGGCGGATCCCTTCACGGTCCGTCACGCCGCTGGGCCGATCGGTGTTCGCCGCGCCTAGCTTGAGCGCATTCACCTGACGAAAAAAACAACACTGATGGACAACAGCAGCAACGCCCTCAACTGGTTCGAGATCGCGGTGACCGATATCGACCGCGCGCAGCGGTTCTACGAGGCCGTTTTCGGCATCCGCATGGAGCCGATGGAGTTCCCGGGGCTGCAGATGCGCACCTTTCCCGGCGATGGCATGAACGGCAAGGTGGGCGGCGCCCTGGCCAAGAGCGACAGCCACAAGCCCAGCGCCGAGGGGGCTATCATTTACCTGAACGCCAACCCCGATCTGGCCGGTCCGCTGGGCCGTGTGGAGGCCGCCGGTGGCAAGGTGCTCATGCCCAAGACGCACATCAGCGACGACATCGGCCACATGGCCTTCTTCCTGGACACCGAGGGGAACGCCGTGGCGATGCACTCGCAGGGGTGAATGCAGGGCCAGGGACAGGAGGAAGGGGCAGGAAGTCCAATGAGTCGGGAGTCCGCTGAGTCATGAGTCCGCAGAGTCGGGAGTCGTTGTCGTGATGCGTCAACGACTTACAGCGCAGCCGACTCAGCGGACTTCCGACTCAGCCGACTCAGCGGACTTGCTTTTACCGATCCACCCTAGGTGCGTGTGGTGGAAGTTGTCGCCGAACTTGAGGCCGTAGCCGAAGATGCGGTCGAGGGAGGCGTGGCCATAGAGGACAACCGCGGCGATCATTATCAAGAAGGCCGGTTCAACCGGCTGAAATATGCTTCCTTCCGGGACGATAATCCCGCCCAGTAAGAAGAGGGCCAAAGCCACCGCCTTATGGTGCAGCAGGTTATAGGTAGCCGCGCCAGTGCGCGGGCTGATCATGTAACCGAGCATGCCGATGTCCGGGCCGAGCAGCAACAGCAGATACACCCACCACGCCACATCCGAAGCGATCAACAGACCCAGGCACAGCAGGAACTGCGCGAGCTCTTCGAGGCGGAGAAGGTTCTTCATGATCATCAGGTGTCCGTTGATGGATGTGTTGTGATCGGATGGAAGCCCGGTGTGGTGAGTGGTGAGCGTTGAGTGGCGAGTGGCGAGTGACGAGGGGTCTGTTAGATAAAGTGTGTCATCATCGTTATTGCTGATGATGTTGATGTTGTTGGGTTTTGAACGAGGGGGTCCGGGGGAGACTCAGAACCTGTTGATCGGTGTTGATCGCCTGTGGATCGAAGCGTGGGCCGAAGAGCAGGCGTAGCTCGGCGGCTATCTCCCTCCAAGCGAAGATGGGCTTGGCGGCCATTTTCTCCACGATGCGCTGCTGGGCCAGATAGAGCAGCTTGAGCAGGGCCATGTCGTTGTCGAAGACGCGCTTGGTCTTGGTGTACTTGCGCAGCTGAGCGTGGAAGCCCTCGATGGGATTGGTGGTGTAGATGAGCCGCCGGATGCGCTCGCTGTAGCGGTACTGGCTGGCCAGCAGCGGCCAGTTGGTGTGCCAGGAGCTCACCGCCTGCGGGTAGCGTTCCCCCATTTGTCGCTGAAGACCTCCAGGGCATGCAGCGCTTGCTGCTCACCAGGGGCCCGGTAGATGGCCCGCATGTCCTTGACCACCTCCTTGTAGTGCTTGTAGCTGATGTACTTCAGGGTATTGCGCACCTGGTGCACGATGCAGAGCTGGATATCGCTCTGTGGGTACACCAAGGAGATCGCGTCGGAGAAGCCGCTCAGGTTGTCGATGCATGCGATCAGCATGTCCTCCACGCCGCGTTGGCGCAGGTCGCCCAGCACGCCCAGCCAGAACTTGGCCCCTTCGCTCTGCCCCACGTACAGGCCCAGCAGGTCCTTGTGGCCATCGGGGCCAACGCCCAAGGCGGTGTATACGGCCTTGTTCACCACGCGCCCTTCCTGCTTCACCTTGAAGTGGATGGCATCGAGCCACACGATCGCGTAGCGCGCCTCCAAGGGCCGCTGCCGCCAGGTCTGTACATCGGCGATCACCTGGTCGGTCACCGCGCTGATCGTGGCCTCGCTCACCTCGATGCCGTACAGGTCCCGCACATGGTCGCTTATGTCGCGCTGGCTCATCCCAAGCCCGTAGAGCTTGATGATCTTCATGTCCAGCTCGGCGTTCAGCACGCGCTCGCGCTTGGGCAGCAGCACCGGGTCGAAGGTTCCCTCACGGTCGCGCGGCGTGGCGATCTCCACCTCTCCGTGGGCGGTCTTCACCCGCTTGCGCCCATGTCCGTTGCGCCGGTTACCTCCAGGCGGCTCCTCGGCCAGGTGAGCGCTCAGCTCGCCCCGTAGCGAGGCCTCCATCAGTCGCTTCACCAGCGGGGTCAGCACCCCATCGCTGCCGCTCAAGGGCTTGCCCAGTAGCAATTGCTTCATGGCCTCCTTCTCGAAGGCTTCGTAATCGAACTTGTCCGTCTTGTCCTCCATGGGTCAGGTGTTGAAGTTCGCAATCCGGCCTGACACACTTTACTGAACAGTCTCGTGACGAGTGGTATCCTACCCACCACTCGCCACTCGCCACTCGCTACTTGCGCACTCGTATGCACGTCAACCATGGTCTACCACACGATCCCCACCGGGCAATGGTCGCTGCCCATCACCTCGTTGAGGATGAAGGCCTCCTTGACCTTCTTCTCGAAACCCTTCGTCACCAGCACATAGTCGATGCGCCAGCCCACGTTCTTGGCGCGCGCGCCGAAGCGCTGGCTCCACCAGCTGTACTTCACCACGTCCGGGTGCAGATGCCGGAACGTGTCCACCCATCCTGAGGCGAGCAAGGCGTTCATGCCATCGATCTCCTGCTGCGTGTAGCCGCTGGTCTTGTTGTAGTTCTCCTTGGGCCGCGCGATGTCGATGGGCTGGTGCGCCACGTTGAGGTCGCCCGTGATGATGACGGGCAGCTTCCCTTTCGCCAGCTTGGTCACGTACGTGCGGAAGGCGGCATCCCACTCGCCGCGGTAGCCGAGCCGCTTCATGCCCTCACCGCTGTTGGGCGTGTACACGCACACCACCACCACGTCGGTGAAGGTGCAGGTGACCACGCGGCCTTCATCGTCGTGGCCCTTCATGCCGATGCCGAAGTCGACACCGACGGGCTTCTGCCTGCTGGCGATGGCCGTGCCGCTGTACCCGGGCTTCAGTGCGCCATAGGCGTTCACGTGGTAACCGTCCACCCCGGCAAGGGCCTGGGCCACCTGCTCGGGCGTGGCCTTGGTCTCCTGGAAGCAGAGGATATCGGCGTCCAGCGTTCGCAGCGTGTCGTGGAGGCCCTTGCCCACGCTGGCGCGGATGCCGTTCACGTTGAAGGAGATGAGCTTCATGCGTCGTCCGCCGCAGCATGGGTGCGTAGGCGGGATGCAAAGGTGCGGCCACCGCCGCCAACGTCCTGTTGCGTAACATCGCCGCATGGATGCGTTCACATGGGCGGTGGTGGGCTGGATCGCCGTGGCGGTGGTGACCCTGCCGGTGCTGTTGAAGGTGCGGGCCCCCTACGGCCGCCACACCACGGCGGGCTGGGGCCCCACCCTGCCCAACCACTGGGGCTGGTTCTGGATGGAACTGCCCGCGCTGCTCGTGTTCCCGCTGATGGTGGTGTTGGGCCCGCGCGAGCCAAGCCCGCTCACCTGGCTGCTCGTGGGGATGTGGACCCTGCACTACATCAACCGCACGCTGATCTTCCCCTTCCGCCTGCGCACCAGCGGCAAGCGCATGCCGGTGCTGATCGTGCTGAGCGCGGTGCTCTTCAACGCGGTGAACGGCGGCCTCAACGGCTGGTGGCTCGGCCACATCGCCCCGCCGGACCGGCCCTTCCCGGATGCCCTGGCCGTGGTGGGCGTGCTGCTCTTCGCGCTGGGCATGGGCATCAACCGCTGGGCGGACGCACGGCTGATCGCGCTGCGCGCCGAGGGGCCCGGCTACCGCATTCCGCGCGGCGGCCTCTTCGACCGCATCAGCTGCCCCAACCACTTCGGCGAGATCGTGGAGTGGGCCGGCTTCGCCCTGGCCGCCTGGTCGCTGCCCGCGCTCAGCTTCGCGGTGTGGACCTTCGCCAACCTGGCCCCGCGCGCCCACAACCACCACACCTGGTACCGCGAGCGCTTCGCCGACTACCCACGCGACCGCAAGGCGGTGATCCCCTTCCTCTGGTAACATGCGCATCGCGATCACCGGCGCCAACGGCCATGTGGGCGCGGCCCTCTGCCCCCTGCTGCTGGAACAGGGCCACAGCCTGCGCCTGCTGGTGCACCGCCGCTCCGACGGCATCGCCGACCTCGACGCGGAACGCGTGTCCGGCGACCTGCTGGATGCCGGGGCGGTGGACCGCTTCGTGGCCGGCTGTGATGCCGTGATGCACCTGGCCGCACGCATCAGCATCGACAGCAACAACGACCCGCTGGTCCCGCGGGTGAACGTGGACGGCACGCGCCACATCGTGCAGGCCTGCCTCCGCCACGGCGTGAAGCGGCTGGTGCATGTGAGCAGCATCCACAGCTACGACAGCCATCCGCTGGACGCGCCGCTGGATGAAACGCGGGGCGCCACCCGCGCCACCGCCCCGGCCTACGACCGCAGCAAGGCGGCGGCCGATGGCGTGGTGCTGGAGGCCGTATCGGCCCACGGGCTGAGCGCGGTGATCCTCGCCCCCACCTCGGTGTTCGGTCCCCTGGACCACGGCCCCTCCCTGATGGGCCGCGCCATCGCCGACCTGCACAACGGCAAGGTGCCCCTGCTGCCGCCCGGCGGCTACGACTTCGTGGATGTGCGCGATGTGGCGCAGGCCATCGCCGAAGCCCTTCACCGCGGGGCGGCGGGATCGAAATACCTGCTGAGCGGCAGCTACCGGACCGTGCGCGAGCTCTCCGCCGCCGTGGGCCGCGTGGCCGGTCGCCGCACGGTGCAGCGCGTGGCCCCGATCGGCCTGCTGCGCTCCCTGGTCCCCTTCTTCCAGCTCCAGGCCCGCCTCACCGGCCGTACGCCGTTGATGACGCACGAAGCGCTCACCGCCCTGCTGGAAGGGCATCCGGACATCCGGAGCGCGAAGGCCCGGGCCGAGCTCGGCTTCCGTCCGCGCCCCTTCGAGGAGACCCTGGCCGACGCCCTGGACTGGCAGCAACGGGCCGGCATGCTGATCGGGTCGGGGCAGCGTTAAGCCCGTGTGAACGGTCCGTTATCGGTCCACCGCCTGTTGAAGAAAAGACCTCCCCGGGGTCTGGACCGGCCCAGCGCAACCCGCTACCTTGGTTGAACCTTCTCCCGGACGCTCCGTCGAACCTCCGCTTCCGAACCGCAGCCCATGGCCATCCAACCCTACACCGGCCCCTTCGGCAGGCCGGAACTGCTGCACCTTCTCCGCCGCACGCTATTCGGCGTATCGCCGGCGGATCTGGTCCACTTCCAAGGCATGTCGGTGAACCAGGTGGTGAACGCGCTGCTCACCTTCAGTACCAGCGTGCCCCCACCGATCAAGGCGTACACCGCGCCCAACGGCAACAACCAGCCCGACCCCACCCTGGTGGACCCGGACGTGCCCTTCGGGAGCACGTGGGTGAACACGCCCAGCGATCCACAGGCGCCGATCGACCCACGCCCCGCGCGCATCCAGAGCCTGGCCGCCTGGCAGATGGGCCTGTTCGTGGGGCAGGAGCGGAACCTGCGCGAGAAGATGACCCTCTTCTGGAGCAACCACATGCCCACGCAGGCGGGCGCTGTCTTCATGCCCGAGGCGCTGTACAGCCTGAACCAGCTGCTGCGCGACGCGTGCCTGGGCAACTTCCGCCAGTTGATGTACGACGTGACGCTGGAGCCGGCGATGCTCATCTACCTCAACGGCTACCTGAACATCGCCACCGCGCCGGATGAGAACTACGCCCGCGAGCTGATGGAACTGTTCACCCTCGGCCAGGGCAGCGGCTACACCGAGAGCGACGTGCAGGCGGCGGCGCAGGTGCTCACCGGATGGACCGTGCAGACCACCAGTGGCGGGCAGCCCATCGTGCCGCAGACCATCTTCCTGCCCTTCCTGCACGCCATCACCGACAAGCAGTTCAGCCCTTTCTTCAACAACACGGTGATCCAGGGCCAGACCGGCATCAACGGCGGCGCCAACGAGCTGAACGCCCTGCTGGACATGATCTTCGCCAAGGAGGAGGTGAGCCTCTTCATCTGCCGCGAGATCTACCGCTGGTTCGTGCACGGCGAGATCAGCGCCGCTGCGGAGACCGATGTGATCCAGCCGCTGGCCGAGCTCTTCCGCAACAACGCCGGTGCGCCCGACCAGATGCGCATCGTGATGCAGGCCCTGCTCACCAGCGACCACTTCTTCACCGCCGACCTGCGCGGCTGCATGATCAAGAGCCCGGCCGACCTCATCGTGGGCACCCTGCGCATGTTCAACGTGCCCATGCCCGATGCCACGCAGTTCGAGGCGCAGTACCGCGTGTGGATGGACGTGTACTACCTCATCGCCTACTGCGGCCAGGAGATCGGCAACCCGCCCAACGTCGCCGGCTGGCCCGCCTACTACCAGTTCCCCCAGTACGATGACATCTGGGTGGACACGGCCACCTTCCCGGCGCGCAACTTCAGCCTGCAGGGCATCGTATACACCGGCTTCTCCACGCCCGCCAACCTCTACCAGCCGCAGAGCCAGAACCTGGAGCTGAAGGTGGACCTGGTGGCCTTCTGCGAACAGCTGAGCAACCCGGGCGACCCCAACCAGCTCCTCATCGACATGGTGGAACTGTACTACGGCGCCCCCATCAGCCAGGCCGTGCGCGACCAGCTGAAGACGAGCATCCTGCTGCTCGGTCAGTCGCAGGACTACTACTGGACCTTCGCCTACGCCACCTACGTGGCCGATCCGAACACACAGGACATGACGGCGCAATTGGTGCCCACCATCCTGCTCTGGCTCACCGTCGACATGCTGGGCGCCGCCGAGACCCACATCCACTGAACCCACCGACCATGCAACGCAGGAACTTCCTCCGCTCGATGTCCATGGCCACCGTGGGCGGCTTCACCGTGCGCGGCTTCTCCAACCCCATGCTGGCACCGTTGCTCAATGGCGTGGGCGAGGACCGCGTGCTCGTCGTCGTGCAGCTCTACGGCGGCAACGACGGCCTGAACACCGTGATCCCCATCGACCAGTACCAGCTGCTGAGCCAGTTCCGCAGCAACGTGCTGGTGCCCGAGACCAGCGTGCTGCCCCTCAGCGGCACCAACGGCGCCACCGGTCTGCACCCGCGCATGACGGGGATGATGGACCTGTGGGACGACGGCAAGCTGGCCATCATCCAGAGCGTGGGCTATCCGGACCCCAACTTCAGCCACTTCCGCAGCACGGACATCTGGGAGACCGGATCGGATGCGAACCAGCTGCTGGACAGCGGATGGGCCGGGCGTTTCCTGCACTTCGAGTACCCCAACTACCCGGTGGGCTTCCCCAACACGGACATGCCCGACCCGCTCGCCATCCGCGTGGGCGGCCCTGTGGGACCGGGCCTGCAGCACCTCGGCGTCAGCATGGGCGCGGCCATCTACAACACCAACGACCCGCTCAACCTCACCAACAACATCTACACCGACCCGGTGACCGCCGACTGCAAGGGCGGCAAGCTGGACTTCGTGCGCACCGTGCAGCGGCAGACCGACCTCTACGGCGATGTGATCAACGCCGCCGCGCAGGTGGGCTGCAACCAGAGCACGATGTACCCCACCGGCACCCAGCCCGGTGCGCAACTGGCCCAGGCCCTCAAGGTGGTGGCGCAGCTCATCTGCGGCGGGCTGAAGACCAAGATCTACTGGGTGAGCGACCAGGGCTTCGACACGCACGCGCAACAGACGCTCACCAACGACACCACCGCCGGCGTGCACGCCGACCTGCTCCAGGGCGTCAGCAACGCCATCCGCGCCTTCCAGGACGACCTGCAGCTGCTGGGCCTCGAGGACCGGGTTCTGGGGATGACCTTCAGCGAGTTCGGGCGCCGCGTGATGAGCAACGCCTCCGGTGGCACCGACCACGGCGCGGCCGCGCCCATGTTCCTCTTCGGCACACAGGTGATGCCGGGCCTGCTGGGCAACAACCCCACCATCAGCCCCAACACCAACTTCACCACCAACCTGCCCATGCAGTACGACTTCCGCAGCGTGTACGCCAGCGTGCTGCGCGACTGGTTCTGCATGGCCCAGACCGACGTGGACACCGTGCTGCTGAACACCTACCAGCCCCTGGCCGTGGTGGACCCCGACGGCTGCCTCGGCATCGGCATCCACGAGGCCAACCAGGGCAGCGGCACCAGCCTGCTGGAGGCCTGGCCCAACCCGTTCACCGACCGCACCAGCCTGCGCTTCACCAGCGACGGCGGACGCGTCGCCATCCATGTGTTCGACGAGCAGGGCCGCGTGGTGCGCCTGGTGCGCAACCAGGACATGCCCGCGGGCACCCATACGGTGGACGTGGACCTGGAGGACCTGCCGGCCGGTGTGTATCACTGCCGCCTGCAGAACGGCCGTCGCCAGCAGGTGAAGGACCTGCTGAAGGTGCGCTGAACGCGCCTAGTGGACCAGCACGCGCACCGGGGCTGTCGCGCTACCAGGAGCGAGCAGCGTGTAGCTCCCTGCCCCATCCGGCACCCGCAGCACCTCTCCGGGGCCGAAGCGCCGCACCACGCGCCCTGCGGCATCGTGCAACACGAGCGCGGCCATCGGCGGCAGTCCCGCGAGCGTCCTGTCGAGAACGGTTCCGGAAGCCAGCACCCACGCCCCGGGCGCTGCGCCGGACCCGGACGCCGGTAACATGGACGTGGTGAGGTCGGCGGTGCCGTAGCCCAACGGGAAGGCGTACGAGTTGTAGTCGCCCATGCCATAGGCCCACGCCTGGAAGCCCTGGGCGCTCTCCACGCGATGCAGCCCGGCGCTCACCGGGAACTGTCCCCAGAACACGCCGCTCACCCCGGCCATGGGTTGCAGCTGCGCACTGATGTCCACCGCATCCAGCAGCACCACCGGCGGGCCGGCCTCGCCCTGGGCCACGATGTTGACGTAATGGTACGGCGTGCCCGCGCCGGTGAGCGCCGTCCAGATCACCCGCTGGTCCGTGCGGTCGAAGGGATGCACCCACAGGTAGCACGGATCGCCCATCGCGGGGTTGCAGCTCTGGCTGTCGTTGAACTGCCCCACCGCCACGGGTGCGGAGCTCTGCACCGTGAGCGGCACCGCAGCGAAGAAGGAAGCCACCTCGCCGCTGTCCACCACCACCGGCGCCTGGCCGGTGAGCTCCACGGTGGTGCCATCCACCGAGGCCAGCACCCGCAGTTCATCGCCACCGCGCCCCAGGAAGGGCACGATGCGGAAGATGCGTCCCCAGCCGCTCAGCGGCTCCACCTGCTGGAAGAGGTGGTCGTCCGCGGACAGCGCGCAGTTCACCCGCGCCTGCTTCGCACCGGCGAACACCGCGATGGGCTTCAGGGCATCCGAACTGCGGACACGCGACCCGCTGAGGTCGCCGAACGCCTGCTGCTGGAACACCTGCCCCGCGTTGAGCAGCACGGTGTACGGCACACCCGGCGGCCTGAAGCCCACCGTGAGCACCGAGGGCACCACCTCCACCACGGTGCTGTCCATCGTGGCCAGCACCGCGAAGGACGACGGCTGCGTGGCTACCGCGTCTTCATGGGCAAGCACCAGGTATTCCGCTCCGAGACGTTCCGCCGGCAGGGCCATGCACGCCTCGCTGAAGTACAACCGGTGGTGGTAGGCGTAGACGCTCACCGGATCATCCGCCACCACGCGCAGGCCGAAGTTGAAGATCGCCTCATCCCCCTGGGGGTAGTAGATGTTGGTGGGCAGGGTGATCACCGTGTCGTCCTGTGCCTGCACCGTGAAGGGGATCGCAAAGCCCGTGTACGGCACCTGCACCTCGCCCTGCGTGCTCACGTCGCTGGAGATCACGAGCTCGAAGTACGGCGGCGTGTTGAACTGCAGGTCCAGGTTCTCCATGAAGGTGACCCAAAGCGCGGTGCCGGAACTCGAGGGTTGGGCCTGCGCCGCGCCCTGCGGGGCCAGGGCGCTGACGGCCATCACGGCGATCGGAACAAGGCCGCTGTGCTTCATGCTCCAAAGGACGGTGATCCGGGCCTGTGCGCTGCCTCACGCGCATCGCGGGGGGGCGGCGGACCGGTCCGGAGCTCCTTCGCCGAACAGAACGCCGGGGCACCGCGTTTATCCCCGTACTTCGCGCGCTCGAACGGATCGGTGCGACACCGATCTGTTCCGTGCGGTTGATCTGTGATGCGCGCCTCCACCTTCAGGTCCCGGTATGATGTCGTGGTGATCGGCGCCGGCATCGGCGGGCTCACCTCGGCCGCGCTGCTCTCCCGCGCAGGGCTCAGCGTGTGCGTGTTGGAGATGGATGCGCGCCCCGGCGGCTACCTGGCCGGTTTCCGGCGCAAGGACCACCGCTTCGACAGCGCCATCCACTGGCTCAACCAGCTCGGTCCGAACGGCCTGGTGACCCGGATGTTCGACCTCATCGGCCCCGACCATCCGAAGGCGGCCCCCCAGAAGCGCATCAAGCGCTACAAGGGCGACAGCTTCGACCATTTGCTCACCGACCGGCCCGATGATCTCAAGGAGCAGTGGATCCGCGAGTTCCCGCACGAACGGGCCGGCATCGAGCGCTTCTTCCGCGATGCGCGACGGATCGGTCTCGCCTTCGCGGGCCTCGGCACCTTCATGCGCACGGAGGAATCCAAAGGTCCGCTGGGACGGATCACGCACCTCTTCGCCAAGCTGCGCTTCGCCCGCGCCTTCATCCCGCACCTGCGCTTCAGCGGTCGCGAAGGCGTGCGCAAGGGGCTGTCCCGCTACTTCCGGGATGAGCGTCTGCAACGGGTCTTCGCCTCGGAGATGGACCTGCTGAGCTGTCTGGTGCCCATCGGCTGGGCCTACGTCGGCGATTACCAACTACCCCCGGTGGGTGGCAGCCAGGTCTTCCCCGAATGGCTGGTGCATGTGATCACGAGCCTCGGCAACGAGGTGCACTACACCTACCGCGTGGACCAGGTGCTGCTGGAGAACGGCCGCGCCTGCGGGGTGCGCTTCACGCAACGGGGCACCACCCGCACGGTGATGGCCGATCAGGTGGTGGGCGCATGCGATGTGGAGGCCTTGTATGAGCGCATGCTGCCTGCGGGCGCCGTGCCGGACAAGCTCAAGCGCAAGCTCCGCGATGCGGAGCTCTACCCGAGCTCGGTCACGGTGGCGCTCGCCCTGGACCGGCCCACCGGGAGCTTCGGCTTCGGCGAGGAGATGATCTACCTCAGCAAGGATGATGTGCCGCGCGAACGCCAGTGCACGGGCGGGCCGGATGAAGTGGGCATCAGCATCCTCGCCCCTTCCCTGCGCGACCCGAGCCTGGCCCCGGACGGCATGGGCACGCTCACGATCTACATCCCGGCCGAGTTCGCCGACCATGCGCAGTGGCGCACCGGCACCGACGCCGCCGAGCGCGGCGAGGCGTACGAGCGATTGAAGAAGGAGTACGCCGACATCCTCATCCGGCGGGTGGAGGAACGGCTGGCCCCCGGGCTCTCCAAGCACATCGTGTACTGCGACGTGGCCACACCGATCACGCACTGGCGGTATACCGGCAACCGCAACGGCAGCATGATGGGCGCACGGCCGGGCAAGGCGAACTTCAAGGCGGGGATCGCGCACTACCGCACCCCGGTGAAGGGCCTCTACCTCGGCGGCCACTGGGCCGAGCTCGGAGGGGGTGTGCCCATCGCCGTGCGCGCCGGCGCCAACGCCGCCTTGCTGGTCCTGCAGGACCGCCGGCACCACGCCGCAACGCCGCTGGCCGCCTACATGGATGGCCGCATCACCCTGGCGGATGTGGAGTCCTCGGGACGCTTCACCCCCTACACCCCGACATGGAAGCGCAACCCCACCCCGGCGGAACGGAAACGGTCGGCGACCGTCCTCCCGACCGCGCCGTGATCGACCGTTCCGGGACCACCGGAACGGGTCATCCCACCGACCATCACCGGCCGAACCACCGGTCTTCATCCGTGCAGCAGCCGCAGCGCTCCCTGCGTCCCACGGATGATGCGTCGCCCGCTCCTCCTCCCCTGGATGCTGTTCGGCACCATGCCTCTGGGCGCACAGGACCATGTGGCCAACGGCGACATGGAGCTTTACATCCTCTGCCCGGACTACGTGAGCCAGATCGAGCGCTGCATGGGTTGGAACCGGCCCACCGCCGGTACGAGCGACTACTTCAACGCGTGCCTCGGCGTGCCCTTCAGCATGAGCGTGCCCGACAACCAGATGGGCGATGAACCGGCCCGTTCGGGGGATGGCTACACCGGCCTCTACGCCTTCGGCGGCTTCGACATCAATGCCCAGCAGCCGAACAGCTACCGCGAGTACATCACCCACGCCCTCAACCCACCCCTGGTGCCCGGCACCACCTATGCGGTGTCCTTCTTCGTCAGCCTCGCCGATGTGTCCAAGTACGCGGTGAACGACCTCGGTGCGCTCTTCAGCATGGCGCCGCCCACCCGGCCGGACGACCACCCCATCGCGCGCGCTCCGCAAGTGTCCTGGGGCCCTGCGGGGTGGCTTGATGACAAGAGCGGATGGACCCGCATCGCCGGCTGCTTCACGGCCGACAGCGCCTACACCACGCTCACGATCGGCAACTTCCAGGGTGCGGGCCTCGCCTTCCTGCAGCTACCCACGAACTACCCGCTCACGGACTGGAGCTACTACTACGTGGACGATGTGAGCGTGCGGTCGGTGGAGGCGCCCCAGCTGGGACCGGACACCAGCGCCTGCGGGCCTGTGCTGCTGCAGGTGATCGGCCCGGACCCCGGTGGCAACTACCTGTGGAGCACCGGGCACACCGGACCCGAGCTGCTCGTGAGCACCTCCGGCACCTACGCCGTGACCCTGCTGCACCCGCAATGCCCGCTCTCCGACAGCATCACGGTCACCATCGGTGAGCACGTCCCCATCGCCTTGCCTGCGGACACGCTGGTGGACCTCTGCGTCCATCCCACCGTCACGTTCGACATCGGTCCGCTGCCAGCCGGCGCCACGGCCCTGTGGAGCAATGGCACGCAGGGCCCGCGCTGCATGGTCACCGCATCCGGCGAGCTGTCCGTTGTGGTGGAAGGCCCCGGCTTCTGCCCCTCGTCAGCTGCAGTACAGGTGGTGGACGCCTGTGCCTGGCCGCTCCACGTGCCCAACGCCGTGACCCCGAACGGCGACGGCATGAACGACACCTGGCGGCCCGTGTGGCAGGCGGAGCGCATCACGCACTGGCAGGTGCAGGTGTTCGACCGGTGGGGCCGCGCGGTGTTCAGCACGAACGACCCCACCCTGGCCTGGGACCCGACGGAGGTGCCGATCGGCTGCTACGCCTACCGGGTGGAGGCCGCCGAGGCGGGATCGCCGGCGGTGCGCTTCGTGCAGGGACAGGTGACGGTGGTGAGGTGAGGGCTCACCCCCACCGATGGTCATGAGCACAGCAAGGTGGCCCGGCCCTACTGGACTAGCACCCGCTGGGTCCGGCCATCCTCCAGCCGCACGACGTACGTGCCATGCTGCACGTGGGACAGATCGATCCGGACCGGCGCGGCCGACCGCGGCCACGTCAGCACAGCACGCCCAAGCGCATCCAGCAGTTCACCCCGCTGCGGCCGACCATTGAAGAGCACATGCAGCTCATCCGAGGCGGGGACGGGCCAGACCTGCAGCTGCTCCCGATCCGGCGCGGGAAGACCGGTGCTGCAACTGACGACGAGGGTATCGGTCGCGGAGGCCGTGCAGCCATTGCCGTCGGAGTAGGTATAGGTGACCGTGTGGGTCCCCTGCCCCCATTCGGCGACCTCGAACACCGTGTAGGTGCTGTCCCCGCCGTTGATGGTATGGATGCCTCCCAGCGGTACACCGGCATCGAGGACCAGCGGCACGTTGCACTCCGTGAGCGTGTCCACACCCAGGTCGAAGGTCACGACAGGCAGAGGCCACACCTCCACCAACACCGTGTCCGTGGAGGGGCATTCACCCTGGCCGACCGCAGCGGCCACCACCGGCCAGATGCCAGGCCCCTGTGATCCGGACAGCCAGCCAGTGACGTAGGCCCCGCCATCATAGGTGCTGGAGTCCACCCCCTGGAGGAAGTAGGCCACGCCGAAGGCGGGTACCGCCACCTGAACAGGCTGTGGCGGGGCATCCACGCAGAAGGCACCGACCGCACCGATGGCCACCAGGGTGCACGGCAGGACGTTCACCGTCATGGAGACGTCGGATGGGCACGGATGGCCGGTGACATCGGTGAAGGTGTACACCACATCCGTGAAGATGGGACGCAACGCACAATCAGTGTCCAAGCGCCCGTCCGCATCCGTCGGTGCGTTCCACGCGCCCCCTGACGGGCTGCCCAGGAAGCGCAGCTCCGCCCCCGGACATTCGAGATCGGGGTCCAGGCACACCATGGTGGGCCCATTGATCACCAGGATGGTGTCGAACGCACTGGCGATGCAGCCTTGTGCATCGATGGCCCCGTAGCCCAGATGGTAGCTACCTGCTCCCTGGCCGTAGGATGCCGGCGAGAACACGTTTGACCCGGTGATATCCATGAACGCTCCGGTCCACAGGCCGCCGGAAGGGATACCGTCAGGCAAGGGATATCCGCCGTTGAAGCCCCATGCACAGAGCGTATCCAACTCGGGGACCGTAGCCACCGATCCGCCCATGAGAGGCAAGGCATTCGCATACCAGGACATGGTGTCGTTGTGCGTGATGATCACGTCCTGCCTCCCATCCCCGTTCAGATCACCGAAGAACAACCTGCCATCGCCGGCCGGCCGCAGGTTCGTGACCACTGGTGGCGTGAAGCCGCCCAACACATCGTCATAGTGCGACCAATAGGGCGGCTCTCCGTAGGCCCAATGGCACCACAGGATGCTGGCACCCGGCCCGCAGCCCAGCTGCGCGGCCCAGCCTGCACCCTCGTTCGGCGCGAGCGGATCCACCACCAGTTCCGGCCCATGGCTCCAGAGCCCGCTATCGGCCACCAGGTTCTCCATCCAACGGACCCGCCACGAGGCATCGATCAGATCGAGGTCCGTGTCGCCATCCGCATCGATCAGGTCCATCCCATAGAAGTATCCACTGGGCGCGAGTCCCGATAGCTGGACAGAGGTCCACGGTCCACCGTTGCCAGGGTTGATCCCCACATGGAACACACCCTGCCCCTTGGCCACATGGTCCACGTCCCCATCCTGATCCACATCCCCCACCCCGACCAGCACCAGCTGGAAGTTCCCGGCACCGTGCTGGACAGAGTCCGCCATCGTGAACATCCCCCCGTTGTTGATGTACCAACGCACGTGATCCCCGCCGCTCAACACCACCTCGGGCAGTGGCGAGCCCACCATGTCCGCACAGCGCAGCGTGTTGATGCCGGTGGGGATCCCTGTGCCGACCAGGGGCTGAACCGGAGTGAAGTTCCCCGCTCCATCGTTGGCCATCCACAGCACCTGGGGCCCGTTGGACACATGCACCACCACGTCCAGGTCCTGGTCCCCATCCACGTCGGCCAGGTCCATAGGCATCGCCGCGGAGAAGTGGACCAGCGCCAAGGTGTCCAGCGGACCGAAGTTCCCCTGGCCATCCAGGCTCATCAGTTTGTACACACCCTGCCCGCCCCCACAGAATATCAGGTCGTTGTCTCCATCGTTGTCCAGGTCGGCCGCTTTCAAGCAGCGGTAGGTCTCTCCGGTGACCACATCCACCCGAGGGCCGAATTGGGCGGAACCCTGACCCAGCAGGAACGCGGCAAGGACGAAGTGTACTGGACGTGCGAACATGATCCGGCGTTTGTGGACCGAACTTACGGGATCCCGCCCGCACTGCCGCGGCCTACCCGCCCATGTGCGCATCGAAGCCCGGGCGGATGAACTTCATCGCGTCGGGGAACTCGGCATCGAGCCCCTTGCGGATCCGGCGCAGCAGCTCCTGCATGGGCAGGGCGTCGTCGGCCTCCTCGGGCAGCAGGTCCACGAGGGTGTCCCACGCCGCGATCGACCGGTCCACCGCATCCACGCACACCTTGGCCGTGCCGTTCCAGTCGCACTGCACCTCGTCCTCCTCGTCGTCATCCAGCCTGCCGTGCAGGGCCCGCTGCAGCTTGACGTGGATCATGGTGTGGAACCACAGCACCTCCTGCACGGCCTCGCTCAGCACCAGCATCTCGGGGGTGTGCAGTTCCGCAGGGATGTCCACCCCCATGCGATGGTGCAGCTGCACACCGCGCGCTTTCAACGACGCCTCGCGCGCCTCGATCCACGCACGCACCAGGTCGAGGTAGGTGGAGCCCATGACGCTGAGGGGGTGCGCGTCCACCTTGCGGTCCAGGGCCTCCTGTTCGCGTTTCCATTCGGCCATCTCGGCCTCCTCGCGCGCCTGTTCCATCGGGTCCACCGGCTCGTTCGCCCGCTCCTCCCTGGCGGCGTCCAGCGCGGCCATGTCCTCCTCGCTCAGGCCCATGAGCTTCATCAAGCGCTTGCGCAGGTCCTCGGGTGTTTCATCGGCCACGGCGTCCTCGGCCTCGCCCACATCGTCGACGTCCACCGCGCCCACGCGGCATTGCCGCACGAAGCGGCAGCGCTCGCAGCGCCGGTCGCAGTAGTTGTGGATGAAGGGGATGTAGCCCTGCGCGTCGGGGGTGTGCATGGAGCGGGACATGGCGGGAAAATACGATCCCGCCGCACAACGGCCTCACCTCACGCCTCCCGCTTCACCCAGGCCTGCACCATGCGCAGCTGGCCGTAGCCGAAGCGCCCGTCGAAGTGGCCCGCGGCCTCGTTCAGCCCCTTGGAGGGGTTCTCCCGCATCCAGTCGGCGATGAGGTCGCGCTCCGCCTCGGGCATCAGGCCGTCCAGCTCCACCACCCCCTCCGCGATACCCCGTGCCAGGTGGCCCTCGATGGTGCTCCGCGCCATCTGGCGTTTCTGCGCGATCTGCTCCACGGAGAGGCCCTCCTTCACCAGGGCATAAGTGGTGGCGTAGGTGGCACCCTTCGCCGGGCGCGCTGCAGGCTCGCCGGCATCAACGGCTTCCGATGGATCGGCGGCCGTGCGCAGCTTGCGCCGCTTGCCGGTCCTCCCCTTCGGCCGGTGCTCCTCGGCCCAGGCGCGCGCCTCGCCCACCAGGGCGGCGCGTTTCGCGGCCAGCCCCTGCTCGATGTCCTTCGGCCGCTGGATCTCCTCGCCGTTCAGGATGCAGCGCGTGATCATCGCCACCTTGGCGATGGTGGCGATGCGCTTCATCAGCATGCCGTCGATCTCCTTCAGCGCGTTGGTGTACTCCTTGGTGCGGCTCAGCAGCTCGGCCTGCGCGATGTGGCGCACCAAGGCCTTCATCCGCTCCTGCAGCAGGTCGCCGTAGTAGGCGCCGCCCTTCTCGATGCGCTCCAGGAGCTCGGCCCGCTTGTCCTCGAAGAGCAGGCGCATCAACTGCCCCCGGAACTTGCGCGTGTTCTCCTCCTCGTTCCGCAGGATGTCGCGCAGCATCTGCAGCGCGGTCTTCATGTCGTCGCTCTCGAACTGCGCGGTCTCCGGATGGTCCTTCTCCGTCCACTCCACCTTGCGCAGCAGGTCGCCCAGGTCGAAGGTGCCCGCGAGCAGCTGCTGCAGGTACGCGCGCTGCTGGGCCTGCAACTGCTGCGGCAGCGGTTCCTGCTGCTCGCCGCGCTGCGTGAAGGCCACCACGTCCTTGTCGGTGCTCACCACGGACGGGTCGATGCGCGTGCGCAGGATGAGCCCGTCGAGGGAGCGCAGGCGCGAGAGCGCCACGTACACCTGCCCCGGCGCGAAGGCCTGCCCCACGTCGATGATGGCCTTGCTGAAGGTGAGGCCCTGGCTCTTGTGCACCGTGATGGCCCACGCCAGCTTGATGGGGTACTGCTCGAAGGTGCCCAGCACCTCCTCCTCCTGCTCCTTGGTCGCCGCGTTCACCACGTAGCGCTTGTTCTCCCAGGTCTCGCGCTTGAGCCTGTAGGTCGTGGAACGGGATACCGGATCAGCCTGCGCTGGATCGGCACCGGCAGGCAGGATGCCTGTCGGACCTTCATCGTACATGCGCACCGTGATGCCCTCATCGCTGAGCGCCTCCACGCGGGCCAGCCTGCCGTTGAAGTACATCTTCTCCGGATCGTTCTTCACGAACATCACCTGCGCGCCCACCTTGAGCTCGATCCGCTCCAGCACGGGGAACATGCTCTGCGGAAAGTCGCCGTCGATCACGGCCTCGAAGGCATGCGCCTTGCCCGGCAGCTTCGCCAGCGCCTGCTGGTTGAGCTCGTCGGCCTTGTGGTTGTGCGTGGTGAGCGTGATCACGCCCTCGCTTTCCGCGGCGGGGATGGTGGACCGATGGTGTGCGTTCAGCTCGTCCACATCCCCGGCCTGCACCTTGTTGTCGCGCAGGTTGTTCAGGATGCGGATGAAGCGGTCGTCCTGCTGCCGGAAGATGCGGTCCAGTTCGATGTGCGCATAACCGTGCTGCTTCAGCACCAGGCTTTCGAAGAAGTGCATGCTGGCGTAATACCGCTGCATCACGCGCCACTCCTCGTCCTTCACCACGGGCGGCAGCTGGTACAGGTCGCCGATGAGCAGCACCTGCGCGCCGCCGAAGCTCTCGCGGCGGTTCTGACGCACGGCCCGCATGCGGAAGTCGATGGCATCCAGCACATCGGCCCGCAGCATGCTCACCTCGTCGATGATCAGCAGGTCCACCTCGCGCAGCACGTTGCGGCGCAGGGCATTGAGCGGATGGCGGCGCGTGAGGGTGTCCTGGTCGTGGAAGGCGCCCTCCGGGATGTCGAGCGGCCGCTGCTTCTCCGGCAGGAAGGCGCCGAAGGGCAGCAGGAACTGGCTGTGGATGGTGACACCCTTCGCGTTCAAGGCGGCGATGCCCGTGGGCGCCAGGATCACATGGCGCTTGTGGGTGCCGGCGGCCAGCCGATGCAGGAAGGTGGTCTTGCCGGTGCCCGCCTTGCCGGTGAGGAAGACGTGGCGGTTGGTGCTGTTGATGAAGCGGGCGGCCAGCGCGGCCATCTCGGTCTCCACGTGCGCTTCATCGGGCACCGTGGTACGCGGGTTCACTTCGCGAAGGTCGGAGGTGCGGTCATCAGGGGCGAACGACATTCTTCATGGCTGTGCGGTACGGCTCCGGGTGTCACTGACGGGAACACCGTCACCCGGCCGCCGGCAAAATAGCGATCCCGCACGGTGACCGACCACACCGCACCCGGGGCCGCCGCCCCCCGAACTTTGCGGCATGCCCTGGCAGCCGCTCACCACCACGGACGAACTGGACCACATCGATGCCGCTTCCGCCCGGCGGCCTGTCCTCGTCTTCAAGCACAGCACCCGCTGCTCCATCAGCAGCACCGCCCTTCACCGCCTGCAGCGGGCCTGGCAGGCAGCGGATGGTCCTGTTCATCTTCTCGATCTGCTGCGCCACCGTGCCCTTTCGGATGCGATCGCGGTGCGCTATGGCGTGCGGCACGAGTCGCCGCAGGTGCTCGTGATCCGCGATGGACGCTGCGTGTACGGGGCCTCGCACCTGGCGATCACGATTGCCGATGTGAGGCGTCAGCTGACGGGCCCATGGTGAGCCGGGCCGCGGCCGCTCAGAACAAGGTGCCCTGTGCAGGACCCGCCCCCAGGCGCTCCGCCTCCATCTCCTCCTCGGGGTAGGGCTCGCACAGGCGCTTCACCTCATCCGGTGCCAGGTCGGGCGATAGCCAGGCGTCCCACTGCGCCTCGGGCACGATCACCGGCATGCGCTGCTTGCTGTTGTGGATGAAGGCCAGCAGCGGGTTGGCGCGGGTGGTGAGCACGGTGTAGGTGTCCACGCCGTCGTGCTCCTCCCACAGCCCAGCCAGGCAGAACACATCACCGCCCTTCAGCCCGATCCTGTAGGGCACCTTCACCTTGCCCTCGTGCCGCCATTCGAAGAACCCCGTGACGGGCACCAGGCAGCGCTGCCCGCTCTCCACCGCATGCTTGTAGCTCCGCTTGGCGTCCACCTCCTCGCTGATGGCGTTGAACGTGGGCGTCCGCTTCAGGAACTCCTGGGCCTCCTCTTCGGAACGGATGTAGCGCGGAAGCAGCCCCCAGCGTTGCACGCTGATCCGGTCCGGGGCCTTGCTGGCGACCACCGGCCACAGCGGTCGCGCGAACGCACTGGTCCGGTCCAAGGGCAGCAGGAGCTGGTCACCTGCGTCAGGCCGTTCCCCACGCTTGAACTCATCGATCATCCGCCGGTTCAGCCGTTGCTCCAGCGCCTTCAGGTCGCGGTCCAGGGTGGTGGAATAACACACTGCACAAAGGAACGGCCCGTGACCCGCATCAGCTTCCTGCGCACCCCGATGCTCGATCTTCACACCATGCGCACCGTCCTGCTCATCGACCAAGGCTTCCTGGCGGTGAACGCCATCGTCGGCGGCCTGCTGCTGATGCTCGCACCCGATGGCTCGCTCCTGAAGCTGCCGCGAGACTTCATGCACACCACCCTCTTCGCCGACTTCTTCTGGCCGGGGGCGATCCTATTCGCTGGGCTTGGGCTCGGGCATCTGCTCGGGTTCCTGCTTACCCTGCGCCGATCCCCGATCGCCGCCGGCGTTGCGCTCGTGCTGGGCGCCGGCACGCTGACCTGGATCGGGGTGCAGGTGCTGCTGACCGAGCTTTTCTGGCTGCAGGGGCTGATCGCAGCGCTGGGGTCGGTGGAGCTTCTGGCCGGCCGCCGCCTTCACTGAATCGAAGGGCGTGCGCCTCAACGAAAGCCCATCGCGGATCTAGCCGCCCTTGCGCTCCGCTCCACGAGGTCATGCCTCCGCTCGTTCCGAGCTTCGTTGAACGAAGTACATCTCCATCTCGCCCTTCCCCTTCGCCTGCACCTTGCCGCGCGGGGTGAAGTCGAACAGGCGTCCAGCCTGTTCACGGACCAACGCGTACGTCGCCTCACTGATGTTCACTTGTCCCGGCTCTCCGGACGATTCCATTCGCGAGGCGGTGTTCACCGTATCGCCCCATATGTCGTAGCTGAACTTCTTCACCCCGACGATGCCGGCTACCACCGGACCGGTATGTACCCCGATGCGGATCTCGAAGTAGGGATGGCCTCGCTCCAGATTGTGCTGCTTTCCCGCTGCGATGAAGTCGCGCATTTCCAGTGCGGCCCTGATCACATCGGTGGCGTGCGTGGTGTTCGGCGTCGGCAATCCACCGGCGGCCATGTACGCATCGCCGATGGTCTTGATCTTCTCCAGGCCGTGATCCTCACAGATCCGATCGAAGGCACTGAAGCACTCGTGCAGGTCCTTCACCAACTCCTTGGGACTGAGCTTCTCGCTCATGGCGGTGAAGCCCTTGAAGTCCGTGAAGAGCACGGTGACCTCATCAATGAGCTTTGCCTCGGCCTCACCCCTCGCCTTCAGTTCCTCAGCCACTTCCTCCGGCAGGATGTTGAGCAATAGTTCGTCGCTCCGCTCTCGTGCCCTGCTGATGCGGTTGCGCTGCACAAGGAAAACCCCAGCGAACAAGGCGACCAATGCGAAGCCCCCCATGAAGCCGTTGCGCACCACCTTCTGGCGGCGCAGTTCCTCAGCAGCGATGGAGTCCTTCCTCTCCTGTTCGGCCTTGGTGGCGGCCTCCTTCTTATCGAACTCATACTGCATGGTCAGCTGCGTGATCCTCTTCGTGTTCTCCTCATTGAACAGGCTGTCGCGCAGCTGCTGCGTTCGTTCGTGATACAACAGGGCGTTCCCTGCGTCGCCGACCGCCTTGTATGCCTCGTAGAGACAATCGCAATTGTGCGCACGGTCGTGGATGGAACCGAGTTCCACGGCGACCTCGAGACCCTTGTGGCAATCGATCACCGCCTGGCGTGCCTCGCCCTGTGCCAGCCTGATCCTGCCGATCTGGTTGTACGACTTGGTGATCCCCATTCTGTCCCCGATCCGACCCTGCAGGTCCAATGCGCGCTGCTGAAAGTCCAAAGCCTGTTCCAGGTCACCCTGCTCATAATACACGTTACCGATGTTCACCAAGCACATCGAGATGCCCCTCTGGTCCCCGGACCGCTCGTAGATCCCGAGGCATCGTTCATGATACTCCAGCGCGTGGCGGTAGTCCTGCATCTTGAAGTACACATTGCCCGTGCTGCTCAACACGCCGGCAAGAAGGCGGGGGTCATCCAGCTCTTCCACGATGGCAAGGCTGTGGAGGTTGTCGGCCAAGGCCTTGTCCATGTCCCCCATATCGCGGTGGATCACGGCCATGTTCGTGAGGGTGGTGGCAATGCCGCGCTGATCGCCCTGTGCCTCTTTCAGCGCGAGCGATCGTTGGTAGTGGTCCAACGCCCTGGGCAGATCGCCTTGCTTCCTGTAGATGATACCCATGTTGCCAAGCACGTCAGCGACCCGTTCCTGATCGCCCTTCGCCGTGGCCATGGCGATGATCTGTTCGTTGAGTTCCAGCGCCTGGGCATGATCGTTCGCAATAGCAGCGGCGATCGCCCGGAGATTCAAAGCGCTGATCTGGCCATCGAGGAGCTTCCGATCCTCGGAGAAGGCCATCAGTTCATCCACCAGAACGAGTGCTGTGTCGCGGTCCTTGAAGAGATGACCATCAAAGATGTATCTCTCGAATGCACGCGCACGCACGGAGTCGGTAAGTGCCCCATTATGCCAGATCCGCAGCAAGGAATCCAGCTTGGGCTGAGCCGTGGCGGATCCCAGGAGAAGGACCGCTGCCGTGATCAGTGAACTCACTCGCTCCATGTGTCTCGATCGTTGCAGGTGAATGCCATGTTCAGGGGACTATCCCGTGCGCTCAACGAAATACATCTCCAATTCCCCCTTACCCTTTGCCTGCACTTTTCCGCGAGGGGTGAAGACGAATGCGGGTGAATGGTGAATGGGAGTTGGTGAAAGGGTGGAAATGCCATTCGCCATGGACCAGTCGCCATTCACCAAAAGCCAGTACGTGGCCTCGCTGATGTTCACCTTACCCACCTCGCCGGACGATTCCATGCGGCTCGCCGTGTTCACCGTATCGCCCCAGATGTCGTACTGGAACTTCTTCACGCCCACGATGCCCGCCACCACCGGACCGGTGTGGATGCCGATGCGGATCTCGAAATACGGCAAGGCCGTTGCGATCTTGCGCGCCTTGCCTTCGGCGATGAAGTCGCGCATCTCGAAAGCGGCCTGGATCACGTCCGTGGCATGGGTGGTATTCGGCGTGGGCAGGCCACCCGCGGCCATATAGGCATCGCCGATCGTCTTGATCTTCTCCAGGCCATGCTTCTCGCAGATGTTGTCGAAGGCGCTGAAGCACTCGTGCAGGTCGTGCACCAGTTGCTTCGGGGTCACCTTTTCGCTCATGGCGGTGAAGCCTTTAAAGTCCGTGAAGAGCACGGTGACCTGGTCGATGTGCACGGCCTCGGCCTCGCCCTTGGCCTTGAGCTCCTCGGCCACTTCCTCTGGCAGGATGTTCAACAGCAGTTCATCGCTCCGTTCGCGGGCCTTGCCGATGCGATTTCGCTGCACAAGGAAGATCCCGGCGAAGAGGGCCACCAGGGCGAAGCCGCCCATGAATCCGTTGCGCACCGCTTTCTGTCGACGGACCTCCTGCGCCTTCACCGTCAGCTCGGCCTCATGCGCGAGGCTGTCGGCGAGCTGTTCGCGGCCGTACTCATAGCGCATCGTCTGTTGGACCACCTGTTTGGTGTTCCGCTCGTTCTCGATGGAATCCCGTTCCTGCACATAGCGCCGATGGTCCCAGTATGCCTCCGGGTAGCGCCCGAGCCGCGCGAGCACTTCGCTGCGAACCCGGAAATTATGGTGCAGGTTCTGGTGGAATCCGTTCTCCTCGGCGATGCGGATGCCGGTGTTGGCATGCTCCAGACCCTCCTGCAACCGGCCCTGCTTCACCAGCAACTCCGCCATGTCACTGTGCACGAGGTATTGTCCGAGGCGGTGATCGATGGACCGGCGCAGGGCCAGCGAGCGCTCGTAATAGAACAGGGCCGAATCCAGCTCCCCGCGATCCTCGAGCACGTTGCCGATGTTGTTCAGCATCCAGCCCATGGCACCTTCGCGATCCACCATGTCCGGTCGTCCCATCACCTCCAGCGAACGCCGGAAATACCAGAGCATCGAGTCGGGGTCCGTTTCACCGAGCGCCGCGCCGATGTTGCCGTACTCCAAGGCCAGGCGATAAGTGTTGTTGGACCGCTCGGCAATGGCCAGCGCGCGATGGAAGTATCGGTACGCCTCCTCCCGGTTTCCCTGCATAAGAAGCAACGACCCCATCTTCTCCAGCGCCATGCATTGTTTTTGGGGAATGCCCAGGCGATCGGCGATCTTCAGGTTCTGCAGTGCCAGCCGCAGCTCCTCCTGCACATCGCCCAGGTGGGAATAGGCGATGCCCAGGGTCTGCAACTGGATCATGCGGTGGATGTCGGCCAGTGAATCGGACATCGCACCCGCTTGCTGAAGGCTGTCCAGCAGGTGCATCACCTGCCCACCGATGCGGACCGTCCGCTGGGGATCGCTGGTGATCACGTCCCCGCTCAGTTTGATGCCAGCCCAAACCCGGGCCTTGTAGTTGGTGTCGTGCTCGAAGACCTGCAGGAGCGAGTCGTGCCGACGCTCGGACTGCGCGGCCAGGATACCCGTGATCAGGAGCATAGCGCCCGCGAGCATGTGTCGGACCGCCCCCTTCGCGCCTTGCATCCGACCAAGTTAGACCACCGGCGGGATCCGCTTTTGAACGCATGGGCATGCTCAACAGGGGACCCTTCCGCGCGCTGTGGATGATGGTGGTGCACGACCGGATGCTCGCGCGGACAGGGACCTGCCCGCCCGATCATCCAACACCGGGTCGGGTTAGCTTCGTGCCGTGCGTCCTTGTTCCGTCATCGTGGGCATGCTGCTCGCTCCGTCGATCGCGCTCGCGCAAACTCCGCCTTGGGAGAACCCGCTCATGATGTCGTGGTCGAATGACGGCGTCACCTTCGGACCGCCGGCCATGTTCCAGGACAGCAGCGGCGTGCCGTCGGCGGTGCGCTGGCGCGGCGACACCCTCGCCTGCGTGTTCCAATGGTTCCGCCAGCCCGACCCCTCGCCCACCTGGGACCCCGTGGCCGTGAAGTTCTCCTATGACAATGGCGCTTCGTGGAGCGGTCCTGAACCGATCGACGTGAACGGCCTCCCACCCGGCTATCAGCGCCCCTTCGACCCCACATTGACCGTGCTCGACGGCGACAGCCTGCGCATCTACTTCTCCAGCAGCGACGGCATGCCGGGGATGGGGCTCGACTCCACCGTGAACACCTATTCCGCGATCGGTACCGATGGCATCCACTACACCTTCGAGCCCGGTGCACGCGTGGATGTGAGCGACAACCGCGTGATCGATCCCGCCGTGATCCACTTCGGACCAGGCTGGCATTACGCCGCGCCCGCAGGTGCACCGTAGGATGGCGCCTACCACTACCTCTCGCCCGATGGGGTGAACTTCAGCGCCGTGCCCATGATCCCCTCCGACGCACAGCACAACTGGACGGGCAATTACACGGTGGAAAGCCCCACGGAGCTTCGCTTATATGGCAGCTCCATGGGCGGCATCTGGTTCAACAGTTCGCCCAACGGTGGCACCTGGAACGGTTATGTGAGCACGAACGTGCAGGGCGGCGATCCGACCGTGGTGAAGGTCGGTGCGAGCAGTTACCTGATGGTTCATGCGGGCGCGCCCAACGCGAACCTGGTGGCGGAGCCGATGACCTCGCCCACGCTGCGCGTTCTCCCCACGCCAGCTTCCGGCAGCATGACGGTGCACAGCTCGATCTCCTCGGAAGGCCGGCTCCTGGTGTTCGATGCGTCCGGTCACGTGGTCTTGGACGAAGCCTTCCAGCAAACGGCGACCCTGGATGCGCGGATCTGGTCCGCAGGCTGCTACACCGCTCGAGTGGTGCTCCCGGAGGGTGTGTGCCAGGCACGATTCATCATTGAGCGTTCCCATTGATCCGTGATCGCACCGTTGCGACCGGCCATTCGGCCACCCGCTTCTTCGAAGGCCCCCGGATCGCGAAAGCGCTGCTACCTTCGGCGCTCCCAACCACCTGACCATGCGATCGATCCTCATTGCACAAGCCCTGGTTACCACCCTACCCCTGCTGGCCACCGACCGGGTGGTGGAGGAGTTCGGACAGTCGCCCGCCTATCCCAACATCACCTCCGCGGTGAACGCCTCGGTGGACGGGGACCGGATCATCATCAAGAACCGCGCGGGCAACATCCCCTGGATCGAGAACATCACCGTGAACGCCAGCCTCCAGTTCCTGAGCTTCGAGAACGACGATTTCTTCTATGTGCAGGGCCTCTACACGATCAACGGGGCCACCGGAAGGGAGGTGACCATCGTGGGCATGTACAACACCTCGGGCGGTGTGAACGTGAACGCAGGCGGCACCCTCCGAGGCACCACGGTGAACCTGGTGGACAGCTGGTTCGTGAACGGCAGCCTGTTGCTCGACAGCCCGGAGTTCGACGTGGACGTGATCGGCTGTACGCTTCAGAACGGCTCGGTGGCGATCGATTTCGGGAACGTGGTGGGCTGTGACATCGACGCCTCGCAGGTCAACGCGCCGGGGATCGAGGTGACGCCAGGTGGCAGCTCTCCGCAGCTCGACACCTGCGCGTTGGTCGGGAACAAGGTGAAGAGCATCGTGAGCTATGAAGGCATCTTCGTGAACACCGGCACACAGGTGGTGCACATCAGGAACAACTACATCCAGCACGGCTGGATGGGCATCGAGGTGTACGGTGGCAACAGCGCGTCCGTGCAGAACCTGATCTGGAACAATACCATCATCGCGTACACCGGCCAGTTCTCCACCTATGGCATCAACCTGGCGAACACCAACGCAGGCAGCATCTGGGAGGTCATGAACAACGTGGTGACCCGCACCTGGAGCGGCACCAACCGCGGCATCAACAACGACAGCGGCAACCAGGGACAGATCAACGTCTACTTCAACCACATCTCGGACAACGTGAGCATCCCGGTGAGCACGGGCTTCACCTTCGCCGCCAACAACACGTCCGACCAGCCCATCACCCTGAACGCTGACGGCACCTTCAACTCACCGGGAGCCTGCATCGATGGGGGCAATCCGGCTCCGGTGTTCTACGACCTGGACCTGACCGCCGGCGATGCGGGTGCGTACGGCGGCAGCTACACGCTGAACAACTTCCACCCGATGCACACCGGCGCCGCCCGGGTGGTGCTCACCGCACATCCCTTCAACGTGCGGAGCGGTTCCACCCTGCGCGTGAAGGGCCTTAGCTACGATCGTTGATGAGCGCCGCGATGAAGCTCCGGATCGGAACCCTGGCACTTGCCGTGTGTTCCGCGGGTCTGGCCACGGCGCAGACCGGCATCCAGCAAGGGGAGTACTTCTGGGACACGGATCCCGGCGTCGGCAACGGCAGCGCACTGGTGGCCGTGGACGGCACCTTCGGACAGGCGCTGGAACAGGTGCTCGCCGAGCCCGGTTCCCTGCCCGCATCCGGTCCGCATGTGCTGCACCTGCGCGTGCGCGACGAGGACGGTTCCTGGGGACCGGCCTTCAGCACCGTGCTCGAGGTGTTGCAGGGAAGCCTCCTGCTCCCGAACATCCAAGTGTCCCAGGGCGAGTATTTCTGGGACACCGACCCGGGCCCTGGCAACGGCAGCACCCTGCTGGCCTTCGACGGGAACTATGACTCCGCGTTGGAGGCGGTGCGCCTTGAAAGCCCGAACCTGCCGCCGCCCGGAACGCACACCCTCGGCCTGCGCGTGCTGGATGTGAACGCCAACTGGGGACCCGTGTTCCAGGTGGTCACCGAAGTGCTCCCGAGCAGCCTCACCTTCCCCGCCATCCATGTGGGCGCGGCCGAATACTGGGCCGATGCGGACCCCGGTGAAGGCGCGGGCACGCCCATGCTGGCCGAGGACGGCGACTTCGACAGCGCTGTGGAAGTGTTCCAGGGCGGGGGCATCCCCGTGCCCGTGAACGCCGGCACCCAGGTGCTTTGGATGCGTGCGCAAGACGATGACGGGGGCTGGGGACCGCCGTTCGGCGTGGTGGTGAACATCGACACGACCATCACCGGGACGGTCGCGGTACCGGAACAGCTCGCGCACCCTGTGCGCGTCGGACCCAATCCCACGCAGGCCTCCACAGGCATCACCATCCAATTGGCGGAAGCCTCCCCCTTCCAGGTTCGCGTGTTGGACGTGCGGGGGCGTGTGCTGGTGGACAAGCTGCTGCCTGCCGCTGCGCACACCCACCTGCCCTTGGACGGGTTCGTTGCAGGCACCTACCCGGTGGGTGTTCTGATGGGTGAACGGCAATGGTGGTTCCCCGTGGTGGTGCGCTGAAGCCGCGCCTTCCCTCGCCCGGGTGATCCCGTCCATGCGTCATCACATCGCACGCCCGGAGCAACCTCGGGTCATGCCTGACGGTCAACGCAGGAGGACCGATGGGCTTCGCATCTCCTTCATATCCCCTCCCATCATGATGATGCGGTAGGTGCCGGGTATGAAGAGGCCATCATCGACCCTTCGATAGCCATGAAGCCACCACCGGAGCGGCAGGGCGATCAGGTGTTCCTCCCAGTCCACCCACGGCAGGCCGCAGTCCATCTGGGTGGGTTCGAACGGAATGCGCTCCACCCAACCCGTGTCGGTCAGCATCTCGATGCCGATGATCGGCATGCCACTGCCGCAACCGCCGTTCAGCATCACGCGACCGGTGATGCGCAGCCACACCGTGTCGGCGTTGGTGCGTTCGACGACCACCTGCTTCAACGGCGGCTGTTCCGCCCAGAACGTGTCCCAGTCCTCCGGAGTGGATGGTCTCTTCGGCTCAGGTGCGGCGATGGGCTCAATAGGTCGTCGCGGCTCCGGCGGACGGATGCCCGGCGGTGGGATGTTCGCGGGTGGATCCACCCAGTTCGCTTCCTGCTTCAGCCGCTTCAGGATGACCTGGTGCGTGGCCACACCGGCTGGGTACTCGTTGATGCAGGTGTTCACGTCCCACCTGCGGCCGGGTTTGAAGCGCATCACCTCCGGCGAGGGCTCAGGCCAGCGCGCCCAGGCCCGATCGATCAGCGGCTGCATATCATCGGGCAGGTCGATGCGCATGGTGTCGGTGCCGGCGATCACCAGGAGGCGGCTCCGGACCACGCCAACGACCGGTGTGAACACGCGCCAACCATCGTTCCTCTCCTTGAAGAGATCGCGGCTCTGCAACGTGATCGTGGTGTCCGGCTTGAGCCAGTATTGGTCCGAGTTGGTGTAGCGGACCCGCTCGCGGTACTGCTGCTGCACCACGTAGGCGCGCGACAACGGCTTGTCGGCATCACCGGGTTCGGAGATCACGAAGCAGAAGGCGGGCGGTTGGGGCTGGGCATGGATCGGGAGTGCGCACAGGATGGCCCAGAACGAAAATGCGGCTGACCAGAATGGCTGAGCGGGAGAGAACGGCTCCATCCTGATCATTGCGGCAAACCATCGCACGCGTCGCCCGCCTGTACACTTCAGTGCCTGTTCTGTTCACCGCCGCGACGGTCCGGTACTATTCCTTCATCACCGGCAGGATCAATGGCTCCAGATCCGGCCGCTTCAACACCAGCAGATAACCACCTGCTGAAAGTCCTGCCGTTGGCAGCTCGAGCCGGTCCGTGGTCCATTGCTGCAGCAGTACCACCCGGCCCGACGCATCACGCAACTCGAGATCGATGGGCATGTCCGCCAGCCTGCGCTGCAGGACCAACTGGTCCTGCATGGGGTTCGGTCCCGCAGCTAGACCTGCTGCCTCCAGCTCGTCGATGCCCACCACCAACAGGAAGGGGAGCGCGCTGGTGAGCGACCAGGCGCCGGTGGAGGAGCGTGAACGCACGAACAGGGTGTGCGCGCCGGCGGACAGCGTATCGGTGATGACGTCGAACAGCAGGTTGCCGATCTCAGGGGCCGGGGTCACACTGACCGGAACGCCATTCCCGAAGCCGGGATCCGCATCGAGGAAGACCTCCACGCGCTCGATTTCACCGCCCGTGGCCATGCTGCGCACCAGGAAGCTGCGCCGGTTCGTCAACCCCCAGTTCCCCTGTGCGTCCTTCATTCGGACCCCCAGCACGTGATGCCCGGCGGTCAGCGCGCTCATGTCCACGTCCACCAGCACGTTCACCTCGGGCAGTGCAGGCACCGTGAAGGGCGTGCCGTTGCCGAAGCCGGGATCCACATCGACGAAGTACTCGCCGCGCTCCATGTTCTGGGCCATGGTCGCGCTGCCCACCAACAGGGCCGCCAAGGTCAGCTGTGCGCGTGCCATGGCGGTCAGTTGTTGGTGCGTGAACCCAGCGTCACGGGCAGCGGAGTGCCTTGGTCCGTGGAAGTGGGCGCTGTGAACTGGAAGATGGCCGGCACTGGAGGCAGTCCGCTGAGCTGATAGGGTTCGGCACCGGCGAACAGCCCGCAGTCCACGCCGCCCGTACCCGCGCCCAGCGCGGGCGAGCCCGGGGCCAGGGCGAACTGGGCATCCCCGGCGCCGCCGACGAACACCGTGCTCATGTCCACGTTCACCTGGTTGCCGTTGGTGGCGGGCACCGGGGCCTGTGAGAACAGATTGTTCTGGTAGGTGGATGCGCCGGGCGTGACGGATCCGTCGAAGATGCTGTTGGAGATGATCATCCCCGAGCCGCCGAAAAGCGCCGTGGAACCCGCACCTACGGCCACGCAATGGAGCATCTCTCCGCTCGTGCTTCCGGACGTTGCGAAGTTGAACTGCCGGGCGTAGGTGTTGCTGATGGTGAGGTCGCTCACCGTGCTATTGCCCGCCCCGACGTTCACATTATTGGCCACATGGCACCCGTTCACCACCACGCCCGTCAGGTTCAAGCCGGCGAAGTTGTAGGCGATGTTCAGGTTCATGCCGCCCCCGGAGAAGCGGCAGCGTTCCACACGCACCAGGCTGGCCTTTACAGTGGTCTGGCCTTGTACGTCCAGGCCGCTCACCACGCAGCCTTCAGAGCCGGCCTCAAAGAGCAGGCCGCCGGTGATGGCGCTTGCGCTGCTCGCCTGCAACCCCGCGTTGAGGTTCAGGAAGTAGCCCGGGCCGATCACCACCAGGGGCTTGATGAAGGTGCAGCCCCCGTACGAAAGACCGGACGGTTCGAGGTGGAGGGTATCCCCCGGCAGTGCTGCATCATGCGCGTCCTGAAGGGTGGTGAAGTCGGCGGCGATGCCGGCATTGTTCACCCGATGGATGGTGGCGCTGGCCATGGTGCTTGCCACGGTCAATAGGGCAACGAGCAGTGTGCGGGTCATGGGCAACGTCTTTTGGTATTCCGAAGATGCGAAAAGATCCGTCGTTCGGTGCCGCAGGTTACCCACAGGTTGAGCATGCACGCTACCGCATGCGCTCGATCAACGATCCGTATCCGATGCCCTCGTGGCCACCCTGTTCCACGATCGTTCCGTTCACCGCCCCTCCAACACACCCTGCACGTAGCCCACCCACTCCATCTCCGGGATGCCCGCATCCAGGTAGTGGTCCGGCTGGATACCCATCACGTCCACCGGCATCTGCGGCAGGCGATGACTCAGGCTCATGGTGTAACCCATCTGGAAGCAGCCATCGGGCGAGGTGACCTGCCGCATGTTGGACGCGTCCAGCGAGCCGAAGGTGGGCCGGCCGAAAAGCTTCACCTTGTAGCTCGTGCGCGCCTCCAGCAGGAACTGCTCATCCGTGCTGCCGTTGCCCTCGTTGCAGAGGATGCCGACCCGTTGCGGGAAGGGCAGCACGGTGTGCGCGCTGTCCACTGTCCACGGCTGTTCGTCCATCTCCAGCCAGGATCCGAGCGCGGCGCGCATGCGTGTGGCGATGTCCAGGCACTCCCGACCATCCTCCGTGTCGCGGCCGAACATGTCGGCATAGGCCTCGTAGCCCGCCGCGTTCAGCTCGGTGGCGCGCAGCTTCACACCCACGCTGCGGATGGGCCCGGTGTAGAAGTAGGGGATCAACCCGGCGTAGCTGGCATCGCTGCCCCCCGTGCCGTAGCGGATGTCGATGACCAGGTTCTCCGCCGCGCGGATCACCGCATCGTTGGCGGCAAGCACGCTGTCGATCCCCGCCTTCTGCTCAAAGGCGAATGAGGGGATCCGCAGGTAGAGCGTGCGGTCGCTGAGCCGCTCCAGGAAGGGTGCTTCCGCGTCCATCGCGCGCTGGTGCATGCGTTCCGCCGGGGAGAACTGCGGCGCCGGCACCTGGCGCATCCATACACCGCGCATCTGCAGCATGCTGCCGCTGCTGCCCTGCAGGGTGGCCTCCACCGGTTCGGGTGAATGGTCGCCCATGTAGAAGGTGCCCGCATAGCGCCCGTCCGCCTGCCGGTGCAGTTCCACCTTCACCTCACCGGGCTTCCAGTTCTTGTTCTCCGAGGCCAGGATCACCGCATCGAAGCGCGTGCTGTCCTTCGGCTGGCGCACGATGCCCACGCGGTAGGGCCCCAAGGTCCACACGCCCTCCAAGGGGTGCCGCGCGCTGCCCGCACGCTCCAGGCGCTTCACCAGTTCCGCCTCGGTGAGCTTCACCAGGCGGCCAGCGGGGAAGGCCGTCGCGGCAACAGGTATGCTCTCCTTGTGCTGCCGATCCGCCTGTTGCGCCTGCTCGGTGGGCCCGATGCCGATGTGCCCCCTGCGGAACCAGTGGAGCCATTCGTCGAGCACCCGGGAGCAGGCGACCAGATCGGTGGCGCTGTCGGCCTGGGCGCGCAGGGCCTGGGTGTGCTCGGCATAGGCGGCCTGGCCTTTGCGGTCCACCACGAGCTGGAAACCCGCGTCGTTCTCCTCGAACGTGCGCACCATCCAATCGTAGGTGGCGGGGCACGAGCAGGATTGGGCGTACACGGATGACAGGGTCGGGCTCACCGTGGCAAGGAGGACGATCGCGCGTCGCAGCATGGATGCGAAGTTGTGCAACGCCAACGGACCGTGGGCTGTAACTTCCTGCAGGGTCCACCGTCCTCCGTGCATGCGGCACGCTGAAGGTCTTGACCGGAGGTGGATCATCACGGGCGGCCTCTGCGGCATCGCCGCCATCCTCGCCTACTTCGGCGCGGCCTTCCTGCCCCTGCCCGACAGGCCTGCACAGGTCCTCGCGTTCGCGTTCGGACCGCTGGTCGCGATCGCCTCGCTCGGTCTGGTAAATGCCGTGGAACAGGGCACGCCACGCGTGGGAGCGCGCATCGCCGGCTTCCTCGGTGCGGCTGCGGGCATCACGGTGCTGGTCATGCTCACCGTGCAGCAGGCGCTCTTTGCGGCCTACGATCGGGTGCAGGAGACCGCCCCCTCGCGCGCAGCGCTCGTGGAACTGGGCAACGCCGTGCACTTCGGCCTCGACATCGCGTGGGACTGCCTCATCGCCGCCAGCATCACCCTCTTCGCTGTCCATCTATGGCGCTTGTCCGCATTCGGGAAGGCGCTCAGCATCACCGGCATGCTCTGCGGGGTACTGCTCTTCGCGATCAACATGGCCGCCTTCCCCGATCCGCCGGACCGCATCGGCATGCTGGACATGGGGCCCTTCTGCGCGCTGTGGATGCTGGCGGTGTACGGGTGGATGATCGGCCAGGCACGCCGGTGATCGACCACCCGGCACGCAGCCGACAGAGCGGGCCGATCCCCCACCATGTCGCATTCGTTCAATGCGGCCGCCCCCCGCCCCCGGCAGTTTTGCGCCATCAACCCGCACACCCATGAAGACCTTCGGATTCTTCGACATCCTGTCCATCACCGATGAGCAGGGCATGCAACAGTACCGCGAACGCGTGATGGCCACCGTGGACCAGTACGGCGGCCGCTACGTGGCCATCGGCGGCCCGCTACAGGTGATCGAGGGCGAACAGCGGCCCACCTTCCCGGTGATGATCGAGTTCCCCAGCATGGAACAGGCGCAGCGCTGGTACGGCTCGCCCGAGTACGCCGACCTCAAGGCCCTGCGCCACCGCAGCGCCACCGCCAACGCCTTTTTCCTCCAAGGCATCCAATAACCCCCACGCCATGCGCACCCTCCTCATCACCGCCGTCATCGGCCTGTTCGCCGCCTGCAACACGACCGTCGCTCCGACGGAGCCGCCGCCTGCGCCGCCCACCACCATCCCCATGGTGCAGGAGGAGACCCTGGAGGCCCGCCAGGAACGCGGCCGTTACCTCGTGGAGATCATGGGCTGCAACGACTGCCACTCGCCCAAGCTCATGGGCCCCAACGGTCCTTACCCCGATCCGGACCGGCTGCTCAGCGGCCACCCCGCCGCGCAGGCCCTGCCCGCCGTGCCGAAGGCGGCGCTAAAGGATTGGGCGCTCTTCGCCATGGGCAACACCGCCACCGTGGGGCCCTGGGGCGTCAGCTATGCCGCCAACATCACCAGCGATGCATCCGGCATCGGCAACTGGAGCGAAGAGCAGTTCGCCAACGCCATGCGCAAGGGCTGGTGGAAGGGCCTCGAAGGCTCGCGCCCGCTGCTGCCGCCCATGCCCTGGCCCAACTTCGCGAACATGCCCGATGCGGACATCAGCGCCATCTACGCCTACCTGATCAGCACCAAGCCCGTGGAGAACGTGGTGCCCGCACCCGTGCCGCCCGACCAGCTCTGACCCACTAACTTGCCATGGCCATGGAGATCTCCTACCAGGAGCACGCGCCCGCACCGGCCCTCGCGCCCTTCGTGGACCGCTACTGGACCTTCACCACCGGCGGCACCGAGCGCGACACCACGCCCGAGCAATGCTGCATCCCGCTCGGCATGAGCGAACTGATGCTGCACCTGCGCGGCCCCTACTGCGCCGGCCTCGTGCAAGGGCGCTGGACCACCTTCCCGCGCGTCTACTTCACCGGCATCGCCCTGCAGCCCCTGGTGTGGACCATGAACGGCGCCAGCTCCATGCTCGGTGCGCGCCTCAAGCCCGAGGGCATGCTGCGCCTCTTCCGCCTTCCGCTCGATGGCATTTGCGATTCCTACGCCGATGCCTGGCCGCTTCTGGATGCACGGGAGCGCCGGGCCGTGGAGCACATCCTCCGCAGCGCGGGTCCGCAGGAGGCGGTGCAGCGCTTCGAACAGCTGCTCTTCGCGCAGCTGGAGCAGCTGCCCGCCGTGGAGGACCGCTTCGTGCAGGCCCTGCTGCGCATGCGCGCCCAGGGGCACACGTGGGACAAGGCCGCCGTGAACGATGTGCTCTTCGTGGGCGACCGCCAGATGCAGCGCCTCTTCAAGGCCCGCCTCGGCCTCACGCCCAAGGCCTACTTCAAGCTCATGCGCTTCCGCGAGGCCTACGACCGGTCGCGCGCCGCCCGCCGGGTGGACTGGATCGGCCTGGCCACCCTGCTCGGCTACAGCGATCAGGCGCACCTCATCCGCGACTTCAAGCACTACGCCGGCGCCACCCCGCAGGCCTTCCTCCAGCAGCCTCTGCCACGCTTTCAGCGACCGGTGGCGTGAGGAAGTGGTCTGAAGGATGCCTGTTTGGGCGTGCCCCCTTGCTCAAATGCAGCAAGGGGTCGCGTGCTTCGCTATATCCGGACTTGTCGCGGCTTGCGGTCGCGGGGCTGCGGGGGCTTCTCCCGGGCTTGAACCGGGATGGTCGCCTCCTCGCTCCACGCGTCCGCAGCGCCGCTCCTGCGCCGGGCTGCCGCTGCGCCCGCTCACGCGCTGGCGCAATGCCGGAGATCCGGGATGGGACCGTAGCGTATGCATTCACCGAAGCATCTGGACAGCGCCATGCAGCCCGGTGTGACCTGTTCACACCGCTCCCTACCTTTCCTCCATGCCCATGGCCCTGCCGGATCACCTGCGCCTGAACCTCGGTTCATCGCGCATGCACGGCAAGGCACCCCACAAGCCCATCCTGTTGCTTACTGTGCTCAAAGCGTTCGACGATGGGCTGATCGTCGAGAACCGCATCGCGCCGAGCGCCGAGTTGGTCAACCTGTTCCACGGCTACTGGGCCGCGCTGGTGCCGCAGGGCCACTTCCAGCGGCGCTTCTTCCTTCCGTTCTACCACCTCAAGAACGAGCGCTCCGGGCTCTGGAAGTTGCACACCCTGCCTGGCTTCGAGCGGTCCATCAGCCGCTCCAACTCGATCAACAGCCTCGGCTCGCTTATCGCGTTCGAGGCCCATGCAAAGCTCCGGGCCGATGTGTACCAGCGCTGGCTGGATGCGGAAAGTCGGGCCATCGATCGCCAGCTGCTCATGGCCGCCTACTTCCCCGACTTGGAGTTACCCGCCGAGCTGCCCGATCACCTCCGCGACCTGGAGCAGCGCATCGCCACGAACTCGCCGACGATCGTCGGGGTGCAACAGCAAGGCACGCAGGAGGAGGAAGAAGAGGAGGTGGTGCTGCGTAGCGCCGCCTTCAAGCGCAAAGTGCCGGAGCTCTATGGCTATCGATGCGCCATCACCGGGTTGCAGGTGCGCAGCACGCGCGGCCCCAGCCTCATCGACGCCTGCCACATCGTGCCTTGGGCCGATTCGTTCGATGACACCATCAGCAACGGCATCGCCCTGTGCCCGAACATGCATCGTGCCTTCGATCGGGGCTTGATCAGTATCGCGGTGGACCACACCGTGCTGGTGGCCCGTGACCTGCAAGAGACGGAAAGCATCTACGCCATCCGGCCTTTCGCAGGGAAGCCGCTGCTGCTGCCAGGGGATGTGCGCTACCGCCCGGCGCCGGAGAAGCTTGCCCGCCATCGGGAGCGGTTCGGGTACTGAACCCCACGGCGGGCCTGCTGTGCGCGTTATCTTTGGAAGGACAACCATCACCATGAAAGGCGTTACCATCCTCGAGGACCGCGCGAACAAGAAGCGCTACCTCCAGATCGATATTGCCGAGTTGGACAAGCGCCGCGAGCAGATCGAGGACATGATGGACGGGCTCATCGCCGAGCAACGCGCCGGCCAACCGACCATCTCGCTGGACCAGCTGGAGAAGAAATTGCGCAAGAAGGGCAAGCTGTGAGCTACCAGGTGCGCATCGCGCGCGATGCCGAGCGCGACATCGACAGCCTCCATGCCGCTGTGGTGCCGCGCATCTTCAAAGCCATCAAAGCCCTGGGTCACGATCCACGGCCGGCGGGCTGCAAGAAGTTGAAGGGTGCTTATGCCGACGCGTGGCGGATCCGCGTCGGCGCCTACCGGATCCTCGATGTCATCGACGATGGCATCCGCATCGTGGAAGTGCGTGAAGTGGGGCACCGAAAGGACATCTACCGCTGATCCGGCCGATGAACGCCCCGATCAAAGAGCCCCTGAACGTGGACCTTGAAGTGGTGCCCCGCGAGCTTACCACCAAGGAAGCGGAGAGCCTGCGTGCCTTCCTCAAGGCCAACAAGGCTAAAGCGCCGCGCGAACGGGTCCGTTCCACACGGCGAACGGTGACGATCCGCAAGGCCAAGGCCTGAGCGCCTCGGCTACTTCCCGAACACCTCCCTTCGCCTTCGCTGCATCTTCGGCGAAGTAGGGCATCCGCTCACCACGCCATCTTATCGGGATCCTGTCGTGCATCGAAGATGTCCGAGATGAAGACGGTCTCTTCAACGATGCGGTAGAGGATCTTGTAATGGCCGCAGACCCAACGGCGATGTCCCATGTTGAGGTGCTCCAGCAAAGGCTCGTACTGCCCACCGTGCGGATGGCTGCCGAGCCATTCGATGTCGTCCACGATCTTCTTCGTTATCCGGTCCGCCACGCGCACGTTGACCTCCAGGGCGTGATGGTCCCAGATGGACTCCAGTTGCCCGGCCGCGTATTCGGATACCTCGACCTTCACTTCTTCTTGCGGGCGGCGAGCCGGGTGCGGAGCTGATCCGTGCTCACCACGCGCCCGTTCAAGCGGTCGTCCTCGGCCTTCAGCGCGCGGGAGGTGAGCTTGGCCTTCAGTAACGCGTTCTTCGATCCACCGCTCAGGATGTCCCGTAGCACTTGCAGCAAGGAGGTGTTCTTCTCCTTGGCGATGAGTTCGGCAAGTTCAGTGCGGAGCGGAAGCGTGGCCATGTCCCAAAGATAAAGGGCCGGGTGGGTGACAGCTACTTCCCGAACACCTCCCGCCGGTACCACTCGAGGTATTCAGCCATCGGGCCGACGGCCGCCTGCCGCCAAAGGACCAGTGTAACCATTTTGGTTACATTCGCCTTATCTTCGCATGCGGATCATCGCCAAAGAGACCCTCGAGCGGTATGGCAAGCGCCATGTGCAGGCCTTGCAGCCGCTGCGGGCCTGGTACGAGCTGGTGAAGAAGGAAACATGGGCCACGCCGGAGGACATCAAGCGCAGCTTCCCATCCGTGTCGTTCGTGGGTGGGGACCGGCTGGTCTTCAACATCAAGGGCAATGCGTTCCGCCTGGTGGCGCGTGTGCGGTACAAGAAGCCCTCGGCCAGGAACGGCATCGTCTACATCATCCGGGTCATGACCCATGCCGAGTACGAAAAGGTGGACGTTACAACCCTGCGCTATGAAGGTTAAGCCCATCCGCACCCGAAAGGAGCACAAGGCGGCGCTGTTGCGCATCCAGGAGCTCTTCGACCTTGACCCCAAGGAAGGCAGCGCCGCGTTCGATGAACTGGAGCTGCTCGCCATGGTGGTGGAGGAGTACGAGGACATCCATTACCCCGTCCCCCCGCCCGACCCCATCGAGGCCATCAAGTTCCGTTTGGACCAACTGGGGCTGAGTGAAAAGGACCTCGACAAATGGCTCGGTTCACGGCAACGGCGCAGCGAGATCCTCAGCGGCAAGCGCAAGCTCAGCCTCAACATGATCCGCACCCTGCACAAGCACCTGCGCATCCCCGCCGAAACGCTCATCCGGGAGTACACCGTGAAGGTGGCCTGACCCGGACCGTTACCTCCCGAACACCTCCCGCCGGTGCCACTCCAGGTACTCGGCCTTGGGTCCGGCGGCCTCCGCCGGAATGGTCAATGGCTTGTCTTCGTAGGCATTGGAAGCACTGGGCCACGGTCGCATCAGCGAAATGGAGCATCCGCTCACCACGCCCTTGCTGGTCGCCGGGGCCCGGATCGCTACCGATCCACGGTCGGGGGAGGAGGTCGAACGGTCGTTCCAGTGACCCCGTCAATGCAGCATCACCTTGCCGGTCCATAAGGTCCCGTCCGTCATCCGCACGCGCACGATGTACAGCGATGAAGGCAGCCCCGCGGTGCCGAAGTGCCAGCTCGTGCCGCTGAGGGCCGGCGCTGCCACCACGCGCGCGCCGCGGGCATCGAAGACCTCCACATCGGCCATTGGGCGTTCCGCGCGCACCTGCATGCCCGCGCCACCGGGATCGGGCGTGATCACCAGTTCGTCCAGCGCAATGAGCTCCTGGGCGATGCCCGTGGCCACATCGGTGATCGTCATCGGTCCGTCGAGCGCGAACGAGATGCCGCTGTTCAACGTGATGGAGAAGCCGAAGCTGAAGGGCTGGCCGATGTCCTGCGGTGCCGGCGTGTAGAGACCCGACCAGCGCACCCATTCGTAGTCGTTCACCGGCGTGGGCACCGTATCCCACACCATGGTGCCATGGCGCGACCCGATGTAAAGCGTATCGTAATCGGCGATGCCCAGGGTCGACGTGCTCGAATACCGAGAACAGGAGAAGGATACCCGATAGGTGGTGTTCTGCATGATGGTCGTGAACGGCTTGATCATGCCGATGTGGGCAATGGGAAGTCCCGTGTAATTCGAGAGGAAGGCGCTCTGGCCCTGCTGGGTCGCGAAGCCGAAATTGAGCGCGTTCACCCAGTTGAAGCTGCCGAATCCGTTCACGCCGGGATAGGTCTCATTGCCGGCACCGTCGAACGAATCGCTGAACTGCGCCTGCGTCGGGGAACAGGTGAAGGCCAGAGCGATCAGGGTCAACGATCCAAAGGGGTATCGGTTCCGGGCCATGGGGTGGGGTTTGGCGTGCTGAAGATAATCAACGGTGGAGATGGGGTGAACGAGCCCACCGTGGCCAAGGTGAAGGCCGGCGTGCCCGCCGACATGGCCGCGGACGATCCGAACGGGAACATTCCCGGCTGCGGCATCCTGGCCACGGCGCTGTAGTCGGGGGAGACTCGGGCTCGTGGCTTCCCGAAGACGGTGATCCGGTGCCACTCCACGTACTCAGCCTTTGGGCCGGCGGCCTCCGCTGGAATGGCCAGTGGCTTGCCCTTTGTCCTCGGTAGCTTCAGCGAAAGCGGGCTCAAAGGCTTGAAAGCTCTGGGCCACGGTCGCCTCGGCGAAGTGGAGATCCCTGAGGAAGGCCTGGAGGTTGCCGTATCTTGGCAGCATGGGACTCGTGAATGGACATCTTCTGCTGAAGAACCCACGCATCAGTGAACTATCCGGCGTGGAAGTGGACGCCTTGGTGGATACTGGCGCGGTCCACCTCTGCATCCCGGAACACGTGCGCATTCAACTGAAGTTGGAGGCCATCGGGGAAAAGGAGGTCACCTTGGCGGATGGCTCCAAGCGACTGGTGCCCTATGTCGGTCCCATCGAGATCAAGTTCAAGAATCGCACCGGATTCGCCGGTGCGCTGGTGTTGGGCGATCGCGTCTTGCTTGGTGCAATTCCGATGGAGGACATGGACCTGATCGTGATCCCGAAGACGCGCACGGTGGACATCAACCCCGACAGCCCCAACATCGCGTCGAGCATCGCGATGTGACCGGCAGTTCGCTACTTCCCGAACACCTCCCGCCGATGCCATTCCAGGCTTTGTCCGCCGAAGCACAGCGTAGGCGGATATTCGGCCTTCGGGCCGGCGGAACCTGCCCCGGTCCGCGAACCGGGGTCCGCCGGAACGGCCAGTGGCTTGCCCTTTGTCCGCCGCAGCATTAGCGAAGGCGGGCTCGTAGGCTTGAAAGCTCTGGGCCACGGTCGCCTCGGCGAAGTGGTCGCGGACCCATCTGCCGTAGCCTTGGCGTTGGCAGAGCGAAGGAGCGCACACCAGCTCGGAGGCCGTGGCAGGCACGGCGTAGCTTGGTATCGAAGATGATCCAATGGAAGTCGCAATCTAATTCCGGCTGCCAGGTTTCGACCACGATGCGCAAGCAGAGCGTGACCATCCCGGATGAAGTGGTGATGCGGCGGATCCATGTGATCCGCGGTCACAAGGTCATGCTCGATCGCGACTTGGCCGAACTCTATGGTGTGGAGACGCGACGTCTCAACGAACAGGTCCGTCGGAACATCGATCGCTTCCCCAAGGACTTCATGTTCGAGATGACCAGCGAGGAGCTCGCTGATCGGAAGTCGCAGTTTGCGACATCCGATCGGGAGGTCATGGGCCTCCGCAAGCGGCCCTTGGTGTTCACAGAGCATGGCGTCCTCATGCTCAGTAGCGTGCTCAATAGCAAGACCGCCGTCGCCGTGAACATCCAGATCATCCGGGTCTTCACCAGGATGCGGGAGATGCTGTTCACCCATAAGGACCTCCTGCTCGTGCTTGAACGCATCCGCACGAAGACCGGCGAACACGACCGGAAGTTCCAGGTGGTCTTCCGCTACCTGAAGCAGATGGAGAAGCGCGAGACCGAGCGCGTGCTATTGGCCGAAGTGGCGAAGACCAAGCCGCGGGCACCGGTCGGCTTCAAGGTCCCGAAGCGCAGGAAGTAGGCCGGTGCTCAACCCTTCCCGAACACCTCCCTCCGGTGCCATTCCAGGTACTCAGGCTTGGGACCCACTGCTTCAGCGGGTATTGCCAGTGGTTGGCCTTCGTAGTTCTTGAAGCTCTGGCTCACGGTCGCCTCGGCGAAGTGGTCGCGGAGCGAAGGGGCGCACACCAGCCGTAGCTCGGTATCGAAGGTGATCAGCCCGCGGTCGAAGGCCTTGTCGTGCAGCGCGTTCAGGGCGATTCCGTTCTGCGGGTCCAGGCGGTGCTGCTCCGCCAGGTTCCATGGAATGATATGCGAGGCCACGAGCAGATCGCGGATGCCCAGATTGGTGACCGCGCACCGACCGTTGTAAGCGTTGAGCACCGCTTGGCGGAAGTAGCGCTGCCCTCGGCGGACCTTCACGGAAGCCGAGCTTTCGGTCGGGCCATCGGGCGCGCGGAGCACCTTACCATCCGGCTGCACTTCAATGGGCGCGTCCGCATCGCCGGTCATCAGTTGGGCCAGGAGCGCCTCGCTTTCGGGGGCTAACTCGTTCAGGTTGGCGTGGTATTCGGCCCACATCGCACGGTCGAACTCGCTGGCGCCTTCCAAGCCCTTGCGACCGGTCCTTCGGAATTCAGGATCGATCGAGGCTAAGTTGCTCAACTTCATTGGCAGCGCAGAAGGCTTCCGGCCCATGCGCAAGCTGATGTCCACCAGCATCTTGTTCTTCGCGTGGAACTTGCCGAACGCAACCTTGTGGTAGAGGTTGAGGGCGATCAGCAGCTGTTCGCGGGTCCAGTTGGCCATGTCGCGGAATGAATGCCTGGCTTTTCCGCGACAAGATCGCTAACCTGGGGCCATGCCCCACGACAAGGAATACGTCATCCGACTCAATGGCCTCGACTTAGGCCAGCTCATCGACGGACTGGAGGCCCGGGCCACCGCTTGGCGCCTCACCGCCACCTACCTCGAGACCGGCGAAGCACCGGACGGCTTCGTGATCGAGGAATGCGACGACGCCGAGGAGGCCCGGGGTATCGCGGAGCACTACCAGCGCATCTTGGAAACGATCCTCCAGCAGCAGGCCGAACAGCGCGACCGATGAACCGCTACACCTTCACCTGCCTCTGGCGACCGCCGAAGGACCATTGGCCGATACATCGGGCGAAGTGGCGCCCGATCGTGGTGACCTTGGATAGCATGGACCGCCCCGAACACGCAGCCGCCGATGCCTGTCTCTACCTGATCGCCTTGCGGCGCGGGCAGGCGAAGGCGGTTTCGGTATCCGGTGGGGCGGCTGGGCAGCAGCAAGCGCTCTCCCACATCCACTTCAACTGGAACTGGTACAGCGGCGTGGTGACGTGGGGCGGGTGGGTGGTGGAGGTGCGGTGAAGCATAGGAGCCCAAGCACGGGCGGCCCTGATTGGGGTTGGGTATGAACGCTTCATGGCTTACGTTACGTTCCCACAATGCGCTGGCCTCAACTTTGGGCTGAATAATGGTATCAGCACGATGGCCGCTCCTTAATGACAGGCCCTGCCCTACCAAGCCGATGAATGTCGCTGCATGATGAACTGACTGTTCTCAGCTCGCTAGTATTTTAGCAGTCCTTCCGGCAAACCACGGTCTGATCATCCTTCAACTCTCTCGCCAATGCAAGTTGTCATTATTCTACTCAATGCCCTCGCTCTACTTGGTGCACTCGTATGGTGGTACAAGGACAAATCGCTTGAGCCAATGGTAACGTCGATTGGGCTTATTGCAACCTTAGCGGCACTCCTATTTAGAGCAAATAAGGAGCGCCGTGCCTCAAAGCCCTCCAAGAAGAGCATTAACAGCCAGAGCGTGCAACAAACAGTCAATGTCTACGGAGTGCCAGCTACATCCAAGCCCGACGAGACGAAGCAGGAGCGTGAGCATAGCCTGTCCGAGAAGAAGAATCGTATACGTATACTTTTTATTGACGACGATACGAAGTTCAAAGTTGTGAGTATTTTGAAGAGTAATGGCTGGATAAACACGTGGATTGTTAAAGATGCTATGGTTGATGACGATGTTGTGGTGCAATCTGACATCATCTTCGTCGACATTCAAGGTGTTGGGAAGTTAATGCAATGCAAGGATGAAGGCCTCGGATTAGCAATGCAAATCAAGCGAAAGTACAGTTCGAAATGGGTTGTCCTTTATTCAGCCGAAAGTCATGGAGACCGCTTTCATGCAGCCCTGAAGGAGGTTGACTCATCACTGCCGAAGAACGCAGAGCCGTTTGAATTCCTTGAATTAATTGAGCAGTTCTGTCGCAAATAACATGCCAACATTTGTACACATTCAAACGATCGATGGGCGGGTTCTTTATAGTACCCTTCCCCAGAATTGTCAACGGTGTCAGAGCTCGTGCAAAGTGCTGCATGAGAAAACGACTTGCTCTAGCGAACAAGGTCAAACTAGAAGACACGGGATTCTAGTGAATTCAGTTGTAAGTGTCTACCTATGCTCGTCGGAGGAGCCAATGGTCCGAAGTTCCCGCATTTTCAAAGACCAATTGGCGATGTATCGTACACTAGGGCATGTAGTTGAGAATCTGAAGGACGAACTCGTCAAAGAGTCAAATAAAGATGTTACACGCATAATCCATGATCTCACATCAATTAATGGACACTCAATTCAAGAGCTGTATAACCTGGTTCCTCGAAGCGAACTCGTAAGCACGCATCGAGAGCAGGTTGCAGTAGTTAAGGAGTATATCTCAAAGAACCTCGATGCAAGTGCATCTGTTTTCCTGCGAATGGTTAGGCAAAATGCAGCTATGAAGGCGGTTCTTAATGTATCGAACAAGCTTCATCAGGAGAATCCCGTAATTAGGAGAAAGAACCACTCAGTCCGAAATGTGGTATTCTCGCTTTTGTATAGTTTTTTGCAAGACTTCAACGATCGGGACATTACTGTAAGGGTTGCCGAGAGTGCAGAGAGACTGTTCTTTGACTACGATTCAATCCATGTTGTTCTGTACAATCTTTTTGAAAATGCGACGAAATATGTTAAGAGTAATACCACTATTGAAATTAGATTTAATGGTCATGAAGACTATGTTGACATCATTTTTGAGATGCAGAGCTTGAAGATTACGGACGAGGATATGCGTACATTCTTCAATGAGGGAGTGCGTGGGCACTATGCAAATCGGATGAGTATTACGGGTGAAGGAATTGGAATGAGTAGAGCGAAGGCCATCTTGGATATGCACGGTGGAAGACTGATAGTTGAACGCAATTCTGCACCATCCATGCGTATCCAAGTTGAGGACATCCCTTTCGAGGCGAATCGATTCATTGTCAGACTTGATCGCATTTCTGAGGACCAAGACCGCTCAATGGTGAGACCGGCGGATTTGGTTAATCGCTGAGTATCCTCGTTCCTGAACGCATTGCGGCCTCTGGCCTTCTCGCTCAAGTCATCGATTAGAATTCGGAAACGAGTGTATTGCTCGTTTTATCAAGTATTTGATCACTGCATTGCGGAGAATACTGATGGCGATCACACCTTTCGGTTCGCTATCCTGTATGCGCGTGTGCGATCGCAGCGGCTACCCCGCAGCGAGGAACGAGCGAGGAGTAGTAGCGAAGAGCGCGACCCCGAGGGCCCTGAGCGGAGCAGAGCGGAGTCGAAGGGTGCGAGGGGGCACGCCCAAACCCTCACCTACTTCCACACCAGCACCACCAACCCGCACAGGATGAGGGAGGCGCCCAGGGCCACGCGCCAGGTGAAGGGCTCGCGCAGCACCAGAAAGCTGAGCACCAGCGTCACCACGATGCTGGCCTTGTCGATGGTGGCCACCACGGAGACGCTGCCTTCTTTCATGGCGCGGTAGTAGAACAGCCAGGAGAAGAAGGTGGTGGCGCCGCTGAGGCACAGGAAGAGCACATCGCGCGTGGTGAGCAGGGCCAGCTCCTTGAGCTGCCGGAAGGCGAAGGCGTTGCCCCACACCAGCCCGAAGATGAGGCAGGTGCGCACCAGCAGGGCCACATCGCCGCTCACGTTGCGCATGCCCGCCTTGGCCAGCACGGCCGTTACCCCGGCGAAGACCATGGAGAGGAGGGCGTAGGCGATGGAGCGGTCCATGGGGAATGGAACTTCCCGAAAGTAGGGTGCCTATTGCCCGTTACAAGTTCTACCAGTACGGCCCAACCACTTCAAACAGGGTTGTTGTTAGATGCCACAGCGAGCAGTACGATCGCCTCCATCAGCACCTCGCCAAGGCCTTGTGCAGTTCTCATGGCTTCAAGTGCTCATCCACGAACTCACGGGCATTCATGATGCGGGTGCGGCCATGTTTCTCCAGCACCAGCAGGTCCTCATCGCCGGTAAGGAGCACATCGGCTTTGGCGCGTTTGCAGAGTGCCAGCAGGTAGTCGTCCGCGGCATCGCGGGAAACGGCCGCGATCTTGGTGGCCGCCGGAAGGATCTCGGCGTTCAGTTCAAGGACGTACACCAGCTCATCCACCTTCTTCACCGGGAACAGCTTACGGAACTTGGGGCGACGGGCCACTTGGTCCAGCTCATCCAGAAGCAGGTCATCCAGGATGACGACGAACCGTTCGTCGTAGAACAGCGGTTGGAGGGCCTTGATGCGCTTCCCGATGAGGAAGCTGATCAGGACGTTGGGGTCAACGACGACGCGCAGGGACCGCATGACGCTTCTCCCAGAGTACGCGGCGGACCTCTTTGCAGGTGCGCACGATCTCGCGGTCGCTGATCGAATTGGGGCGGAAGGCGGCGAGGATGTCGTCCCACTTGGCCTTGAGGCCGGCCCGCTGCAACGCTTCAGCGAGCTTGAGCTGGTCCTTGGTGGACATGCCCAAAGCCAATTCCGCCACCTCGGTGTAGCTGATGTCCTTGCGGTCGGAGCGAAGGGTCATGGCTGGTCGTATGCTTCCCAAAGGTAGGGGGATCGCGGTGCTTGGGCGGCGGCCCATGGCCCCCTACACGGCCCTAGGCATATCGCGCGAAGTCATCCAAGGGAGCATCGAAGTCGTCCGGGACGGTCACCATGCCTTTGGCCAGACCGAGCACCGGTGTCTTGCGCTTCTCCTGCGGCTCATGGCCATGCCTGCGCCGCATCAGGAACTCGATGAAGTCGAGCACCTGCTGGCGAACATCCTCCGGAAGGGAGGACAACTGGATGTAGTTGTGTGCCGTGGCCATGACACGAAGATAGAACAGGTACGCACGGGCTGGCTACATGTTCCGGCGATACTGCCCCCCACCTCGAACAACCTGTCCCGCCTTAGCGGGATCGCCTGGGTCAACTGCCCCAGCGAGCAGTACGTCGTCACCTTCATCAGCACAGAGCAGTTGACGCCGATGATCATTTCAAGAACTCGTCCGTGAAGGTACGTGCGCTCATGATCCGCGTGCGTCCATAGCTACCCATCGAGAGCAGGTCGTCATCGCCGGTGATCAGCAGATCAGCCTTCCCCTTCTTTGCCATCAGCAGCAGGTAGTCGTCCTTCGGGTCGCGAGAAAGCGGCGTTGGGTTTTTTGCCTCCACTTCCACCAGTTCACCGGCTTCAGCGAGCGTCATGGCGAGTTGATGCGCGAATTCCACCGGGAAGTGCTTCCGGAACCTGGGGCGTGCCGCCACATCCACGAACTCGGCCAGCAAAGGAGGGCTAACGAGCAGCAGGAACTCCGCTTCCCTCAATAGGGTGAGGAATCCGCCCAATCGTTTGCCGATCAAGAAGCTGATGAGGATATTGACGTCAACGACGACGCGCCGGGCGTGCTGACTTCTTCTTGGACGCCGCATAACGCCTGGCTCTTACGATCTCCACTTCCTTGCGGATGGTCTCCTCGTCGATGTCCACGTCCTTGAGCGCTTCCATCATCACCTTCAGGCGATCCAGCGCGCGCTCGCGCTCGAAACTCCTGAGCAGTGCTTCCTTCTCCTTGCCGGGCAACTGCTTGGCAAGTTCCACCACCTGGTCAGGGGTGAGGTCGATCCGGAAACCGCGGTCGAATGACATGACCCAAAGGTAAGCGCTGACTGGCCTTACATGTTTCGCCTGTACTGCCCCCCCACCTCGAATCCCGCTCGAATGCCCGTATGCCTCGTTCCTCGGCAACGGTCATGTCGGCGGGACTTCGCTCCTTCGTCGCTCAGCATACGCCTCATCACATATTACGTCGGTACTGTCCACCGACCTCAAACATAGCGGCGGTTAGCTGCCCCAGACTGCAATACTTTGTCGCTTCCATGAGGACCTCGAACATGTTCTCGTTGCGGATCGCAGCCTGCGGCAGGTCCTTGATCGCCTTCGCCGCTTCATCCGCATACGCGGCTTTCAAGTTCTCCACCGTCGCGATCTGGGCCTCCTTCTCCTCCTCGGTGGCGCGGATCACCTCCTTGGGCAGGATGGTGGGTGAGCCTTTGCTGCTGAGGAAGGTGTTGACGCCGATGATGGGGTATTCGCCCGTATGCTTCAGCGTCTCGTAGTAGAGGCTTTCCTCCTGGATGCGACTGCGCTGGTACATGGTCTCCATGGCGCCCAGCACGCCGCCGCGCTCGGTGATGCGATCGAACTCCGCCAATACCGCCTCCTCCACCAGGTCGGTGAGCTCTTCGATGATGAAGGAGCCTTGGAGCGGGTTCTCATTCTTGGCCAGGCCGAGCTCCTTGTTGATGATGAGCTGGATGGCCATGGCGCGGCGCACGCTTTCCTCGGTGGGCGTGGTGATGGCCTCGTCGTAGGCGTTGGTGTGCAGGCTGTTGCAGTTGTCGTAAATGGCATACAGCGCCTGCAACGTGGTGCGGATGTCGTTGAAGTCGATCTCCTGCGCGTGGAGGCTGCGACCGCTGGTCTGGATGTGGTACCGTGGGTGCCACTGCGGGCCTCGCTCCGGCATCACCGCCTTCGGCGGCCCTTCGGGCGAGCGCGCTCCTTGCGCCATACGGCGTTGCATCCTCGGTCAGCTACCGGTTACGGTAGCCTCCCTCGTCGCGCCTTGTCTGGCACAAGGATCATCGCTCGTGCTTGCCGTTCGAGGCCCACAGAGGCACCATGGCATCTGGCTGCGCTCGTCGGCACCATAGCGATGCTTGAGCGCCTTGGCCCTGTGGGTGCCACGAAGTCCACCGAGCAGCGCCACTGCGGCGGAGCCGCATCCCTTCGGGTGAGCGCCGCTCGCCCGCCCATACTTCATCCCGCTTTGCGGGATCTCTACCTCGGTCAGCTACCTATGGGTAGCCTCCCTTCGTCGCGCCTTGTCTGGCCGAACGATCGTCACTCATGGCATCTGCCCGGCGAACTCCGAGGCACCCCGGCGGCGCGCCACGCGGCCCATCACGGCGTACTCTGGGTCCATGCCGTTGCTGAAGAAGAAGCTCAGGTTGGGCGCGAACGCGTTGATGTCCATGCCCCGGCTGAGGTAGTACTCCACGTAGGTGAAGCCGTTGGCCAGGGTGAAGGCGAGCTGGCTGATGGGGTTGGCGCCGGCCTCCGCGATGTGGTAGCCGCTGATGCTGACGCTGTAGAAGTTGCGGACCTTCTTGTCGATGAAGTATTGCTGCACGTCACCCATCAAGCGCAGCGCGAACTCGGTGCTGAAGATCGTTGTTCTGCGCCTGGTGGTTATGCCCGCCCTGAGCTTGTCGAAGGGTTGGGCGTGCCCCGGCTCAAATGCAGCCGGGTCGCGTGCTGCGCTTTAGCCGGTCTTGTCAGGGCCAGCGGCTGCGGCACTGCGGGGTCACGCCTGCGTCGTGCCGCCTCGTTGCTCGCATCCGCAATGCCCTTCCTGCGCCGGGCTGCCGCTTCGCCCGCTCACGCGGAGAACACGCTTGCGATCTCAACCGTTGAAGCCTACATTCGTCCCGGAAAATGCGTCGCCTCCTTTTCCTGCTCACCCTTACGGTCTATGGCTTCAGTGCCCTGGAACTGCACGAGTGGCTGCATGTGCCGCAAGTGGTGATGCACTTTCTGGAGCAGCATACCAGTGAGGACTTCCACGACCTCTTCCACAACGAGCACACCGACGATCAGCAACACGATGAGCACGACCACGATCCGTTCAGCGAGGATTGCCACGGCGAGTTCTGCGCGTGCAGTGGCCTGGTCGCGCTTTCACCGGTGAACAGGTCTCTCCTGATCTCCCTACAGCCGCTCACCACCAAGGTGGGTGCGCAATTCCTCAACGTTGCGCCCAGTGGTTTCACGGGCAACGTGTGGATCCCTCCCAAGGCTTGAGTTGATCCGCCCTTCGGCGGAACGGGAACGCACCGTGCTTCGGCACGGTCCGGGGCCATTGTGTACCCGCGTTCCGCATTCGTCCTTCCTTCCATTCCCAAGTTTTTCCATCCATGATCGACAGGATCATCCGGTTCTCCATACACAACAAGGCCATCATCGGGCTCTTCACGCTCGTGCTGGTGCTTTACGGGGCGTACTCGCTCACGCAATTGCCGATCGATGCGGTACCCGACATCACCAACAACCAGGTGCAGGTGATCACCACCACGCCTACGCTGGCCGCGCAGGAGGTGGAACAGTTCGTTACCGCGCCCATCGAGCGGGCCATGGCCAGCCTGCCCGATCTGGTGGAGATCCGCTCCATCAGCCGCTTCGGGCTAAGTCTTGTGACCATCGTATTCGATGAGGACGTGGACGTGTACTTCGCCCGCACCTTGGTGGACCAGCGCCTGGGCGAGGCCGCCGCACTGATACCGCCCGGGGTGGGCACACCGACCATGGCCCCGGTAAGCACCGGGTTGGGCGAGGTGTACCAATACGTGCTGCACCCCAAGGAAGGGTACGAGGGCACCTTCAGCCCCAGCGAGCTGCGCACCATCCAGGAATGGATCGTAGTGCGGCAGCTGTTGGGCACACCCGGTGTGGCCGAGGTGAACAGCTACGGCGGCGAGGTGAAGCAGTACGAGGTGAGCGTGGACCCCAAGCGCTTGCAAAGCATGGGCGTCACCATCGGTGAGCTACTGCTCGCGTTGGAGAGCAACAACGAGAACACCGGCGGCGCCTACATCGAGAAACGGCCCAACAGCTACAGCATCCGGGGCGAAGGACTGCTGCGCACGCTGGACGACATCCGCAAGGTGGTGGTGAAGATCCCGCCCGGCGGTGTGCCGCTCCTGGTGGGCGATGTGGCCGAGGTGGGCTTCGGTGCGGCCCCGCGCTACGGTGCGCTCACCCGCAATGGCGAAGGCGAAGCGGTGGGCGGCACGGTGATGATGCTGAAGGGTGGCAACAGCGCCGAAGTGGTGAAGGCTATTGAAGCGCGCATACCGAACGTGCAGAAGGCCCTGCCGGAAGGGCTGATGATCGAACCCTATCTGGTGCGCAGCGAACTGGTGGGGCGGGCCATCGGCACGGTGAAGACGAACCTGATCGAGGGCGCGTTGATCGTGATCTTCGTGCTGGTGCTCTTTCTAGGAAATTGGCGCGCGGGCCTCATCGTGGCCTCGGTGATCCCACTGTGCATGCTCTTCGCCATCATCCTCATGAACGCCTTCGGCGTCAGCGGCAATTTGATGTCGCTTGGTGCCATCGATTTCGGATTGATCGTGGACGGCGCCGTGATCATCGTGGAGGCCACCCTGCACCACCTGCATGCGCGCTTCAAGGGAAGGATCCTTACCCGCGAGGAGATGGACCGCGAGGTTTTCGTGAGCGCCAGCAAGATCCGGACGAGCGCGGCCTTCGGCGAGATCATCATCCTGATCGTGTACATCCCCATCCTCACACTGGTGGGCATCGAGGGCAAGATGTTCCGCCCCATGGCCATCACCGTCAGCTTCGCCATCCTGGGTGCCCTGTTGCTCTCGCTCACCTATGTGCCCATGATGAGCGCGCTGGTGCTGCCGCGCAACACGGCGCACAAACCCAACTTCAGCGACCGCATGATGGACCGTTTCCAGAAGTGGTACGATCCCATCATCGGCTTCGCCTTGCGCAACCGGATCAAGACCGTGGGTGTGGCCGTGGCGCTCTTCATCAGCTCGGTCTTCCTGTTCGCACGCATGGGCGGCGAGTTCATTCCCACCTTGGAAGAGGGCGACTTCGCCTTCCACAGCATCCTGCCGCAGGGCGCATCGCTCAGCCAGAGCATCGCCAACAACGCCAAGGTGGAGAAGATCCTGCTGCAATTCCCGGAGGTGAAGCAGGTGGTGGGACGCACCGGCAGCGCCGAGATCCCCACGGACCCCATGCCCCCCGAAGCCACGGACCTCATGATCATCTTGAAGGACAAGGACGAATGGACCACCGCGCACGACCGCGAGGCTTTGCAGGACACCATGCTGCAAGCCTTGAGGCAGGTACCCGGCGTGTTCTACGAAGCCACCCAACCCATCCAGATGCGCTTCAACGAATTGATGACCGGCATACGGCAGGACGTGGCCGTGAAGATCTACGGTGAGAACATGGACACCCTCGCGGTGATCGCGAACAAGGTGGCGGCGATCATCGGCGAAGTGCAAGGTGCGGGTGAACCGCAGGTGGAAAAGGTGGTGGGCCTGCCACAGATCACCATCACCTATGATCGTGCACGGGTAGCGCAGTACGGCCTCAACATCCGCGAACTGAACCGCACCGTGCGCACGGCCTTCGCGGGCGAGGCCACCGGCGTCATCTACGAGAACGAGCGCCGCTTCGATCTGGTGGTGCGCCTCGGTGACCAACAGCGGCAGAGCATCGACGATGTGCGCACCCTCTTCGTGGCGCTGCCCGGTGGCGGACAGATCCAGTTGCAGCAGGTGGCCGATGTGTCCTTGACACCCGGCCCGGCCCAGATCAGCCGGGAGGATGCCAAGCGCCGCATCGCCGTGGGCGTGAACATCCGTGGCCGTGACGTGGAAAGCTTCGTGGAAGAGCTCCAAGGCCGCATCGATGCCGAAGTGCCAATGCCCGCGGCCTACTACTACACCTTCGGCGGCACCTTCGAGAACCTGCAGGCAGCTAGCAAACGCCTGATGCTGGCGGTGCCCATCGCGCTGGCCCTCATCTTCCTGCTGCTCTTCTTCACCTTCAACAGCGTGAAGCGCGCCCTGCTGATCTACACCGCCATCCCCATGAGCGCCATCGGCGGTGTGCTTGCGCTCATGGCGCGCGGCATGCCCTTCAGCATCAGCGCGGGCGTGGGCTTCATCGCGCTCTTCGGCGTGGCGGTGCTCAACGGCATCGTCCTCATCGCCACCTTCGACCAACTGGAAAAGGAAGGCATCAGCGACCTGAAGGAGCGCGTGTTGAAAGGTACCCGCACACGGCTGCGTCCCGTGCTGATGACGGCGGCGGTGGCCTCGCTCGGTTTCCTGCCCATGGCCTTGAGCGGCAACGCGGGCGCGGAAGTGCAACGCCCCCTGGCCACGGTGGTGATCGGTGGCCTCATCACCGCCACGGCCCTCACCCTCATGGTGCTGCCGGTGCTCTATCTGCTCTTCATGGGCGGAGGCAGGAGGCGCAACGATGCCAATGGCGGCAAGGCGAACGCACCGCTGATCGTCGCGACCGTGCTGTTGATCATGATCGGCGGCACCAGCAGCGCACAGGAACCGATGCCGATGGACACGGCGATCGCACGCGCCTTGCGCACCCATCCGAGCATGACCGCTGCGGAACTGCGTGTGCAGGAACAGGATGCCCTGCGTGGCACGGCCTTCGGGCTGCAGCCGCTCAACGCGCAATTCTCCCATGGCCAGACCCAGGGGCCGTATCCCAAGGACATTATCCTGGAAGCCAATACCGGGTTCGCATTTCCCACCACCATTGCCCGACGCGCGGCCTACCTGAAGGAAAGCCTGCACCTTGCGGAGAACGAAAAGCTGAACACGGCGGCCTACGTGAAGGAGAGCGCGGGAGGGGCCTACCTGCAATGGGCCATGGGCCTTGAACAGGTGCGTATCCTGCAACAGCTGGACAGCGCGTACGCATCCATGGCGGCCTTCGCGCTGCAGCGCTTCGAGCTCGGTGAGACCGGCCGCTTGGAAAGCACCAGTGCGCAAAGCCGCGCCGAGCAGGTGAAGGTGCGCTTGCGCCAGGCACAGGCTGATCTGGTGGCCTACCAGGTGGAAGTAGAACGCTGGACGGGCCCGCTCAGTGGTGCCGTGCCGGTGCCCGAGGAATTGCTCAACACCGCACGAGCGCCGGATCCCGGCGGCGGCAACGACCCGCTCCTGCTCTCCTTGCAGCAGCGCACGCAGGTGGCCGAGGCCGAATGGAAACTGCAACGCAGCCAATGGGCACCCAGCCTGCAGGGCGGCGGCTTCTACCAGACCTTCGATGGCACGTCGCCCTTTTCGGGCTTCCTCATCGGTGCTTCGATCCCCCTGCCCGGCAGCGGCCAGGGCGGTCGCACCTCGGCGGCACGTTTGCGCAGCGAGATCGCCGCGCAGGAACTGGAAGCCGCACGCCGACAGCGCAGCAGCGAGCGCGCCACCACGCAGGCGCAGCTCACTCAATTGCGCGAGAGCCTCGCCTTCTATGAAAGCACCGGTGCCGCGCTGGGTGCTACCCTGCGCGACGATGCCCTGCGTGCCTATCGCGCGGGCGAAGCCGACTACTTCCAATTCACTCAAGGCATCGAGCAGGCCTTTCAACTCAACGCCGAGCACTTGCGCGTGCGTTACGAGCTCGCACTTACCGTCCTCCACCTCCGTGCCCTCAATGGGCTCTAAGACCGCATAGACATGAAAACGCAACCGATCAACAGCGCTCTTCAGCGCATGCCGAATACGCTCTTTCTGCTCCTGCTCACCATCGCACTGGCCGCCTGTGGCGGTGGCGCGGCCTCCGGCGAAGAAGAAGGCCATGGCCACGGCGAAGAGGAGGGCCACGGCGGTGGGAGCACCGTCACCGTTTCGCCGCAACAATTCGCCGCCATCGAGGGCAAGCTTGGCAAGGTGGAGATGAAGGACCTCACCACCGCCCTCAAGGCCGTCGGCTTTTTGAAAGTGCCGCCGCAGAACGTCGCCGACATCACCGTGGCCATGGGAGGCACCGTGCGCGAAGTGCTGGTGCAGGAAGGCGACCATGTGAACAAGGGGCAGGTGCTCGCTACGGTCACCGACCCTTCGATCATCCAACTGCAACGCGACTACCTCGATGCGAAAGCACGACTGGTGTACGCCGAAACGGAATTGGAACGCCAGACCGAACTGGCCCGCGCCAACGTGAGCGCGCAGAAGACCCTGCAACAGGTCACGGCGGAACACGCCTCCTTGCGGGCCAGCGTGAACGCCCATGCCGAGCAGTTGCGCCTGATCAACATCGACCCCGAGAAGCTCACTGCCAATGCACTGCGCTCAGCCGCGGGCATCGTAAGCCCCATCGATGGCACCGTGGCGCACATCGCGGTGAACGTGGGAAGCAAGGTGAGCAACGATGCCACAATGTTCCGCGTGGTGAACAACAGCAAGCTCCACGTGGACCTCTTCCTCTACGAACAGGACATCGCCTCCGTGAAGGTGGGCCAGACCATCGACCTCAGCCTCACCAACCTGCCGGGCAAGAACTACACGGCCGTGGTCTTCGCCATCGGCAGTGCCTTCGAACGCGAGACGAAGACGATCCCGGTGCACGCGGAGATCACCGGCGACAAAGTGGGCCTGATCGACGGCATGGGCGTTACCGGGCGCATCAGCGTAGGCAACGCCACCACCACCGCCGTGCTCACCGAGGCCATCGTGAACATGGAAGGCAAGGACTACGTGTTCATCAGGACCGAAGGTGAAGAGGAGCATGGGCACGGGCATGATGAAGAGCCCGCGCACAAGGAGGAACCGGCGCACAAACACACCGAAGGGGAAGCACACGATCACGCGAAGGAGAACAAGGCAACCCATGCACAAGGTGAGGTGCACGAACATGACCATAGCGATGAACATGCGCACGAGGCCGCAACCGGCAGCATGAGCTTCCAACGCATCGAAGTGAAGCGTGGAACGACCGATGGCGCGTACACAGCAGTAACCTTCCTGCAACCGGTGGACCCGGACGCCGAAGTGGTGACCGGTGGCGCCTACTACCTGATCGCGATGATGAACACGAGTGAAGGACACGAGCATTAAGATCATGAGCACCCATCATTCCCTCGCTGCTCGTTCCACCTGGCGGACCTACCTGCCTGCTATTGTTTCGTTCATCCTGCTCCTCAGCGGCATCGCCATCGACCAGCTGGCACCGCAGCTCTGGCAACAGGCATGGTGGCGTTTCGCCTGGTACTTGGCCGCGTACCTGCCGGTAGGCTGGCCGGTGCTGGTGAATGCGGTACGTACCATCGCGAAGGGCGCGGTCTTCAGCGAGTTCTTCCTGATGAGTTTGGCCACCATCGGCGCGTTCTACATCGGCGAGTACCCCGAGGGCGTGGCGGTGATGCTGTTCTATGCCGTGGGTGAACTGTTCCAGAACGCCGCCGTTGATCGGGCCAAGCGCAATATCCAGGCCTTGCTGGATGTACGTCCGGATACCGCGAACGTGCTGCGCGACGGCATCCCGGTGGAAACGCCCGCTGCTGAGGTGAAGGTCGGTGACATCCTCCGCATCCGCGTGGGCGATCGCGTGCCGTTGGACGGTAAGCTCCTCAGCGACCAGGCCTCCTTCGATACTGCGGCCCTTACCGGTGAAAGCGTGCCGCGTACCATCGTGAAGGAAGCACCGGTGCTCGCGGGCATGATCGCCACGGACAAGGTGGTGGATATGGAAGTGACCAAGCCCTTCGGCGAAAGCAGCCTCGCACGCATCCTCGACCTTGTGCAGAACGCGGCGAAAAGCAAGTCGCCTACGGAGCTCTTCATCCGCCGCTTCGCGCGCATCTACACGCCCATCGTGGTGGCGCTGGCCGTGGGCATCGTGCTGGTGCCCATGCTCATCGTGGAACCTTACGTTTTCAATACATGGCTTTATCGCGCGCTCATCTTCCTGGTGATCTCGTGCCCTTGCGCGCTGGTCATCAGTATTCCGCTGGGTTATTTTGGTGGCATCGGCGCGGCCAGCCGAAAAGGCATCTTGCTCAAGGGCGGCAATTATCTGGACGTGCTCACCAAGGTGAACACCATCGTGATGGACAAGACCGGCACGCTCACCGAAGGCGTGTTCGCCGTGCAGGAGGTGAAGCCAGCTACGGACATCACCGAAGACCGTTTGCTGGGTGTGATCAAAGCGATGGAGACGCACAGCACGCACCCCATTGCGCAGGCGGTACTGAAACATCCGCAGGGCGATGTGGTGGGCGATGCGACGAACGTGGAAGAGATCAGTGCGCATGGCATGCGTGGCATCGTGGAAGGCAAGGAGGTGCTCGTGGGCAACACGCGCTTGCTGAAGAAGTTCAACGTGGCCTATCCAGCAGAAGTGGATGCTGTGGAAGACACCATCGTAGTCTGCGCCATCGGCGGTGCATACGCGGGTTACCTCACCGTGGCCGACAGGATCAAGGCCGATGCGAAGGAGACGATCGGCCTGCTGAGGGCCCAAGGCATCCGGGATATCGTGATACTCAGCGGCGACAAGACGGCCATAACCCACCGCGTGGCTGCTGCACTTGGCATAACCAAAGCCTTCGGCGATCTGCTACCCGAGGACAAGGTGACCAAATTGCAAGAAGCGAAGAAGGACCCCACCGCCGTGGTCGCCTTCGTGGGCGACGGCATCAACGACGCACCCGTGTTGGCCCTCAGCGATGTGGGGATCGCCATGGGGGGCTTGGGCAGCGATGTGGCGATCGAGACCGCCGACGTGGTCCTCCAGAACGACAAGCCCAGCAGCATCGCCGAGGCCATCCGCATCGGCAAGGCCACCAAGCGGGTGGTCACGCAGAATATCGTGCTCGCCTTTGGAGTGAAGGCCATCGTGCTGGTGCTTGGCGCGGGAGGTTTGGCCACGCTTTGGGAAGCCGTGTTCGCGGATGTGGGCGTGGCGCTGTTGGCGATCCTGAACGCGAGCAGGATGCGGTGAGGGTTCTGGAACATAACTTGCGTGGCTACGAACATGAAACAGCTGACCACCCTGCTCTTTGCCTTTTGCACACTAGGCCTATCTGCACAAACCGGTGCAGTTTCCCCGCCCGCCAAAGGCAAGAAGACCGCCACCATCGCCATCCAGAGCACTGGCATCTGCGATATGTGCGAGAAGACCATCGAGACCGAACTCGTCTATACCAAGGGCGTGAAGAAGGTGGATGTGGACCTCAGCACCGCTGCCGTGAGCGTGACCTACGATCCGCGCAAGACCGACGCGGACAAATTGCGTGCAGCGCTCACCAAGCTGGGGTACTCCGCCGATGGCACACCCGGTGATGCAGCCGCCTTTGCCAAATTGCCCCAGTGCTGCCAGAATGAAGGCTGCGGCAAGTTGCCGGTGAAGCAATCAAGCTTCATTGGGCCATGCCGACGCAGGTGCGGCCATACTACGTAGCAGAGTTGCGCAAGAGCGAAGAGGCTCGCACGCTCGGCGATCTGCAACTCGAATGGCACCATCTCGAGCGGGCCCATATTCTCGGCCAGCGTTGGCCCTTGGAGCACAACGCGGTGCATTGGCGCATGCTGAAGTTCGGGTTCCGTACCAAGAACATGCGCGAGATCATCGGACAGTTGCCGCGTCTGGTCTTCGGTGGGGTGAAGAGCTTCGTGGGCACGGTGCCGATCGGGAATACGGGCGGAGCGAATGTGCCGGCGCTGAAGCCGCTGGCGTTACCAGACGACCTAGCAGCGATACTCAATGACACCTTTGCCGTGTGATCGATAGTGCGATCACCGTGTCCGAGAGTGAATGGAGTATCGGGCCCTTCGCGGGTCACATATTCCGCCGATACTGCCCCCCCACCTCGAACATCGCCGCAGTCAACTGCCCGAGCGAGCAATACTTCGTCGCCTCCATCAGCACGGCGAACATGTTCTCGTTCCGGATGGCCGCTTGCTGCAGGTCCTTGATCGCCTTCGCCGCTTCCGCGCTGTAGGCCGCGCGTAGGTTCTCCACCGTCGCAATCTGCGCTTCCTTCTCTTCCTCGGTGGCGCGGATCACCTCCTTGGGCAATACCGTCGGTGAGCCCTTGCTGCTGAGGAAGGTGTTCACGCCGATGATCGGGTATTCGCCCGTGTGCTTGAGGGTCTCGTAGTACAAGCTCTCTTCTTGGATCCTGCTGCGTTGGTACATCGTTTCCATCGCTCCCAAGACACCACCGCGCTCCGTGATCCGGTCGAACTCGGTGAGCACGGCTTCTTCCACCAGGTCGGTGAGCTCTTCGATGATGAAGGAGCCTTGGAGCGGGTTCTCATTCTTGGCCAGGCCGAGCTCCTTGTTGATGATGAGCTGGATGGCCATGGCGCGGCGCACGCTTTCCTCGGTGGGCGTGGTGATGGCCTCGTCGTAGGCGTTGGTGTGCAGGCTGTTGCAGTTGTCGTAAATGGCATACAGCGCCTGCAACGTGGTGCGGATGTCGTTGAAGTCGATCTCCTGCGCGTGGAGGCTGCGACCGCTGGTCTGGATGTGGTACTTCAGCATCTGGCTGCGCTCGTCGGCGCCGTAGCGATGCTTGAGGGCCTTGGCCCAGAGGCGGCGCGCCACGCGGCCCATCACGGCGTACTCGGGGTCCATGCCGTTGCTGAAGAAGAAGCTCAGGTTGGGCGCGAAGGCGTTGATGTCCATGCCCCGGCTGAGGTAGTACTCCACGTAGGTGAAGCCATTGGCCAGGGTGAAGGCGAGCTGCGAGATGGGGTTGGCGCCGGCCTCCGCGATGTGGTAGCCGCTGATGCTGACGCTGTAGAAGTTGCGAACCTTCTGGTCGATGAAGTACTGCTGCACGTCGCCCATCAAGCGCAGCGCGAACTCGGTGCTGAAGATGCAGGTGTTCTGCGCCTGGTCCTCCTTGAGGATGTCGGCCTGCACGGTGCCGCGGACCTGCTGGAGCGTGTCGGCCTTGATCTTGGCGTAGACGTCGGCGGGGAGTACCTGGTCGCCGGTGATGCCGAGGAGCATCAATCCCAGTCCATCATTTCCAGCAGGTACTTCTCCGTGGTAACGTGGTCGAGGTGAATGGTGAATGGAAGCTGGTGAATGGGTGGATCCGCCTTTCCCATTCGCCATTCGCATTTCACCATTCGCCTTCTCCCACCTCTCCTTGATCTTCTTCTCAACCTCCTTCTCCAGCTTGTGCTCGCGGATATACTTCTCGCAGTTCTGGTCGATCGCGGCGTTCATGAAGAAGCCGAGCAGCATGGGCGCGGGACCGTTGATGGTCATGCTCACGCTGGTGTTGGGCGCGGTGAGGTCGAAGCCGCTGTAGAGCTTCTTGGCATCATCGAGGCAGCAGATGCTCACCCCGCTGTTGCCCACCTTGCCGTAGATGTCCGGACGGCGGCCGGGGTCGTGGCCGTAGAGTGTTACGCTATCGAAGGCGGTGCTGAGGCGCTTGGCCGGCATACCCTGGCTCACGTAGTGGAAGCGCTTGTTGGTGCGCTCGGGTCCGCCCTCGCCGGCGAACATCCGCGCGGGGTCCTCGCCCTGGCGCTTGAAGGGGTAGATGCCCGCGGTGTAGGGGAAGAAGCCCGGCGTGTTCTCCTGCATGGCCCAGCGCACCTTGTCGCCCCAGCTCTTGAACTTCGGCAGCGCCACCTTCGGGATCTTCAGGTGACTGAGGCTCTCGGTGTGGTTCGGCACCTTGATCTCCTTGCCGCGCACCTGGTAGGTGTAGAACTCGCCGCTGTACTTCTCCTCCTCGGCCTTCCAGTTCTGGAGCATGGACCAGAGGTGGGGATCCAGATCCTTGCGCAGCTCTTCGAACTTATCGATCAAGCTCTTCACTTCGGTGGAACCGGTCGGCAGTTGCCAGTTGTCAGTAGGCAGTTGATCACCACCGCTGGTGGACTGCCTACTGCCAACTGCTGACTGCCCACTGAGCAAGTCCGGTCCCCCGAAGGTCAACACCGCACTGTACAGCCCATACAACTTGTCCGCGATCTCCGCCTGCTTGCGCACGTGGGCATCGTAGCGGCGGTTGTTCTCGCTGATCTCGCTCAGGTAGCGGCTCTTGGCGGGGGGGATGATCCACACCTTCTCGCTCATCTCGTCCATCCCGTGGAAGGTGCTCTTGAAGTCCACGCCCGTCTTCTCGGCGATCTTGGCCATCAAGCGGGCGTAGAGCGTGTTGGTGCCGGGGTCGTTGAACTGGCTGGCGATGGTGCCCACCACGGGGAGCGTGTCATCGTCGGCGTCCCACAGCTGGTGGTTGCGCTTGTACTGCTTCTTCACGTCGCGCAGGGCATCGAGGGCGCCGCGCTTGTCGAACTTGTTGATGGCCACTACGTCGGCGAAGTCGAGCATGTCGATCTTCTCCAGCTGCGTGGCCGCGCCGAACTCCGGCGTCATGATGTAGAGGCTCACGTCGCTGTGGTCCAGGATCTCGGTATCGCTCTGGCCGATGCCGCTGGTCTCCAGGATGATCAGGTCGAAGCCCGCGGCCTTCAGGATGCTCACGGCCTCCTTCACGTGCTTGCTCAGCGCGAGGTTGCTCTGGCGCGTAGCGAGGCTGCGCATGTACACGCGCTCCCCGCGGATGCTGTTCATGCGGATGCGGTCGCCCAGCAGCGCACCGCCGGTCTTGCGCTTGCTCGGGTCCACGCTGATCACGCCGATGGTCTTGGTCGGCTGGTCCAGGATGAAGCGGCGGATGAGCTCGTCCACCATGGATGATTTCCCCGCACCGCCCGTGCCTGTAATGCCCAGCACCGGGGCCTTGCTCGCCTCGGCCTTCTTGTGGATCTCGTCGGCGATCTTGCCGAACACCTCGGGGTGGTTCTCCGCCGTGCTGATCAGCTTGGCGATGGCCGGCCAGTTCTGAGGGCTCAACTTCTTGGCCTCCCCATTGACCTTGTTGCTCAGGTCGAAGTCGGCCTTCTCCAGCATGTCGTTGATCATGCCCTGCAGGCCCATCGCACGGCCGTCATCGGGGTGGTAGATGCGCGTGATGCCGTAGGCATGCAGCTCCTCGATCTCGCTGGGCAGGATGGTGCCGCCGCCCCCGCCGAAGATCTTGATGTGCCCCGCGCCCTTCTCCTTCAGCAGGTCGAACATGTACTTGAAGTACTCGGTGTGCCCGCCCTGGTAGCTGGTCATGGCGATGGCGTGGGCATCCTCCTGGATCGCGGTGTTCACCACATCCTCCACGCTGCGGTCGTGGCCCAGGTGGATCACCTCAGCGCCGGTGCTCTGGATGATGCGCCGCATGATGTTGATGGCGGCATCGTGGCCGTCGAACAGCGAGGCGGCGGTAACGACGCGGATCTTGTTCTTGGGGACGTAGGGGGCGGCTTGGACGAAGGTGGACATGGCTAGGACGGCGGGCTGGTGCCCGGGATAGGGGCGAAGTTACCGGAGGGGCGGTTACGGGCCGGTCACCGCTGACGCTCAGGTCGTTCCATATTCTTCGCTCTACGTTCTGCGTTCTTCATTCCAAGTGGGGCAGCTTCTCGTAGTGCACCTGCAGTAGGCCAAGGCAGCATTCGCCTGACTTCCCCGGTCTCCTCCTTAGATTCGTTCATCATGCGCGCCGCCCTCCTCGCCCTTGTATTGCTCCCCTTGCTGGCCGCCGCCCAGAGCTGGTGCCCGCCGGGGGCGACGTGGCATTTCTCGTTCGGCGGGTATCTGTTCGAGGGTTACTTGCAAAGAACATATGTCGCGGACACTATCGTCGGAGGCAGAAATGCACAACGCCTAACAGATAGTGGCCATCAGATCAGCACCTTCAATGGCTACCCGGTGCACTCTATCGTTCAGCGAACACATTTTACATCGCTGGACGGTGACCTGCTCCTGATCTGGATCGGCGCCGCATGGGATACCCTGATCCGTTTCGACGCGGTGCCCGGTGATCGCTGGTTCCCCCCGGGTATTGGTAACCAACCCTGCGGAGCCCTTCCATCCGGGATGTATGAAGTGGTTGATACCAGTACGGTCTGGCTGAATGGTACCGCCCTGCGCTCCGTCACCCTGGACGCCGTTCTGGCTGGTGGGGTGTTGATGGGTACACCATGGTTTCACTTCACCGAACGTATCGGGCTCCATCAGGGATTCCGGATCGACCCGTGGTGCTTGGTGGACGGTGGTTATGAGCAGATCCGATGCTATTCTGACAGCACCATTTCTTACCAGGCCCCGACATGGACAGCCGCTTGTGACCTTGGCCTGGCAGTGGAGGAGCGCCTCCATGATGAGGTCGATGCCTTCCCCAACCCAGGCAGCACCCACTTCACCCTTGAGCTTTCCCCCGGCCCACACACCATCACCCTCTTCGATGCCACGGGCCGTGTGGTGCTGCAACAACGCACCTCCGATACCCGTCCGGTGATCGCCACGGAAGCGCTGCCCGACGGGCTCTACAGCATCTCGGTGCGTGATGAGCAGGGCGGGGTGATGGGCGCGACGTGGGTGAAGGAATAGGCTACGCGTTCGCCAGTGCCTTGATGTCCTTCACCTCCAGCACGTTCTTCGGATAGCCCCGTTGCACGGCGTGGATCATGGCCAAGCCCACCTGCTTCATGCTGCAGGTCACCCAGGGCATCACCAGACCGAAGACCGGTACTAGTGCGCGCATCCACCACTTCGGGTTCTTCATGCCGGGGCTCAACGTCATGATGCCCGGACGGAAGTTGAACTGCTGCCGGAACCCGAGCCGCGAAAGTTCGTTCTCGGTGCGTCCCTTCACCCGCGCCCACATCAGGCGTCCTTTCTCCGTGCTGTCCGTGCCGCTGCCGGAAACGTAGATGAAGGTGGCCTGGGGTGAACCCGCGCGCACGGCCTTCGCGAAGGCCATGGTGGTATCGTAGGTGGCGCGCGTGTAGTCCGCCTCGTTCATGCCCACCGAACTGATGCCGGCACAGAAGAAGCAGCCATCATACCCGGTGAACTGGTCCTTCACCGCGTCCAGCTTCAGGAAGTCGGGCACCAGCAGCTCCCTAAGCTTCGCATGGCTGCGACCGCAGCTCCGGCGGCCCACCACGAGCACCTGGACCACAGCGGGGTTCTCGAGGCATTCGAGCAGCACGCCTTCACCCACATAACCGGTGGCGCCGGTGAGGATCACGTTCATGCCCATGGGACGAAGGTACCTTTGAGGCATGCCCAAGGACATCCGCATACGCCTTCGCCACCTGAAACTCGAGGATTTCCAGCACCTGCGCGAGGCCATGGTGCAGGCCTATCCGGACATGGCCGGGTCCATCTGGCGGGAAGACCACATCCGCAGCCTCATCGCCCGGTTCCCCGAAGGGCAGTTCTGCGTCACGGTGAACGGCAAGGTGGTGGCCTCCGCGCTCTCCATCATCGTGGACTATGACCTGTACGGCGACAACCATACCTACCGCCAGATCACGGGCAACTACACGTTCAGCACCCACGACCCGTCCGGCGATGTGCTTTATGGCATCGACGTGTTCGTGCATCCCGAGTATCGCGGCATGCGGCTGGCCCGGCGGATGTACGAGGCGCGCAAGGAGCTGTGCGAACGGCTCAACCTGAAGTCCATCATCGCCGGAGGGCGCATCCCCAACTATGCGAAGTATGCGGATCAGCTGAGCCCGCGTGCGTACATCGAGAAGGTGAAGCTCAAGGAACTGTACGACCCCACCTTGTCGTTCCAACTGAGCAACGACTTCCACGTGCTGAAGGTGATGAAGGGCTATCTGGAGGGCGACAGCAGCTCACGCGAGTACGCCACCCTGCTGGAATGGAACAACATCTACCACGACCAGCGCCCGAAGATCGCGGGACGGGCCAATGATGTGGTGCGCCTGGGCCTGGTCCAATGGCAGATGCGGCCCATGGCGAACTTCGATGCCCTCTGTGACCAGGCGGAGTTCTTCGTGGATGCGATCAGCAGCTACCAGGCCGACTTCTGCCTCTTCCCCGAGCTGTTCAATGCCCCGCTCCTCGCGGAGTACAACCACCTGGACGAGGCCCGGGCCATGCGTGGACTGGCGCGCCACACCGAGCCGCTGCGACAGAAGTTCGTGGACCTCGCCATCAGCTACAACGTGAACATCATCACCGGGTCCATGCCGATGCTGGACGGCGAGCACCTGAAGAACGTGGGCTTCCTGTGCAGGCGCGACGGCACCTGGAAGAAGTTCGAGAAGGTGCACATCACCCCGAACGAAGTGCAGTACTGGGGCATGGTGGGTGGCGATGAGGTGCGCGTGTTCGACACCGACTGCGGCAAGGTGGGCATCCTCATCTGCTACGATGTGGAGTTCCCCGAGCTCTCGCGCCTGCTGGCCCTGCAGGGCATGCAGATCCTCTTCGTGCCCTTCCTCACCGACACACAGAACGGCTACATGCGTGTGCGGCGCTGCGCACAGGCCCGTGCCATCGAGAACGAATGCTACGTCGCCATCGCCGGCAGCGTGGGCAACCTGCCCAAAGTGGAGAACATGGACATCCAGTTCGCGCAGAGCGCCGTGTTCACGCCGAGCGACTTCGCCTTCCCCACCAACGGCATCAAGAGCGAGGCCACGCCGAACACGGAGATGACGCTCATCGTGGACGTGGACCGCGACCTGCTGAAGGAGCTCAACGCGCATGGCAGCGTGCGTATCATGCGCGACCGCCGCACCGATCTCTACGAGGTGAAGCTGCTGAAGAACGACTCCGCGAACGGCATCCCTGCGAAGGCGAAGCGCGGCACCAGGACGGGCGACAGGACCTGATCGGCCCCGGCGTGATCCTTGGATCCCGGTGCCCGAGGCCCCGTCCCCGGACGGACGGCTCCGGCCATCCGTGGAAGTACCTACCTTGCCCTGGCTCTGATGCGTTCATGCCGGTCACCAATCGTCGTCCTGGCCGCAGGCCTTTCGACCTGTGCGGTGGCCCAGTGCCCCAACGACAATGTGCTGTCAGGCGCCGCCGTCACCCCTCCGTGCCCGGGCAGCACCACCGTACCCTGCGTTCAAGGCGGTCAGTACGCCCTGGTGAACGTGGTGAGCGGCAACACCTACACCTTCAGCACCTGCGCGGCCACCTTCGATACGCAGATCACGCTGTACAACAACACCGGCGGCGGATCGCTCGGGTACAACGACGATGCATGCGGTACCGGGCTGCAATCCTCCGTGACCTGGACGGCCAACTTCACCGGTCAGCTGCGCGTGCTGGTGGACCAGTACATCTGCGCGACCAATGCGGTCTGCGCACCCCTGGTCATCGCCTGCGCAGCGCCTCCGGCGGGTGATTGCGTCTACACGCTCACCCTGTTCGACAGCTTCAGCGATGGCTGGGGCACCTCGTTCGTCACCATCACCATCAATGGCGTGGCCACGAATTACACGGTACCTGCCGGCGTGCCTTCGGTGACGGTGCAGCTCGGGGTCAACATCGGCGATGCGGTCATCATCACCTACAACGCCTCCGGCGCGTGGCAGACGGACAACTCCTACATCGTCTCGCTGGGCGGTGGCACGATCTTCAACTCCGGGTCACCGCCGGTCGCAGGTGTCGTCTATGCCGGCACGGTCACCTGCATCCCGCCCCCACCGGCACCCGAGGACTGCCTCGGCGCGGTCACCATCTGCAGCAACGTCGCCTTCAGCAACAACACGAACAACACGGGGAACATCGTTGACATCACCGCCGCGAACTCCGGATGCCTGGACATCGTCGAATATCAAGGCACCTGGTATGTGTTCTCGCCAAGCTCCTCGGGTGACCTGGGGCTCACCATCGCCCCCCTTGGTCCGGATGACTACGACTGGGCGATCTGGGGGCCCTACCCGCCCGGATCCACGCCGTCCAGCATCTGCCCGCCACCCGGTCCGCCGATCCGTTGCGCCGCTTCCAGCGGTCCCGCGACGTTCAACAGCACCGGTAGTTATGCCACCGGCATGGGCCACGCCACCTATTCGCCGCCCCAGTTCGCCAGCACCGCGGTCACCTACGGCCTCCCCGCCACCATGAACGCCTGTCCGCTCGTGCCGCCGCAATACTGCGGCTGGGTCCCCGGCATACAGGTGACCGTTGGACAGGTCTACCTGATGTACATCAGCAACTGGAGCCAGAGCAGCATCGGTTTCACCATGGACTGGAACCTGCAGAACGGTGCCTCCCTCGACTGCACCGTGCTTCCGATCGAACTGCTCAGCCTGCAGGCCTATGCCGTGCCCGGTGGCGTGAACGTGGACTGGTCCACCGCGACGGAGGTCGACAACGACCGGTTCGAGGTCGAGCGTTCTTTCGACGGCGCGGAGTTCGAGCACATCGGCACGGTGCCTGGCGCCGGGAACAGCACGCACCCCCGGTACTACACCCACTTCGACCCGAAGCCGCGCGTAGGGCTCAATTACTACCGTTTGCGCCAGGTGGACCTGGACGGTCATCACGCGTATTCACCCGTGCGGGTCGTGCATGTCCAGAACACCCACGGCGCTCCGGTGCTGATGCCGAACCCGGGGTCAGGACGTGTGGACCTGCTCTGGCACCCGATCGGACCGGGCTCGATCCTCGTGATGATGGATGCCACCGGCCGTGAGGTCTGGCGCACGCGTCCTGAAGGCCCACGCTCATCGTTCGATGTCTCCCACCTGGCCCGTGGGGTCTACGGTGCGGTTGTCCTGCTGCCCTCCGGCGAACGCTCACCCACCGTGACCTGGGTGCGGGACTAGCGGCCGTTCCCGACCGGCCTGCCCCAGCCCCATTGTTCGGATCCTGTCGAGGACGATCGGAAGGCCCACTCTGCGACGGCCTCCCGCGTCCTCCACGTCGCCGCCTCATTCCCCGACCGCATGCTACTTTTCCTGCATGGCCCTGAACCGCATCCGCACCCGAACCGAATACGACGACGCCTGCACCGAAGCCATCCGTGACCCGGAAGGATTCTGGGATGAGATCGCCTCCGGCTTCACCTGGCACACCCACTGGGACAAGGTCCTCGAATGGGACTTCGAAACGCCCAACGTGAAGTGGTTCATCGGTGGCAAGCTGAACATCACCGAGAACTGCCTGGACCGCCACCTCAAGCAACGCGGCAACAAGCTGGCGATCATCTGGGAGCCGAACGACCCGAAGGAACGCTTCGTGCGCCTCACGTACCGCGAACTGCATGAGCAGGTGTGCCAGTACGCCAACGTGCTGAAGCGGAACGGTGCGAAAAAAGGCGACCGCATCTGCATCTACATGCCGATGGTGCCCGAGCTGGTGATCGCCACGCTGGCCTGCGCGCGCATCGGGGCCATCCACAGCGTGGTGTTCTGCGGCTTCAGTGCACAGAGCCTGAGCGACCGCATCCAGGATGCCGAGGCCACGATGGTGCTGACGAGCGACGGCCTGAACCGCGGGCACAAGCAGATCCCCGTGAAGCGCGTGGTGGACGAGGCGCTGGAGACCTGCCCCACCGTGCAGAAGGTGATCGTGACCGAGCGCCTGGGCTGGAGCGTGAACATGGTGGAAGGCCGCGATGTGTGGCTGCACGAGGAACTACCCCATGTGGACAAGCACTGCCCTGCCGAGATCATGGACGCGGAGGACCCGCTCTTCATCCTCTACACCAGCGGCAGCACAGGCAAACCCAAGGGCGTGGTGCACACCTGCGGCGGCTACATGGTGTACACGGACTACAGCTTCCGCAACGTGTTCCAATACGAGGAGAGCGACGTGTACTGGTGTACGGCCGATGTGGGCTGGATCACCGGTCACAGCTACATCATCTACGGTCCGCTGCTGAACGGCGCCACCACCCTGGTGTTCGAGGGCGTGCCCACCTTCCCCGATGCGGGCCGCTTCTGGCAGGTGATCGACAAGCACGGCGTGAACATCTTCTACACCGCCCCCACCGCCATCCGCAGCCTGATGGCCGCCGGACTGGACCACGTGCTGGCCTACTCGCTGGACTCCCTGCGTGTGATCGGCAGCGTGGGCGAGCCCATCAACGAGGAGGCGTGGAACTGGTACAAGATCCACGTGGGCAAGGACCGCTGCCCCATTGTGGACACCTGGTGGCAGACCGAGACCGGCGGCATATTGATCAGCACCATGGCAGGCGTGAACGACGAGAAGCCCGCGCACGCCGCGTGGCCCCTGCCCGGCGTGCAACCTGTGCTGCTCACGCCTGAAGGCAAGGAGATCACCGAAAATGAAGTGGAAGGTCTGCTGTGCATGAAGTTCCCCTGGCCCAGCATCCTGCGCACCACCTGGGGCGACCATGAGCGCTGCCGCCAGACCTACTTCAGCAGTTATAAAGGCTACTACTTCACCGGCGATGGCGCCAAGCGCGATGCCGACGGGCGCTACCGCATCATCGGTCGGGTGGACGATGTGATCAACGTGAGCGGCCACCGCTTCGGCACGGCCGAGATCGAGAACGCCATCAACCAGGCCAAGGGCGTGGTGGAGAGCGCCGTGGTGGGCTACCCGCACGACATCAAGGGCCAGGGCATCTACGCCTACGTGGTCTGCGAGAAGCCCATCCCCACCGACGACGCCATCGCGGTGGAGAACATGCGTGGCGAGGTGATCGAGGCCGTGGTGGCGGGCATCGGCCGCATCGCCAAGCCGGACAAGATCCAGTTCGTGAGCGGCCTGCCGAAGACGCGCAGCGGCAAGATCATGCGGCGCATCCTGCGGAAGGTGGCGGAGAATGAATTGGGGAGCTTGGGGGATACCTCCACCCTTTTGGACCCCGCGGTGGTGGAGGAGATCAAGGGGGGGCGGGTATGAGCCCCTAGGGCCCCAACCGCACCACGAACCCGCTTCCGGTCACCGTGGCCTGTAGCACGGGATCCCCGTAGTAGCGTACGTCCCCCACATCGAAGAGCTGCGCGTTCAGGCGCTGCTGAGCACGGCAGATGATGTCGGCCACGCCGCTGTTGTTCACGTTCACCTCCTGCGCCACCAGCGCGCCCGCATCGATTGGCCCCATGAGACCGTTGTAGAGATAGGCCACGCCGCAGGTGCCGGACAGCCGCACATCGCCGGCGCCGGTGTGCAGCCCCACGTAACACGTATCCACGGCCAGCTGCAGCTCGACCGTTCCCTGCGCGTTCCGCTGTTCGATGCGGAACACGTGTTGACGCACGGTGTCCGTCGCGCTCACGTTCCCCGTTCCGCGCAGCTCCAGCTCCACCACGGCATCCATCGGCACGCGCACGGTGATCCGCGGCTTGAAGCTGCGCACCCAATTGCACCGGTTCTCGTTCCTCACGGTCAACGTCCCCCCCCTCCACCTCGGTCACCACCTGGTCCAGCAGGTTGCCGCCCGCCACCACGTTCACCGTGCCCGCCGTGCGATCCTCCAACAGCAGGTCCACCCGGTCCTCCAGCACCACGCGATGGAAGGGTCCCACCGCACGTTCCTCCTCCCGCAGTGGACCCGTGCTGGTGACGCAGTCGTCCCATTGCTCCGCTTCGCACGCGGCCAGGAGCACCATCAGCAGGGGAAACACGCGCCTCATGACCATCGGTATCCGAATCCGAACTCCCAGTGATCCGCCACGGCATAGTGGCTCTTGAGCGCCATGTGCGCCAGAAGATGCCGGGCGATCCGGTACCGGCAACCCAGCCGGTGGAACACGGCGGCCTGCTCGGGCACCGGCGTGTACACGTACACGCCCATCTGCAGGAACAGCTCGCCGCGCCCGAAGAGCAGCGCGTAGCCTGCGTGCACGCCGGCCTGGGTGAGCGCTGCACGTCCCTTGGCCTCCAGCTCGGGATGGTCGGTGCGCAACGCGCCCTTGTTGAACGCATCCACCCCGACGGCCAGGGCGGACTTGCGCGTGAGCCGCCATTGCACCTGCCCGATCAGGCTGTACACGCTGTACCGGCCGCTTTCCGGCCGGCCTGTTTCGCTCCAGAACAGCGCGCCCACCACGCTGTGCTCCCGTCGCGGCCGGTCCAACGGCACGGTGTCCGGGGTGTGCACGTACGGTGCGACCGGTCCCAAGGCCTGCGCCACGCCCAGGCTCGCGCTCAGCAGGTTGAGCCCCAGGTTGGGCAGGGCGAACGACCCGTTGCTCCAGTGGTCGATGCCGAATCCGGCGGACAGCTCGGTGCGGCCGAAGCGGTGCCGATACGCGAGCATGAGCTGGATGGCGGTGTTGATCCGCGAACCGATGGCGATCTGCTTGGTGTTCTCCCGCCGGTCGTAAGGCCGGGTCACCAGGCCCACGCCCCAACCCAGCCGCATGCCGAGGTCGCCTCGCGCACCGCGGGTGAACGGCAGGTGCAGGTACGGAAGCAGCCGCACTGCGGCCCCGATGCGGTCCGGATTGGCCAGGCCCGTGTACAGCACACCGACGCCGAAGGACGGTGCGCGATAGTGGCGCTGCCAGGGCCTGTCGCCTGGAAGTCGGCGCTCCAGAAAGAGCTCCGGCGCGACACAATGGTCCTCCACGAGGATCCAGCTGCTGGGCCGGTGCGGCCAGAGGAAGCCGACATGCCCGCGCAGTCCGATGGCCCAGGGAGGGGACGCCGCTCGGCCGGTGCCGCAGCCGGCCAGGGCCGCCACCACCAACAGCCGCTCAGGCCGGAACTCCGACGGGATCCGCAGGCGCATACCGCTTATGTCCGTACTGCTTCATGTACAGGTCGTAGACGATCCCGTCCGCAAGGCCCACCTTGGGCACGAAGATCTCCGTGATCTCCGCCGCGTCCAGCACCCGCAGGAAGATGTCGGCCGCAGGGATGATGACGTCCGCCCGGTCGGCGCGCAAGCGCAGCAGCTTCACCCGGTCCTCCAGGCTGTACCCGGCGATCCGGTCGCGATGACGCTGGATGTCCGCCCGCTGCAGCGGCTCACCGTAGCGGTTGCCGTTCTCCTTGAAGATGCGATTGATGTTCCCGCCGGTGCCCACGGCCATCAACTGACCATGCTGCGCGCGCAGTTCCCCCAGGAACTCGGCGATGTCCGGCCAGACGTGTGCCTTCACCTTGCCGGCCAGCATGCGCACGGTGCCCACCTTGAAGCTCGCGGTCTTCACGCGGCGTCCTTTCTCCAGCCAGGTCAGTTCGGTGCTCCCTCCCCCGACATCGATGAACAGGTAGCTGCGGTCCTTCAGCAGGTCCTGCGTCCAGAACGTGCTGCAGATCAGGTCGCCCTCCTCGCGCCCGCCGATCACCTCGATGTCCACACCGGTCTCCATCTCCACGCGGGCGATGGTCTCCGCGCTGTTGGAGGCCTCGCGCATCGCACTGGTCGCACAGCACCGATAGCGCGGCACACCGTACACGTCGATCAGCAGCCGAAAGGCCTTCAGGCTCTTGATCAGGTAGTCGCGCTTGGCGGCTCCGATGGCGCCGCTGGCGAACACGTCCTCACCCAGACGGATCGGCACGCGCACCAGGGAGGTCTTGCGCACCACGGGATGGTCCTCCCGCTCGATCACGTCGCCGATGAGCAGCCTCACGGCGTTCGAACCGATGTCGATGGCGGCGTATTTCAGGTCGCGTTCGATGAAGCGAAGGTAGCGCGACGATCGACGCCCCCATATGCCTCAGCGCTCGATCACTTCAGCACCGCCAGCCGCTCCTCCAGCGCCTTGATCTTGGCCTCGGCGTCGGCCTTCTTTTTGCGCTCGTTCTCCAGCACCTGCGGCGGTGCGCCGCTCACGAAGCGTTCGTTGCCGAGCTTCTTGTCCACGCTGGCCAGGAAGCCGCGGAGGTAGCTGAGCTCCTCCTCGGCCTTTCTCGCCTCGGCGGCGGCGTCCACGTTGCTGCCCAGGTCGATGGCGTACGTGGTGGTGCCCACCAGGAAGGTGACGCTGCCCTCGCTGGCCTTCTCCACTGCGTTGATCGCGCCCACGTTGGCCAGCTTGTTCACCAAGGCGGCCACGGAAGCCCGCATCGGGGCTGAGCCCTGCACCTGCGCGTCGAGGCTCTCCTTGGGGCTCATACCGCGCTCGTTCCGGGTGTTGCGCACGGCGCTCACCAGGTCGAAGGCATGCTGCACCTCGGCTTCCAGCCTGGCATCGCCTTCACCGCCCTTCGGCCATGCCGCAACGATGATGTCCTCGCCTTCCTTCCGCTCACGCAGGTGGTGCCAGAGCTCCTCGGTGAGGAAGGGCATGTAGGGGTGCAGCAGCTTCAGCACGTCCTCGAACAGGCCGATGGTGGCCTCGTAGGTCGCCGCGTCGATGGGCTGGGCCACACCGTCCACGAAGGCGGGCTTGATGCTCTCCAGGTACCAGCTGCACAGGTCGTCCCAGATCAGCTTGTAGGTGGTCATCAGCGCCTCGCTGATGCGGAACTGGTCGTAGAGCCCATCGAGTTCGGCGGTGCTGCGTTCCACGCGGCTGCGCATCCAGGCCACGGCGGCTGCGTTCGCGGCAGGCTGCTCCTGTTGGGCCACGGTCCAGCCCTTCACCAGCCTGAACGCGTTCCAGATCTTGTTGCTGAAGTTGCGGCCCTGCTCGCAGAGGCTCTCGTCGAAGGGCAGGTCGTTGCCGGCCGGGCTGCTGAAAAGCATGCCGGTGCGCACGCCGTCGGCGCCGTACTTCGCGATGAGGTCGAGCGGGTCGGGGCTGTTGCCCAGGCTCTTGCTCATCTTCCGGCCCAGCTTGTCGCGCACGATGCCGGTGAGGTACACGTTCTTGAAGGGCACCTCGCCGCGGTACTCCATGCCCGCCATGATCATGCGCGCCACCCAGAAGAAGAGGATCTCCGGCGCGGTCACCAGGTCGTTCGTGGGGTAGTAGTACTTGATGTCGGCGTTGTCCGGGTCCTTGAAGCCGTCGAACACGCTGATGGGCCACAGCCAGCTGCTGAACCAGGTGTCAACGACATCCTCGTCCTGCCTGATGCCCTTGGTGCTCTGGCCGGCGGCCTTGAACTGGGCGATGGCCTCCTGCTCGGTGCGGCACACCGCCGCGTCACCGGCCTCGTTGTACCACGCCGGGATGCGCTGGCCCCACCACAGCTGGCGGCTGATGCACCAGTCGCGCACGTTCTCCATCCAGTAGGTGTAGGTGTTCGCGAACTTCTGCGGGTGCAGCTTCACGCGGCCGTCCTTCACCACCTCCAATGCGGGCTTGGCGAGCTCGCCCATCTTCACGAACCACTGCAGTGATAGGCGCGGCTCGATCACGGCATCGGTGCGCTCGCTGGTGCCCACCTTGTTCTGGATGTCCTCGGTCCTCACCAGATGGCCCTGCGCCTCCAGCTCTTTCGCGATCTTCCTGCGCACCACGAAGCGGTCCTCGCCCACGTACAGTTGGGCAGCGGCGCTGAGCGTGCCGTTGGGCTCCAGGATGTCGATGGTCTCCAACCCGTGCTTCTTGCCCAGCTCGTGGTCGTTCACGTCGTGCGCGGGCGTCACCTTCAGCGCACCGGTGCCGAACTCGCGCTCCACGTACTCATCAAAGATCACCGGGATGCTGCGGTCGATCAGCGGCACGAGCACGCGCTTGCCCTTCAGGTGCGCGTAGCGCTCGTCCTCGGGGTGCACGGCCACGGCGGTGTCGCCCAGGATGGTCTCAGGGCGCGTGGTGGCGATGGTCACCCATTCGTCGGCCGTGCCTTCCACCTTGTACCGCAGGTGGTACAGCTTCGAGTTGACCTCCTTGTAGATCACCTCCTCGTCGCTCACGGCGGTGAGGGCCTGCGGGTCCCAGTTCACCATGCGCAGGCCGCGGTACACCAGGCCCTTCCTGTGCAGGTCGATGAACACGTCGATGACGGCATCGCTCAGGTCGGCTTCCATGGTGAAGCGTGTGCGGTCCCAGTCGCAGCTGGCGCCGAGCTTCTTCAACTGCTCCAGGATCACCCCGCCGTACTTCTCCTTCCACGCGAAGGCGTGCTTGAGGAACTCCTCCCGGCCGATCGCGCTCTTCTTGATGCCCTGCTCGCCGAGCAACCGCACCACCTTCGCTTCGGTGGCGATGCTCGCGTGATCCGTTCCCGGCACCCAGCAGGCGTTCTTTCCCAGCATGCGGGCGCGGCGCACCAGCACGTCCTGGATGGTGTTGTTGAGCATGTGCCCCATGTGCAGCACGCCCGTGACGTTGGGCGGGGGGATCACCACGGTGTAGGGCTCGCGGCCGTCGGGCACGCTGCGGAAGTAGCCCTTGTCCATCCAGTGGGCATACCAGCGCCCTTCGGCCTGGCTGGGGTCGTATCGCTTGGGGATCTCGGTGGTGCTCATCGGGGCATGTGCTTCAAGCAAAGCCGCGCCGGTCTTGGCTTCGAGGCCGGCAAAGGTAGCCCTGGGCATCGGATCGGCACGCGATCGGCAGCTCTCCTTCACGCGGACCCGGGTCCTGTTAAGGTCTTGTTAATGTCGGAACCCCGCAGGGACCGGTCCGTAGTTTTGATCCAGTAACGCAAGAAACCCGACCCATCCCATGAAGAAGTTCCTTCTCTCGTTCGGTCTGAGCGCCCTCTTCCTCGGCGCCATGGCCCAGGACAATGCCAAGCCCGTGGGCGGCACCGGTCCGCAGATCAGCCTCGACAAGGAAGTGCACGACTACGGCACCATCGCCAACGGGGCGAACGGCACCTGCGAGTTCATCGTGACCAACACGGGCGATCAGCCCCTGATCATCACCAACTGCAAAGGCAGCTGCGGATGCACGGTGCCCAAGTGCGACACCGCCCCGATCAAGCCCGGCGCCAAGACCACCATCACGGTGAAGTACGACACCAAGCGTCCCGGCCCGATCAACAAGAGCGTGACCATCAGCAGCAACGCCACGAACGCCCCCGAGAAGGTGGTGCGCATCAAGGGCACGGTGGAGGCCGGTCCTGAGACCCCCGCCTCGCCGGTGAAGGAGCAGAGCCCCATGGCCCCGGTGGAGAAGACGAACTGATCCATCCTCGGATCCGCTTTGGAAGCCCCGCCATACCGGCGGGGCTTCTTCGTTGGTCGACCTTGCCGACGGAACGCCGAACTTCGCGCCACACTCGCCAGACCCCGATGCCCGCCATCTCCACCAAGGGCCGCCTGATGCCGGCCTCCCCCATCCGCAAGCTCGTCCCCTACGCCGAGGCCGCCCGGAAACGCGGGGTCAACGTCCTTCACCTCAACATCGGACAGCCCGACATCCGAACCCCGGAGGTGGCCTTGAACGCCATCCGTCAGCTGGACCGCAGCGTGATCGAGTACAGCCACAGCGCCGGTTTCGAGAGCTATCGAAAAGGACTGGCCGGCTACTATGCCGAGTATCACATCCCGGTGACCCACGAGCAGATCATTGTCACCAACGGAGGCAGCGAGGCGCTGCTCTTCGGCATGATGGCCTGCTTCGAGCCAGGGGATGAGCTCATCATTCCCGAACCCTACTACGCCAACTACAACAGCTTCGCGCTGGCCGCCGGCGTGAAGGTGGTGCCTGTGCGCAGCACCATCCAGGAAGGCTTCGCGCTGCCGGCCATCAGCGCCTTCGAGGCCCTCATCACCCCGCGCACCAAGGGCATCCTGATCTGCAACCCCGGCAACCCCACCGGCTATCTCTACAGCAAGGCCGAGCTGGAACGCCTGCGTGAGATCGTGCTGAAGCACGACCTCTTCCTCTTCGCCGACGAGGTCTACCGCGAGTTCTGCTACGATGGGGCGGCCCACATCAGTGCCTTGTCGCTGGAGGGCCTCGACCAGCACGCGATCCTGATCGACAGCGTGAGCAAGCGCTACAGCATGTGCGGCGCCCGGGTCGGTGCATTCATCACCCGCAATACCGAACTGCTTGACACCGTGCTGAAGTTCGCCCAGGCCCGGTTGAGCCCTCCCACCTTCGGCCAGATCGCCAGCGAGGCGGCCCTCCGCACGCCCCCTTCATACTTCAATGAGGTGATCGGTGAATACCGCCAGCGCCGCGACATCCTCGTGGACGGACTGAACGCCATCCCCGGTGTGCTCTGCCCCAGGCCCAAGGGCGCCTTCTACTGCGTGGCCGAGCTGCCCATCGACGATGCGGACGCCTTCTGCCAGTGGCTGCTGGAGTCCTTCAGCCACGACGGCCACACGGTGATGATGGCCCCGTGCAGCGGGTTCTATGCCGAACCGGCCACGGGAAAACGGCAGGTGCGGCTGGCCTATGTGCTGGAGCAGGACAAGCTCCGCAAAGCGGTGGAATGCCTCGGAACGGCGCTGGAACAATACCCGGGGCGCATGGTGCTGGCCTTGGGAGCGAGCGCATCGGTTTGAACACCAGCTGTTGATGATCGCCCCCCAAAGGGCTTGACCTTCATGGGCATCGCACCGTAGCTTGGTGCGTTGATCCCGCTTCGGGACAGGGAGCCATGAAGGATCCAAGGAGGTGCGCCGTTCGATCGGGCCGTAGCGTGCATGCAGCCGCCAAGCGGCTGTTCCGCAGTTCGAGCCTTTGCCTGATCCTGGCGTGCGCCCCACCTGTTCACGCTCAGGATGGCATGCATGCCGAAGCGGTGATCGCACCTCTGCATCCGGGGGCCGGGGTGAAGCCGATGCTCGGGGCGGTCGTCAACTGGCTCCCAAGTACGGAAGTGCACTATGACCAGCCGAAAAGGACCCTGCACTTCCACGGCCCAGAGGTCGTCCAGGCGGCCCAGCTGGCACAACTCCTGTTCGAACACGGTTTTCAGCTGATCCAGATCAGCGGTGATGGCCCCTTGCCAATGCGTACCTCCACGGCCTCTCCGATGGGCGACATGGCGCCGGTCGACGACGCGCTGGTGCGCAAGGCGGCCTACATCCATGAACATCCCGGTGATTACCAGCGGATGTTGGAGCTCCAAGGGCAACGAAGCGGAGCACCATGACGACACCTTGGTACCGACCGTGCTCCCTGCTGATCACGCTGGCGCTCTCCGGCGTTCCCTTCAGGGCTTCGGCCCAATGCCCGAACAACAACACCGTGATCGCCGGGGGGGCGATCACACCTCCTTGTCCGGGCAGCATGACGGTCCCTTGTGTGAACGGAGGCCAGTATGCGCTGCTGAATGTCACGGCAGGGAACATCTACACGTTCAACACCTGTGGGGCCACCTACGACACGCAGATCACGCTTTACAACAATGCGGGAGGCGGGTCGCTCGCGACCAATGACGACTACTGCGGGCTGCAATCGCAGGTCACCTGGGCGGCGAACTTCACCGGCCAGCTGCGTGTCCTGGTCGATCGCTACGCGAGCCTCTTCAATCCCTGCGCCACGGGCGGATGCGCTCCCCTGAACATCAGCTGCATCCCGCCACCACCACCGTTGACCAACGACAACTGCGGGTCGGCGATCGCCCTGCCGGTGCTTCCGACCTGCACCATGCTGCACTTCACCAATGTCGGTTCCACCGCTTCGGGCACGGCCCCCGCGCCGACATGCAGCACCGCGCCGAACACGGACATCTGGTTCACGTTCACCACGGCGGCCAACGGGGAGGTGCACATCGAGACCGGGGCGATCACCTTGGGCGATGCGGCGATGCAGCTGTACACAGGGACCTGCGGCGCACTGGCTCTGGTGCCTGGAGGCTGCAACGACGATGAGGACTTCTTCGGCGGTCTGCTGATGCCGGAGCTTGACTTCCGCTGCGCCCCACTGACCCCGTTCACCACCTATTACATCAGGGTCTGGGGGTATGGCGGGAGCACCGGCATCTTCAACATCTGCGTCAGTGCGCCGGCGACGCCCACCACCCCGCAGGAGGACTGCGCCGGCGCGTTCACCATCTGCAACGACCAGCAGATCAACAACAACGCCGATTTCACCGGGTGCACCACGGACCTCACGGCGGCGAACAACGGCTGCCTGGACGGCAATGAGCGGCAGGGGACCTGGTACTACTTCTCCCCATCGGCCTCGGGCACTGCGGCGCTCACCATCCAACCTGCGGCCAACATCGACTACGACTTCGCCATCTGGGGCCCGATGAGCACCATCACCTGCCCACCGGTCGGAAACCCCATCCGGTGTTCCTGGGCCTATCCACCGAACGTGCCGGGCTATCCGGGTGCGGCGGCGTTCCTCACGGGGATGGGCAACGGGGCGGTGGACGCTTCGGAGAACGAGTTCGGCAATGGCTGGGTGGCACCCTTGAACATCGTCGCCGGGCAGATCTACATCATGTACATCGACAACTTCGATGTCACCGGACAGGCCTTCACGCTGGACTGGACCTTGACGAACGGCGCGTCCCTGGACTGCACGGTGCTGCCTGTGGAGCTGATCGGTCCCGAGGCGGATGTACAGGCCGACGGCGTTCACCTGTCCTGGGCGACCCAGAGCGAGTCCGGTTCATCCCACTTCGTCGTGGAACGCTCGACCGATGACGTGGACTACATCCCCATCGGAGAGCGTCCCGCGGCCGGGCACTCCCTCGAGCGGATCGAGTACGGGTTCCTGGACGGATCACCGGAGCATGGGCTGAACTACTATCGCCTCCGGCTGCTGTACAGCGATGGCACCGCTGCGCTGAGCTCCACGGTGGCCGCCGTCGTGGGTGGGGACCGACCGTACCTGGTGGTGCAGCCCAACCCCGCGACGGACCGCATCATCGTGCAGCTGCCACGGTCCGCCTCCCCGGTCATCCATTACACGCTGCGGACCCCGGATGGAACGTGCATCCGACAGGGTGTCGTGCCTTGGAACGGGAATGACGACCGCCTGGAGCTTTCGCTCGCGGGTACCGCCGGCGGACTGTACATGCTGGTGTTGGAGGGCGCTGACGGCGGACCGCTGGGCAGTGCGAGGATCGTGGTGGACCCACGCCCATAAGCAACCGCACCGCCGATCCACGTCTTGTGGATAACTCCGATCGTTGTCCTCCGATCCTGTTCCGTAACTTGCTTGCACGCTTCCGAGTCGTTGCCCGATCATGGTTCTACGCAGAACCTTTCTCTTCCTACTGGCGGTGCTGACCGCCGGGCCGCGCGTCGCCTCCGCCCAAAGCGTGGCCGGTGTCGATGTGTTCCTGCATTTCTTCCTTCCGCTCAGCGGCACGTTGGAGAAGGTGACCATCCATACGCTGCACGACCATGACCAGGTGGTGCCGCTCCACCTCGCTGCGGATCGCACCCTGGCGAAGTTCACGCCGGTGACCGACCTCGATCTGGACGCGTTGGTGACGGTGCTTCAGGTGCGCGGTGTGCCTCTGCTCGGGGTCGAGGTGATGTGGCCCGGTGTTCCGACCTATCGGGCCTTGGTGCCCACGCCGGATGGTAACTGGTCACTGCAGGAAGCCGGTCCGCCTGATGATGCCGCTCGGTCGGCCGCCAAACGCGCCTGGATCGATGCCTATCCGAAGCTCTATGATGCGTACGTCCGCTCCGGGTCCCATTAAGCCATGACCCCGCACGTGCACCGACCGCCATTTCGGCGCGCCATGATCCGGAGATCGCTGTTGGCGGTCCTGGCGCTGGCGACGTTCCACCGCGGGCATGCCACCACGTGCGCAGGCGCCACCGTGCTGAACCCGGCCAGCCTGCCGATCACCAATCAGGCGCTGACCTGCGGTGCCACCAACGACCTGAACTCCACCAACGTGCCGGGCGCCCTCTGCGGCACCGGTGATAATGCAGCTTACAAGAACGGCAACGAAGCGCTGTACGTGCTGACCCCTTCGGTCACGGGTGCGTATAACATCAATGTCACGGGTCAGACCTGGAGCTCCGTGCAGGTATGGGCCGGCTGCCCGAACGGTGGAGGCACCTGCGTGTACGGCGACGGCAACGCAGGCAACAGCACCACCATCACCGTCACGCTGAACGCCGGCACCCAGTACTACATCTGGTTCGACACCTGGCCCACCCCGGCCAGCCCATGCCCGGGCACCTTCAGCATCGGTGCGGCGCCTCCCCCGCCCGCGAACGACAATCCCTGCGGCGCCACCCCGCTCACCCCGGGCCTGAGCTGCGTCTTCCAGAACGGCACCACGGCGTCCAGCACGGCCACCACCGGGCCGCCTGCCCCCACCTGTGCGTTCTACACCGGCAGCGACGTGTGGTTCTCCGTGGTGGTGCCCGCAAGCGGAGTGCTTATCCTCGACTCGAACACCGGCATCATCACCGACGGCGGCATGGCGTTGTACACCGCCCCTTCATGCAGCGGGCCCTTCACCCAGGTGGCCTGCGATGATGATGGCAGCGCGAACGGCTTGATGCCATACATCAACGCCACCGGCCTCACCCCGGGCAGTACCGTGTATGTGCGCTTTTGGGAGTTCGGCGGCGACAACAACGGCACCTTCTCGATCTGCGCGTACACGATCCCACCGCCCCCACCGATGACCGGGAACGATCCCTGCGGTGCGAATCCGCTCCCGGTGCTGTCCTCCTGCATCCCGCTGACGTACTCGAACATCGGCGCCACAGCCACCACCGGAGCCCCGGCCCCGGGCTGCGGCCTTTACACCGGCGGGGATGTGTGGTTCACCTTCACGGCCCCGGCCAACGGGGTGGTGACCATCGAGACCGCCATCGGCACGATGACCAACGGGGCCATGGAGCTCTACTCGGCCCCGAGTTGCGCGGGACCGTTCACCAGCATCCAGTGCAACGATGATGCGATCGGGCTCATGCCCCGGATCGACCGCCGGTGCAACCCGCTCACCCCGGGGCAGACCTACTATCTGCGCATGTGGGGCTACAACGGCCAGCAGGGCTCGTTCAACATCTGCGCGTTCCAATCCACCGTGGGCACCACCTTCCCGGAGGACTGCTCAGGCGGCTCCACGATCTGCAACAACCAGAGCTTCAACAACAACACCAACAACACCGGCTGCACCGCCGACCTGAACGCCAGCAACCAAGGCTGCCTCGCCAGTGGGGAACGGCAGGGCACGTGGTACTACTTCAGCCCCAGCGCGGCCGGCACCATCGGCTTCACCATCAACCCTGCTGTTCCCACTGACTATGACTTCGCCGTATGGGGGCCCATGTCCGCCGTGACCTGTCCACCCGTGGGCCCACCCTTGCGGTGCTCGTATGCCGCTCCGACCGGTCCCACCGGATGCGGCAACGGCGCCACCGACGTCACCGAGGGTGCGGGGGGCGATCGGTGGGTCAGCACCTTCAACGTCCTCGTTGGCCAGATCTACATCCTTTACGTGGACAACTTCAGCGCGAACGGCCAGCAGTTCAGCCTGGATTGGAACCTGACCAACGGGGCCTCCCTGGACTGCACCGTCCTGCCCCTGGAGCTGATCGGCCTTTCCGCAGAGGCGGCGACCGACCATGTGCTCATCGCGTGGGAGACGGCCACGGAGACCGCTTCGGACCGCTTCATCCTGGAGCGTTCGGCGGACGGTGAGCTCTTCGCTGCCATCGGTTCAGTCCCTGCGGCAGGCCACAGCCAGATGCAGCTCTCCTATCAGTTCCGGGACACAACACCTTACCACGGATTGAACTACTACCGGTTGACCGAGGTGGATGACAGCGGGTATGAAACGCGGGTGGCCACCACCACGGCGGTCTTCCGGGCCGGCGGAAAGAACGCGCCGTTCCCCAACCCCTCCAACGGCCCCCTGCTCCTTCAGTACGAGGGCACGGCCGCTGACGCGGCCATGCTGACGCTTCATGATGCGATGGGGCGGACCGTCCGTGCTCAGGCGATCCCTCCGGGACCAGGTGCCCGCCTTATTCGCATCCCGATGGATGATCTGCCTTCAGGGAGCTACACCCTGGCCCTGACAACTGCGGCCGGACAGCGCGAAGCCTGGCCCGTCCTGCGCTACTGACCCTGCCACCAGCGGCCCCGCCCACCTGCAACCCGGGCGGCACTTGTGCGTACAAGCGCGACAAACTGCCCGCGCATGCGCCTTCGCACCGGCACCCTGCTGCTCATGCTGTCGTTCATCGGAACGGTGAACGCCCAAGAGCTCGCCGATGAACACAGTTACGTGTTCGTGCAGGAGGGCCTCATCAGTCCCCTGCAGCAGAAACTGCTCATCGAGCAGCTTCGTGCATCTGACCCCGACGCAAGGGTCTCCATGAAGCCACAAGGCGGACCGGTGAAGGTGCTCACCCACGTACCGCTTGATCTGCCTGCCTTCATCGCGGATGCAGCATTGATGGGCGTTCACCTCACCCACCGACCGCTGGACCACGCGGGACGTCTGGAGGTCGGCGAACAAGACCAATGATATGGACATGACCCAGGCCAAGCCCCATATCCAAGATCCAATAGGTCGTCTGCGGCGTGGTTGCGTGGTCCTCACCTGTTGCGCCCTGGCCTTCCCGACCTTGCTGCAGGCCCAGACCACCAGCGATGCATGCAGCTATGCCGGGACGAATCAGTACGCGGTTTCCGTGGGTTGCTCCTGGCAGACCTTCAACAAGCCGGGGAGCTATGTGGCCAATGCTCCCGTTCCAACAGGCTGTTCGGCCAGCAGCAACGATGATGCGTTCGGCTGGTTCACCGCCCTTTCCACATCCACCACGGTGACCTTCGACCCATCCGGATCGGATGATGCGATCCTGCACGTGTTGACAGGCGCATGCGGAGGTCCATATACCGTGGTGGCCTGCGCCAATGCAGGCGGTGCCGGTGTGAACGAAACGGTCAGCTTCGCCAGTGTCGTCGGTGACCCGTACCTCATCCGCGTCCAGCGAGCCGGTGCGAACAACGGCATGAACGGGTCCATCTGCATCCAGGGTCTGACGAACGATGATCCATGCTCCGCGATCGCGATCACGCCATCCACCTCATGCATCCCTTCCACCTACACCACCACAGGCGCCACGGCCACAGGCGGCATTCCCGATCCGGGCTGCGGAATGACCCCCAATCGTGATGTGTGGTTCACGATCGTGGCACCGGCCTCCGGAGCCATCACCATCGAAGCAGCGGCCGGATCAACGGGCAATGTCGACATGGCCCTGTATAGTGCCACAGCCTGTGGCGGCACGTTCACCCTCATCGAATGCGACGCGTCCGACGGACCGGGAAGCATGCCCTACCTCAGCTTCACGGACCTTGACCTCGTACCGGGTGACACCTATTACCTGCGGGTATGGACGAACGCGAGCTCGGGCACTTTCAACCTGTGCATAAAGGAGCCTGCCCTGACCGGCGACTGTTATTATGTCCTTCGTCTGCAGGACTCCTACGGTGATGGGTGGGACGGCTCGACCGTGGGGATCACCCTCGGTGCGGGTCCGGTGCAGAACTTCACCCTGACCAATGGTCAGCAGGGCGTGTTCTACATCCCCTTCAACGAATTCGACCTGCTCACCATCGACTACACCGCGAACAGTCCTTGGGAGAACGAGATCAGCTATCTCCTGCAGCTTGAGGACGGGATCATCTTCAGCGACGGCCCGAACCCGACCACGGGCCTGGTGCACGCACAGGGGACCAGTTGCACCTCACCCGCTCCGGACCGCGCGGACTGCTTCGGCGGTGAGACGGTCTGCGGCTCCTCCACCATCAACTATCAACCCGTGCATACCGGTGTGAAGGCCGACCTCACGGTGAACAACCGTGGTTGCCTTTCCACCGACGAGATCCAGGGTGTGTGGTACCACTTCTCGCCATCCGCCTCGGGCACCATCGAGTTCACGATCCAGCCCGATACGGTGACCGATGACTACGATTTCGCAGTGTGGGGCCCGATGAGCTCGCTCACGTGCTCCCCGGGCGGCCCACCGGTACGTTGCAACTACAGCGGCACGTCCGGCAACACGGGACTGTCCACCTCGGCCACGAATGACTCCGAAGGCGGCGGCGGGCCACCGTTCAGCAACGAGCTTACGGTGACGGCCGGCGAGATCTACTCGCTCTACGTCAGCAACTACAGCCGCAGCGGCCTGGCATTCGACCTTACCTGGACCCTCTCCGGAGGGGCCAGCCTGGACTGTACCGTTCTCCCGGTCGAACTGGTCGGTCCGCTGGCCGAAGTGGATGGTGGCCAGGTCCACCTCACCTGGTCCACGTTGAGCGAACATGAAAGCGACCGGTTCGTCATTGAGCGCGCTGGAGCGCATGGCGAGCTCGTTGCGATCGGCGAGGTCCAGGCCCAAGGATCCAGCCAGTCCAGGACGGATTACGCGTTCACGGACCCCACGCCGCTGTCCGGCCTCAACCGGTACCGCCTTCGCCAGCTCGACCTCGACGGAGGAACGGGTCACCTCTCCAATGAGGTCACGGCCATCGTGGGGTTCGGCCTACCGATGATGCTCAGCCCGAATCCGGCGGATGACCAGGTCGTGCTCACCTTCGAGGCACCTGTCCCGGGCACCTACACCTGGGAACTGCTCGACCTCTCTGGTCGGCCGCTGGCGCGTGGCACCCAGCCCCTCGACCGAGGTCCTGCGTCGCTCCGGATCCCACTGGCGGCCGTACCGACAGGGCTGTATGAAGTGGTCACCCGCGCCCCATTGGGCGCCCCGCTCGGTCGCGGTCGGCTGCTGGTGCGTTGAGGCGCACATCCCCCTCAGTCACAGCCTGTTGATAACTAACGGGCAACTCTTCCCCGGGGTTGGCGTCTTCCTCCTGCCTTTGCAGCGCATCGTGGCTCCCTTCCAACCATCCGGACCGATGTGGCTCCTTGGTGTTGCCGTCGAACCAAGGTCACGTTACTTTTGTCTGATGTCCATCAGGCTTTTTCCGCACCGAAACGCTATCCAACGCTTCGTTCCATGAAGAAGACGCTACGCTCGCGCCAGCTGTACGTCCTGTTGTTCTCCGGTGTTCTCGCCGTTCCGGCCACCGCCCAGAACGTGGCGATCAACACCACAGGGGCTCCGCCGGCGAACGCCAATGCCTTGCTGGAACTGGAGGCCACCAACCGCGGCCTGCTCATTCCGCGGATGACCTACACCGAGCGCCTGGCACTGCCTGGCCCCACCGCCGGTCTCTGGGTCTACCAGACCGACAATCCGGCGACCTATGATCCGAAGAACGCGGTGGGCCTGTACTATCACGACGGGGCCACATGGAACCGGATGGCCACCGGCTTCGGGTGGTCGGAGTCCGGGAATGCGGGGACCAACGTGGCCACCAACTTCATCGGCACGGTGGCGGGCAGCAACGATGACATGCGGATCAACACCAACGGTGCGGCCAACCCGAGGATCACCATCAGCGGAACGAACGGCTTTGTGGGAGTGGGCACCACCACGCCCGCGGAGGCCCTGCATGTCAACGGGGCCATGCGCCTCTTCAAGCAGGCGCCGGTCTATCCGGGCAGTTCGTACAGCCTCACCACGGCGAACGGGGTGTTGCGGTACAACGATGCGCTCAACTACCACGAGGGTGGCGGGGTGCGCGCCATCCAAGGCATGAACACCACCAACGGCAGCGCCAACATCACCATCCCGTCCACGGCGGGGCTTTCCGCCGGCATGTATGTGAGCGGAACGGGCATCCCCGTCGGCGCCACCATCCTGAACGTGGTGAACGCCACCACCCTGCAACTCAGCGCCAATTGCACCGCCACCAATCAGAACCAGTTCCTGCGCGTGGGGCCTCTCTTCACGCGGCTGGAGAACATCGAGACCGTGGTGACCGGACAGGATTACACCGACTTCAACCTGGTGTGCGGTGCTCCGGGCCAGACGCAAGGCGGGGTGGCCAACTTCCAGACCAGTGCCGCCGCCCCTCAGCGATTGCGGGAGACGCCCTTCCCCACCAGCCAGACGGCCCAATCCGCCGGAAGCCGGGTGCAGTACCTCATCCTTGGCAGCGAACTGGCCAACCCGCCGTTCAACCTGTGCGCGGGCAACATCACCCAGCTGGCGGTGACCTCTCTGGATGATGACCCGAACTCACCGGTGCCCGGTTGCGTGCTCAACATCAACGTCAAGGTGGCCAGCACCGCGCTCGCGTCCCTTCCGGCCACGGGCATCGACCAGGCCACCGGCAATGGCATGAACGCCTCCCCGGTGCGCTTCAACTCCAGCAACTTGCGGGTCGGTGCCGGCGACGTGGTCTTCCCGCTCAATCCGCCGTATTTCTGGAACGGCACGGACAACATCATCATCGAGATCAACTACCTCAAGTCTGCCGTGTTAGGGGTCAGCCCCCGTGTCCTGCTGACCTCCGGCCTCACCTTCCAAAGCACGATCTGGTCCTACATGCCGGGTTCCAGTGTGAACCCCGGGTCCACCCACTACACCACCCCGGCGGTATTCCCCACGGGTCTGCTCTGGGGGTTGAACACCACCCGACCGGTCTTCAAGGTCTGGGGGGAGGTGAAGCAACCGACCCCGTTCAACAACACGGGTGATTACACGCTGTTGAACGGTCACGCGCTGATGGTGGGCACCCCGCAATGGGCGGCCACCGCAGGCGTGTATCGCGGTCCGGGCACCATCCGCGCCCAGGACCGGGTGGTCGACGGCGGTCTGCAGCTTTCGGACCACGTGTTCGACCGCTACTTCGATGATGCCGTGAAGCCCGAGGATGCCAGCAGCGCCGCGGACCATCGCTTCGTCCCCCTCAACGCGCTGGAACAGTACCTGGCCGAGAACCGCCACCTTCCGTCGATGCCCTCACGGACGGATTGGGAGACGGGGGAACGCACCTCCCTGGGTGAGTTGAGCACCGGCCTCTGGCGCACCGTGGAGGAGCAGGCCCTGTACATCGCCGAACTGGAGCGCGACCTGCGCGTCCTGGAGGAAATGACCTTCTCCAATGGTCTCACCCAGGAGGAATGGCAACGAATGCGACAGGATGTGGAGCGAAGCCCACGCCTGACCGATGATCAACGCAAGGCGCTGCTGGACCGCCTGGAGCAGCTCAACCAACGCAGCAAGCCCTGACCATGACCAACGCGCAACCCAAGAACCGCACGGCCATGAGGACCTCCCTGACGGTACTGACGCTGGGCCTGAGCATGGGCCTGGCCGCCCAGAACAACATCGGCATCAACGCCAATGGTGCCGCCCCCAGCCCCACGGCCATCCTGGACATCGACGTCAGCGCCCTGCCGGCGAACGCCAAGAAGGGCTTCCTGGTGCCGCGGATGACCACGGCGCAGCGCCCCGCAGGGGTGGATGGCATGACCATCTACCAGACCGATGGTGTGGCCGGCTATTACTACTACGACGGCACGCTCGCCCAGTGGGTGCGCGTGAGCGTGGGCTCCGCCGCCTGGGGCCTTACGGGCAATGACCTGGTGAACCCGATCAACGACTACCTCGGCACCACGGACGCCACGGAGCTGAACTTCCGCACGAACAACATCGAGCGCATGGTGGTGGAGGCCGGTGGCCGCGTGGCCATGGGCGCGCCCACCCCGCTTCCTGCCGCGCAGCAGCTCCTGGAGGTCAGCGGTGCAGTGCGCCTGACCGGGACCACCGCGAACACCAACGTGGGCACCATCCGTTGGAACGCCACGGACCTGTGGCACGAGGGCTATATGGGGCCGGCCTCCGGCTGGCGGAAGCTGCCGAACGATTATCAGGTCTTCGGCCCGGTGCCCTATTCCCATCACGCGGAGGCGACCTGCGGAGCCGGTTTCGCGGAGATCTCCAACAACATTCCCAATGCCCCTTTGCCTCCAGGACCCCAGTGGTCGAATGTTCAAACTGTGACCCCATATCACAACGGGATTGGCAGCGCTCGTATGCGCAAGCAGATGATGTTCTTGGTGAACGAGCTGAACGTGGAACTGGCCCAGTTGAACGGAAACACCACTTGGACCCAGGGGCTGTGCCCGGGGGAAGAGATTGATGAGATTGGTTTTTTTATCGGCCAATCCGGATTGGGTAAAATGTGGACATGGCAAGTGTCGGTATTCCATGCTCCACCGGGCCTGAACGACCTCGCCGGGGGGTTCGTGGCCAACACCGATCCGGGTGCCGGTTGTGGCTTTAGTGGAGCTGCCCAGTCTCGGCCTATTGCTGGTGCGGGTGCCTGGGATGTGTTCAATCTAAGCACCCCTTTCGTTTGGGACGGCGCACGCAACATAATTGTTGAGGTCGTGATGAGCGGTTCTCCCTCAGGGCCAGGACACGTTCCTGTTAAAGTTTCGAACACGGGCTCAAACTTGAGCTACACCCGTTATGTGGCGATTGTTGGTGGTACATGTAACAACATTTCTCCTGCCTGCGCAGGCACAGTAACCGGCAGCGGAATGGACAATACCTGCGGTCTCGGTGGTGCGAGCACCCTGCGCCCGGTCATCCGATTTGGCGGCACCGTGAGCACGACCCCGGGACCGATCGTTTCCGGCAATGGCAACTACGTGGTGTACGACGGTGGCTTCATGGTGGAGGAGACCCCCGGCTGGCGGTTGTGGGTGAACCCGCCGGATCCGTACCGGTCCTTCAAGGGTCCGGGCACCATCCATGCGCAGAACGGCGTGTATGACAATGGCGTGCGGTTGAACGACCATGTGTTCGACCGGCACTTCGACGGTCGGGTGGCCCCCTCGGATGCCGAGGCCGCAGGCACGCACCGGACCCTCACCATGGAAGAGATGGCCGAGTTCACCCGGCTCAACCGGCATCTGCCCACCATGAAGGGCCGGGCTGCATGGGAGCGGGAGCATGGCTTCTCGTTCGGGGACCTGACGAACCAGTTGTGGACGACCACGGAGACCCACGCCTTGTACCTGGCCGAGCTGAACCGGCAGGCCCATCTGCTCGAGGTGTTGAGCACGGACCGGCCTTTGCGCCCCGACGAAGTAGTACCGATGACCTCGGCCGTGCAGGCGCTGCCTGAGCTGACCGATGCCCAGAAGGCCCGGATGGTCTCCGACCTGAAGGGACGTGCCGCCACCGAATCTCGAACCACCCATTGATCATGCGCATGCGTTCGACCCGTACCACGATCCTGCTGTTCCGTCCGGTCGTGCTGGGCACGGTCCTCACGGCCCTGCTGCCCGTGCATGCCCAGATCGGCATCAACAACACCGGCGCAGCGCCCAGCACGAACGCCATGCTGGACCTGAACCAGATCGGCCGCGCCTTCCTTGCGCCCCGGATGACCGACGCCCAGCGGACCGCCCTGGCCACCGCCGAGGGCCTCATGGTCTTCCAGTACAACAGCACCGCGACCGCCCCGAAGGGCTATTGGTACTATGATACCGACCTGCTGCCCGCACCAGGCTGGGTCTTCGTATCCAGCACGGCAGCCTGGCAACTGGGCGGCAATACCGGCACCAATGCGGCCACGGATTTCGTGGGCACCACGGACAACGTGGACCTGGCCTTCCGCACCAATGGGGTGGAGCGCATGCGGATCACGGCCGGTGCCTTGTCCACCGGCGGCCTTGTGGGCATCAACGCCCCGGCGACGTACACCGAGCAGTTGGAAGTGAACGGCGGTCTGCTCATCGGCGGCACCTCGGCCACGAACACCGAAGGCAGCATCCGCCTCAACGCCACCACCGGCGCCCACGAGGGCAACATCGACAACTCGGCCAACTGGTACCAGTTGGAGAACGCCTTCATCCTGGAGAAGAACCGGGTGTATCTGAGCAACCCCGTCCCGGCTTGCGCCTACCAGGCGGGCTGGCCCACCACCGGTGGTCCGATCATCGACAATGGGGCCTTCGCCAACACCACCATCGCCTCGACGATCGAAACGCCGTACAGCCGGTTCTGGGAGGACGGTCGCCACCAGTACCTCTACCTCGCCAGTGACCTGGTGGCCTTGAACATCTGCCCGAACACGAACATCACCGGGGCCGCGTTCAGCGCCACGAGCGGCGGTGGAACGGCGATCACGAACACCCAGCTGAGCATGAAGAACACCCCCCTGGCCGCTCTGGCGACCCTGGACGTGGGCGGTGGCTGGGTGGTGTGCCATACGGCCGCGAGCTTCACTCCTGTGGCGGGATGGAACGCGCACAACTTCAACGTGTCCAACTTCCAGTGGAACGGCGCGAGCAACCTGCTGGTGGAGTTCTGTTTCGATCAGAACAACTGGACGAGCAACGTGACCGTGAACGCGGAGACGACGAACTACACGGCGCTCTATGGGATCTATTGCGACGCCTGCGGCCACCTGTTCACCCCCGGAAGCGGAACGTGCTACTTCGCGTCGTGCCCGAACAACTCCCCGCAGAACTTCCCTGGGGTGCTCTGTACGGGATACAGCCACACCCCGGGCTGCCAACTCCTGCCCACCTCCTCCCTGACCACCTGCGACGGTACGTTCCAGTTCACCGGTCAGACGGGTTCGGCCAACCGCCGTCCCCTTCTCCGCTTGAACGCCCAGGTCAACTCCATCGTGCCGGTGCTGACGCAGGGTGACTTCATCTACAGCCCCACCGCCGTGATGGTGGAGAAGACCGCGGGCTGGGCCACCAGTGGCGTATCGCCCAACCAGAAGTTCAAGGGCCCCGGCACCTTGAGCGCCGAGATCGGGGTGTGGGGCGGCAACCTGCTCCTGAGCGACCACGTGTTCGACGCCTACTACGACGGCAAAGCCCGCGAGGAGGACGGCCAGCGCGGTGCCGGCTACAGCCGCATGCCCATCGCGGAGATGGTGAACTACGTGGAGCGCGAACGCCACCTGCCCACCATCCCCGGACGCAGCGACTGGGAGATGCAGGGCCCCTTCAGCCTGGACGACCTCAACACCCGCCTCTGGGTCACCGTGGAGGAGCAGGCGCTTTACATCAAGGAGCTCAACGAACGCATGAACCTCCTGCGCCAGCACCTGCTGCGGCAGCGGCTGGATGGGCTGAAGCAGGACTGACCGTTCTTCGGCCCGAACCCCTGAGCGATGCAGGCATTTCCCCTCCACCGTTCAGGGGTTCGGCTTTCCCGGTACCTCGGGCTGATCGCCTCGCTGCTCGCAAGCCTGTCCGGTAACGGGCAGATCGGCATCAATAACACCGGCGCAGCGCCCGGCACGAACGCCATGCTGGACCTGAACCAGATCGGCCGCGCCTTCCTTGCACCCCGGATGACCGACGCCCAGCGGACCGCCCTGGCCACCGCCGAGGGCCTCATGGTCTTCCAGAACAACAGCACCGCGACCGCCCCGAAGGGCTACTGGTACTATGATACCGACCTGCTGCCCGCACCAGGCTGGGTCTTCGTATCAAGCACTGCAGCGTGGCAACTGGGTGGCAATACCGGCACGAACCCGGCCACGGATCACGTGGGCACCACGGACAACGTGGACCTGGCCTTCCGCACCAATGGACTGGAGCGCATGCGGATCACCAATGGAGCCCTGTCGACCGGGGGGCTCGTCGGCGTCAACGCCCCGGCCACCTACACCGAACAACTGGAGGTGAACGGTGGCCTGCTGATCGGCGGCACCTCGGCCACGAACACCGAAGGCAGCATCCGCCTCAACGCCACCACCGGCGCCCACGAGGGCAACATCGATAACTCGGCCAACTGGTACCAGTTGGAGAACGCCTTCATCCTGGAGAAGAACCGGGTATACCTGAGCAGTCCGGTGCCCGCCTGCGCCTACCAGACCGGCTGGCCCTCCACCGGCGGGCCCATCATCGACAACGGTTCCTTCGCGAACGTCGGCCTCTTCAGTACGATCGAGACCCCCTACAGCAGGGGCTGGGAGGATGGCCGGCACCAATACCTCTACCTGGCCAGCGACCTTGCCGCATTGAACATCTGTGCGAACACCAACATCACCGGCGCGGCCTTCCAGGCCACCGGAAGCGGCGGACAGGCCATCACCAACGGCCAGCTGAGCATGAAGAACACACCCCTGGCGGCCTTGACGACCCTCGACATGGGACCCGGCTGGGTGGTGTGCCACACATCGGCCAGTTTCGTTCCCGTGGTGGGTTGGAACGCGCACAACTTCAACGTGTCCAACTTCCAGTGGAATGGCGCAAGCAACCTGCTGGTGGAGTACTGCTTCGACCTGAACAGCTGGACCTCCAACATCGGTGTGAACGCCGAGACGACGAACTACACCGCGCTCTTCGGTATTTACTGTGACGCCTGCGGTCACCTCTTCACACCGGGCAGCGGAACGTGCTACTTCGCCTCCTGCCCGAACACCTCCCCGCAGAACTTCCCGGGCGTGCTCTGCCTGGGCTACAGCCACTCCCCGGGCTGCGCGCTCCAGGCCAACTCCAGCCTGGTCACCTGTGACGGCACCTTTCAGTGGGTGGGCCAGACCGGATCGGCCAACCGCCGTCCCCTGCTCCGCTTGAACGCCCAGATCAATTCCATCGTGCCGGTGCTCACCCAGGGCGACTTCATCTACAGCCCCACGGCCGTGATGGTGGAGAAGACCGCGGGCTGGGCCACCAGTGGCGTATCGCCCGACCAGAAGTTCAAGGGTCCCGGCACCCTGAGCGCCGAGATCGGGGTGTGGGGCGGCAACCTGCTCCTGAGCGACCACGTGTTCGACGCCTACTACGACGGCAAGGCCCGCGAGGAGGACGGCCAGCGCGGTGCCGGCTACAGCCGCATGCCCATCGCGGAGATGGTGAACTACGTGGAGCGCGAACGTCACCTGCCTACCATCCCCGGGCGCAGCGACTGGGAAATGCAGGGGCCCTTCAGCCTGGACGACCTCAACACCCGCCTCTGGGTCACCGTGGAGGAGCAGGCGCTTTACATCAAGGAGCTCAACGAACGCATGAACCTCCTGCGCCAGCACCTGCTGCGGCAGCGCACCCAGGGTACGGCCGCGCCCATCCGGTGATGGCATGTCGATCAACGCGCCTCGTCATCAGGGGCTTCTCCACCTGATCGTCATCGCCTCCGTGCCTTTGTCCGTCCTGCTCGGCTGGACCTCCGGGGCGTGGTGGGTGGGTGCGCTGGTCTTGATGGCCCTGGGCGGTGGGGGTATCTTTGCGGTCCTTCGCCGCTCCCGATGAACCGAGCCCTGCTGGTCATCCCGCTCACCCTAACGCTGATGGCCCAGCCCGGCTCGGCGGGTCAGGCGGTACCTCCCCCGGCCTATGCTTCGTTCACCTTCGGTATCAGCCTGGCGACCAGCCTCAACAGCCAGTTGATGAGCTGTTTCGTGGTGAAGGTCTTCGAGGGCGAGGTGATCGGGACCGAACCGGTGACGAGGGACCAGTTCCTGCAGCAGGTGCGGGGCCTGGTGCCGAGCAAGGCCAATCCCCACGGCGCGGACCTGTTCGCCGAGCATGGTGTGGACGCCTGCAAGGTGCAGCTGGCCGAGGATGGCCGCCGCATCGTGCCCTATTGCGAGGTGCTGGACGACCTCTGGAAGTTGCGCTTCTGGGAGTATCCGCTGCACGTGCAGGACGGGCAGCGCGTGGGCAAGGGCTGGGCGGAACAACCCCTGAACCCGTCTCCACGACAGATGCTGCTGCTGAGCAACTACGGCCTCCGGCATCCCACCGACCTCTGCCATGGGGAGGCGATGTTCCGGCTGTTGCGTGACGTGTCGGACCCGGAATGGGTGGACAACTACCGGAAAGGGCTCTGACCGACCATGCGGACCGAGGATGAGGACCTGATCACCGCACTGCGAAGCGGTGACCGGAGCGCACTGGCCCGTGCGATCACGCTTGTGGAGAGCCGGAGGCCGGAGGACAGGTCCCGGCTGATGGCGCTGCTCGCCATGCTCACGGACCACGGTGGAAGCCTCAGGATCGGCATCACCGGCATCCCCGGTGCGGGAAAGAGCACCTTGATCGATGCGCTGGGTGCGGCCTTGATCGACCGTGGCCACCGCGTGGCGGTGCTGGCGGTGGACCCCAGCAGCCAGCGGAGCGGTGGCAGCATCCTGGCCGACAAGACACGGATGCACCGCCTCGCCACCGACCCCAGGGCCTTTGTGCGGCCTACGGCGACCGGTGGCACCCTGGGTGGCCTTGCCCTTCGCACCCGCGAAACGCTGCTTCTGTGCGAGGAGGCCGGATACGACCGCGTGCTGGTGGAGACCGTCGGTGCCGGTCAGAACGAATCCGATGTGGACCGTGTCACCGACCTGACCGTGCTGCTGCTCATCGCCGGTGCGGGGGACGAGCTTCAGGGGATCAAGCGCGGCATCATGGAAGCGGCGGACATGGTGGTGGTGACCAAGACGGATGCGGCCCCACCGGCCTTGGTGAACGCTGCCGTGAGCGACCTGGAGCACGCCCTGCACTTGATGCCGCTGCGCGATGGCCGCCGTCCGCCGGTGCTGCGGTGCTCGGCCCTCACGGGCGAGGGCATCGCCGACCTGGCGGGCCTGCTCGAGGAGCTTGGCCATCGATGCGGGTCCACGGGCGCCCTCCAGCACCGCAGGAACGCGCAGGCCGCGCACTGGCTGCACACCGGCCTCCGACAGGCCTTGTTGGATCGCGCCCTCCAGGACCCTCGCCTGGCCGGCGCGCTTCCCGGGCTCGAGGCCCAGGTGTCCGCGGGCACCCTTGATCCGGCCGTGGCCGTGGACCGGCTGATGGGCCTGCTCAGAACAGGCGGCGCACCTCCTCCTTGAGCATCAGGACCGCCTCCTGGGACGGCAGATGGCTCAACCGGGACGCGGTCTCGAAGACCCGCTGGCTGAGTTCGGTCCCCGGTGCCTGTTCGGCACACTGCTCGAACGCGATGTTGATGATGCGGATCGTCTCCTCCTTCGCCTGCTTCACCCGCGTCCATGCCTTGTCCGACACATAGACCTGCTGGGTGACGTTGTGCTCGTACTCCTCACGGATGGTGGCCGTGAGCTCCGCATGCAGCATCCGCGCCGTCATGTTGCTCTTGTGCACGCGCAGCACCAACCCGCCCGGTGAGATCCGCTCCAGAAAGAGCACCAGCCGTTCATAGGCCTGCAGCCGGAGCGGTAGCGTGTGCCGGCGGTCCTCCTTCCGCTGTTCGGCCGCCCGCTCGCCCTGACGGGCCTGCATGAACTGGCGGATCAGGTAGAACGCCGTGAGGAACACCACCACGGAGGGCAGCACGGCAATGAGCAACAGGGTGAAGGGCTCCATGCGTGGACAAAGATGTTGACGAATATCGGCATCGATGGCCGCCCGCCCCGGCCCACCCCCGGGCCGCATGCCTAGTTTTGCCGCTTCTGCCCAAGCAGGTCCCGCGCCCATGCGTCCTTCCGCGCTCGTCCGTTCCATCGAAGAACCCGCCACCCTGATGATGGCCCGGCGATGCCGCGAACTGCGTGCGCAGGGACGGGACATCATCGACCTCAGCCTCGGGGAACCCGATCACGACCCGCCCGCGTTCGCGCTGGAGGCCGCCCATCGGGCGATCGATGGTCCCTGGCACAAGTATCCCCCGGTGAACGGCTTCGCCGATGTGCGCCAGGCCATCGCCGACAAGTTGCGCCGGGACAACGGGCTGGACTATCACCCCGACCAGGTGGTGGTGAGCACCGGTGCCAAACAGGCCATCATGAACGCCGTTCTGGGCCTGGTGGGCCCCGGCGACGAAGTGGTCATCCCCGCGCCCTACTGGGTGACCTACCGAGAGCAGGTGCGCATGGCCGGGGCCATCCCGGTGATCGTGCCCTCCTCCTTGGAGGAGGAGTTCAAGCCGCCCATCGCCCGGATCGCCGCGGCCATCACCTCACGCACGCGTCTTTTGCTTTTCAGTTCACCCTGCAACCCGTCCGGCTCGGTGTTCACCGCTGAGGAGCTCGAGGAACTCGCCCGGGTCGTTTCCGCCCACCCGGACCTTCTGGTCATCAGCGATGAGATCTACGAGCACATCGTGTTCGATGGCCGCCACGTTTCCTTCGCCACGTTCCCGGGCATGATGGACCGGACGGTGACGGTGAACGGGCTCTCCAAGGCCTTCGCGCTGACCGGTTGGCGGGTGGGCTACCTCGCCGCACCGGCCTGGATCGCCAAGGCCTGCAACACCATACAGGGGCAGTTCACCAGCGGGGCCAACAGCATCGCACAACGGGTGACCCTGGCCTGCATGCAGGCAGACCCTGCCCTGCTGGCTCCGATGCGGTCCGACTTCCTGCGGCGCCGCGATCTGGTGGTCCGCGGCCTCGCCGACGTTCCCGGGCTGCGATGCAACCGGCCCATGGGGGCGTTCTACGTGCTGCCCGATGTGTCCGCCTGGCTCGGCAGGTCCGTCGACGGCCGGTCGATCACCTCCACCGTGGAGCTGTGCACGACGCTGCTGGAGCAGGCCGGTGTCGCGGTGGTGGATGGCGATGCCTTCGGCGCCCCAGGCACCATCCGCATCAGCTACGCCACCGCGGACGACAAGCTCACCGAGGCCCTCCGTCGTCTGCGCTCCTTCGGGGAACGCCTGCAGGCATGAAGAAGGTCCACGACCGCTTCGAGGCGTTCGCCCGCACCAACGCCCTTGTGCTGGGTGATGTGATGCTCGATGCCTACCTGTGGGGCCGCGTGGACCGCATCAGCCCCGAGGCTCCCGTGCCTGTGGTGCATGTGCAGGAACGCAGCGCACGGCTTGGAGGAGCCGCCAACGTGGCCCTCAATCTCCGCGCCCTCGGCGCCACCCCCGTGGTGATGACCGTGGTGGGTGATGACGAGCACGCGGCCCGACTGGACCAGCTGTTCGGCGGGCTCGGCCTGCCCGCCGAAGGCCTTTTGCGCAGTGCCCACCGCCGCACCACGGTGAAAACACGCGTCATCAGCGGCCATCAGCACATCGTACGCGTGGACGAGGAGGACGACCATGTGCTGACGGACGGTGACAGCGAACGCCTGCTGGAGGCCGTGAAGGCCCGGGTGAGGTCCGCCCGACCGGGCGTGATCGTGTTCGAGGATTACGACAAGGGCGTGCTCAGCCCCCCGTTCATCCGCGAAGTGGTGCGCCTGGCCCAGGCCGAAGGCATCCCCACGGCCGTGGACCCCAAGAAGCGCAATTTCATGGCGTACCAAGGGGTGGACCTCTTCAAACCGAACCTGAAGGAACTGCGCGAAGGCCTGCGCATGGAGGTGCACGCCAGCGATGCGGGGCAGTTGCGTCGTGCGGTGAAAGCGCTGGAGAACGCCCTGGGCAATCGGTTGACCCTGGTGACGCTGAGCGAGCACGGCGTGCTGGTGCATGGGGACGCCGAGGACCACCTGATCCCGGCCCATGTGCGCACCATCGCCGATGTGAGCGGTGCCGGCGATACGGTGATCGCCGTGGCGGCCTTGTTGCTCGCCCAGCAGGCCCCGGCGCGCACCCTGGCGGCCTGGGCCAACCTGGCCGGCGGGCTGGTCTGCGAGCAGGTGGGCGTGGTGCCCATCGATCGCGACCTGTTGTTGGCGGAGTGCCTCGCGCTGCCGGAAGCCGACCGCGCGTGATGAGCGTGAAGCCGTACTCCCCGGATGGCTCGAAGCGTGAGCAGGTCGAGCGCATGTTCGATGCCATCGCCCCGCGCTACGACCTGCTGAACCGTCTGTTCAGTCTGGGTGTGGACCGGGCCTGGCGCCGGCGCGTGCTGCGCATCCTGCGCAGGGAGCCGGTGGACCGTCTCCTGGACCTGGCCACAGGGACCGCCGATCTGGCCCTGCTCTGTGCTCGACACGCCCGTTCCGTGGTGGGGGCCGACATCAGCGAAGGCATGCTGTCCCACGGCCGGACGAAGGTGGACAGGGCCGGGCTGGCCGACCGGGTGGAGCTGGTGCGCGCGGCCTCCGAGTCCCTCCCCTTCCCGGACGGTCATTTCGATGCGGTGACGGTGGCCTTCGGTGTGCGCAACTTCGATGACCTTGACCGCGGCCTGCGCGAGATGAAGCGGGTGCTGCGGCCGGGCGGACGGGTCTTCGTGCTCGAGTTCTCCAAGGCCCGTGGCCTCATGGGGGCGCTCTTCCGCCTTTACTTCCACCGCGTGATGCCCATGGTCGGCCGATGGGTGAGCGGCGACAGCAGCGCTTACACCTATCTGCCGCGGTCCGTGGAGGCGTTCCCCGAGGGACCCGTGTTCGAGCAACGCCTGCGCGCCTCGGGCTTCAGCGCGGTCACGTCGGATCGTCTGTCCGGCGGTATCGCCACCCTTTACACCGCGCGCTCCTGAAGCCCACGGGCACGGATCGCTGTCTACCTTCGTTGCGCATCCATGAAGCGCCTCCTCCCGCTCCTGCTGCTGTGCGCGCTCGCGTCGGGTGATGCCCTGTCGCAGATGACCGGACCGGTCAAAGGCATCAAGACCGAGCATCTGCCCAACTTCGATCTCCGGCGCTTCCACTTCGGCTTCCTGCTCGCCTACAACACCTCCGACTTCTTCATGAAGCTCGACCCGCAGGCCTACACGCGGGACAGTGTGATGGCGATCGACCACCTGCGCAAGCCGGGGTTCAACCTCGGGATCATCGGTTCGCTGAACATGACCACGAACCTGAGCGTGCGTTTCATCCCCTCGCTCTCGTTCCAGGACCGGGTGCTCCGGTATCGCTTCCGGCGGAGCGACGGCACCGAGGTGGTGTACGAGAAGCCGGTGGAGAGCACCTACCTGGAGTTCCCGCTGCTGCTGAAGTTCCGCAGCGACCGCATCAACAACTTCGCGGTTTACGTGGTGGCGGGCGGCAAGGCCGCCATCGACATGGCCAGCCAGAAGGACGTGAACAATGCGATCGATGAGGAGGTGGTGGTGAAGTTGAACAAGTTCGACTATGCCGCGGAGGTGGGCGGTGGGTTCGATTTCTTCCTGCCCTACTTCAAGTTCGGCATCGAGCTCAAGACCGGCATCGGCATCCCGAACCTGCTGATCGATGACGGCACCCGGTTCAGCACGCCCTTGCAGAGCATTCGCACGAAGACCTACGTGCTGACCTTCACCTTCGAGGGATGACGGGCGATGCGCGGACGGTGGAGCTGGTGCTGTCGCCCGGCGAAGCCGCCGACCCGGTGATCGTGCGCGCCGCGGCCCTGGAGGCCGCCGGTGAAGGACCGGCCACCGGCCTGACGCATCAGGTGCTGCGACGGTCGATCGATGCGCGCAGCCGACCTCCGCGCATCCGGCTCCGCGTGGCCTTGGTGACCGGCGATGGCAGCACGGAGCGGCCACCCGCCTTCGTGCACCGCGATGTGCACAAGGCCCCGACCCTGCACATCGTGGGCTGCGGTCCGGCAGGGCTCTTCTGCGCCCTGCGCGCCATCGAACTCGGCATCCGACCGGTGCTGCTTGAACGCGGCAAGGATGTGCGCGCCCGGCGACGCGACCTGGCCGCGATCAACCGGGCTCATCTGGTCGACCCGGACAGCAACTACTGCTTCGGCGAGGGAGGTGCCGGCACCTACAGCGACGGGAAGCTCTATACGCGCTCCACCAAACGCGGCGACGTGCGGGGCGTCCTCGACCGGCTGGTGGCCTTTGGGGCCTCGCCCGACATCCTGGTGGACGCTCATCCGCATGTGGGGACCAACAAGCTGCCGGGCATCATCACGGCCATGCGCGATGCCATTCTGGCCGCCGGCGGCGAAGTGCATTTCGGCCGTCGCGTCACCGACCTGATCATGGAGGGCGGGAGGACGCGGGGCCTTCGCACGCTCGATGGCACCGAGATGCCCGCGGACCATGTGGTGCTGGCCACCGGGCACAGCGCACGGGACATCTTCCGCATGCTGCACGCGAAGGGGATCCGCATCGAGCGCAAGGACTTCGCCATCGGTGTGCGCGTGGAGCACCCGCAGACCGTGATCGATTCGATGCAGTACCACTGTGCCACGCGTGACCCCCTGCTGCCTCCGGCGAGCTACAGCCTGGTGGAACAGGTGGACGGCCATGGCGTATACAGCTTCTGCATGTGCCCGGGCGGCATCATCGCCCCGTGCGCGACCGCGCCGGACGAAGTGGTGACCAACGGTTGGAGCCCGAGCAAGCGCAACAACCCCTTCGCGAACTCGGGCCTGGTGGTCGACACGCGAAGCCTCCGCACTGGCCCGGGCGCCCTCGCCGGCATGGAGACCCAGCGGGCGGTGGAGCACCTCGCCTGGCGGATGGGCGGCGGCACCCAGTGCGCACCGGCGCAGCGCATGGAGGACCTCATCGCCGGACGGCTGAGCGCCGACCTTCCCGCGTGCAGCTATCCCCCGGGCATCGTCAGCGCACCGCTCAACGAGCTGCTGCCCCCGCCGGTGATGCAGCGGCTGCGGACAGCCTTGGTGCGCGTGGGGAAGCGCATGCGGGGCTTCCGCACGAACGAGGCCGTCCTGGTGGCGGTGGAGAGCCGAACGAGCAGCCCGGTCCGCATCCCGCGCGATCCGGACACCCTCGAGCACCCGGAAGTGGAGGGGCTGTACCCCTGCGGGGAAGGCGCGGGCTACGCCGGCGGTATCGTGAGCGCGGCGATGGACGGGATGCGGGTGGCCGAGCGCATCGCCGCGCGGATGGGACGTTCCGTCGATCAGGGCTGACGGCGGCGCTCGAACTCCATGCAGAGGGCGGTGGCGGCCATGGCCACGTTCAGCGACTCCGCGCCCCCACCCCCCGGCACGCGCAACCGCACACCGGCCTGCTCCTTCACCGCTTCGGAGAGCCCGTGGGACTCGCTGCCGAGCACCAGCACCGCCGGGCGCTGCAGCCCCACCTCGAACACCGGGGCACCCGCCATGTCCGCCGCATAGACCGACGCTCCTTCGCGCCGGGCCTGGGCCAGCCTGTCCGGCAGGCGCACGGTGAACACCTCCACCCGGAGGACGGAACCCATGCTGGCCTGGACGGTCTTCGGATTGAACGGGTCCACCGAACCCTCGGCGCACCAGATGCGGCGGACCCCGAACCAGTCCGCCAACCGGATGATCGTACCGAGGTTCCCCGGATCGGCCACCCCGTCCAGGGCGAGCACGAGCTCACCGTCCCCCAACGGCCCATCGGTGCCGGGCCGGGGCAGGTCCACCACGGCGATCAGCTCGTTGCCCTGCTCGAAGGTGCCCAAGCGCTCCAGCCGGTGCGGAGGGGCGATGCGCACCAAGTGGTCCGGGATGTCCGCGGCGCGCGCCACTTCTTCCGTGGCCACCACGAAACGCACCGTCCATCCGGAACGCAGGGCTTCGTCCACCAGCTTGCGTCCCTGAACGAGGAACGCCCCTTCGGTCCGGCGATGCCGTCGTTCCAGCAGCGCCCGCGTCAACTTGTACTCCGCCTCGGTCAACCTGTCGGATATCTTTGGCCTTCGCCAAAACTAGGGACCAGCGACACCTCCGTGCATCCGCGGACCACGCATATCGTGCTACCGGTGGTCCTTTTGCTGGTCCTTTCCGCGTGCGACCCGGCGCGGCGCGTGCCGGCCGGTCGCCATCTGCTCGTGCGATCGAAGGTGGAGGTGAAGGACAAGCGTGTGGAGAAGGACGAGCTGGCGTCGCTGATGAAGCAGCGGCCCAACAAGCGGATCCTGGGACTGCGTTTCTATCTGGCGATGTACAACCTCCCGTCGCCCGAACGACTGGCCCGCCGGAAGGCCCACCGCGCGGAGCGGACCGCCAGGACCAATGCCCGTCGCGCGCAGCAGGGCAAGCCCCCCAAGGAAGCCGGGCGCACCTTCGGCGAATGGCTCCGCGAGGTGGTCGGTGAACCGCCGGTAGTGCTGGACAGCACCTTGACGGCCCGCACCGTGACGCAGATGCGCATGTACCTCCTCCGGGAGGGCTTCTTCAAGGGCGAGGTCACCGATTCCGTCGCCCATCGCGGGCGCAGGGCCCGACTGCGCTACCACGTGATCCCCGGCGAACCGCATCGCCTGCGCCACATCCGGTTCTCCGTGGACGACCCCAGCATCGAGGATTACCTGACCAAGACCTGGGACGGTTCACGACTGCGCAGTGGTGCGCGGTTCGATGCCGACGATCTGGAGGCCGAGCGCGACCGTGTGACCGGAGTGCTGCGGGAACTGGGCTACATCTACTTCCATCGCGACCTGGTGAGCTTCGACGCTGATACCGCGGCGGGTGACCATCAGGTGGATGTGATGATGCGACTGACCAGACCGATGGCGGACAGGGATGCCGGCCTTCGAGGCTCCCGGGAGGGCACCATCCACCATATCGGTCAGGTGACCATCGATGCCACGGGCTCGTTCGCGGGCCGGTCGGCCCTGCCTGTTGACACGCTGGTGCGGGAGGGCTACACCTTTCTTTACCAAGGCAACAAACCGCGTTATCGGCCTCAGGCACTGCTGAGCACGGTGTACTTCCATCCGGGCGACCGCTACCAGGCCAGCATGGCGGACAGGACCTTCCGGCGGTTGACCAACCTGCGGGTCTTCGACCGTGTGGACATGCTGTACGACACGGTGGGCACCGGGGCACGGGACGTGGTGAACTGCACCATGCGGTTGACCCCGGCCAAGCAGCAGGGCTTCACGGTGGAGGGCTTCGGAACGAACCGCGGGGGCTTCCTGGGCACCTCCATCAGCCTGGCCTACCGCCATCGCAACGTGTTCCGCAACATGGGGTCCCTTCAAGCGCAGGTGACCCTGGGCCTGGAGGCCCAGCAGAGCATCACCGGTCAGGAGACGGGCACGGGCGAGACCAGCACGGCGGTGGGCCGCGACGTGCTGTTCAACACCGTGGAGATCGGTCCGGAGCTCACCCTGCGGTTCCCTCGCCCCTTCGTGCCCGCCCGCTGGTTCACCAAATCCGCCGCGCCGCGCACCACCTGGACCGCCCTGTACAACTACCAGCGGCGCCCGGACTACAACCGCACCCTGGCACGGACGAGCCTGGGGCTCGAATGGACCGAGAGCCCGCGGGCCACGGTGGGCATTTTTCCCGTGGACCTGAACATCATCCGCATCCCCTTCCTCACCCAAGCCTTCCGGACCTATCTCCAGCAGGCCAACGACCCGGTGCTCACCGACAGCTACACGGACCACCTGATCATCGGCGCCCGGGCGTTCTACACCCTGAACACGCAGGGCACGGCCAAGGGCCGCGATGTGGTCTTCCTCCGCACCACCTTGGAGACCAGCGGCAACCTGCTCAGTGGAGTGGCGGGCCTGCTGGGCTGGGAGCGCACCACGGACACCAGCGGGAACAGCTTCCACACCATCGACGGGGTGCGCTTCGCCCAGTTCGTGAAGCTGGATGCGGACCTGCGCTACTACCGGCGCCTGCACGAGAAGAGCCAGCTCGTGTTCAGGGCCGCCGCCGGGGTGGGCGTGCCGTTCGGGAACCTCGGCGTGCTGCCCTTTGAATCGAGCTTCTTCGTGGGCGGCGCGAACGGCCTTCGGGCCTGGCGCGCACGGTCGGTGGGTCCCGGATCGTACGCGGCACCGCTGGTCGCCTACGACCGCATCGGCGAAGTGCGCATCGAGGCCAACGCCGAATACCGCTTCAAGCTGGTGGGCTTCTTCGAGATGGGCCTGTTCGTGGACGCCGGCAACATCTGGTATCTGAAGGAGGACCCCCAGCGACCCGGAAGCGGGATCGACAGCGACCTCCTCAGCGACCTGGCGATCGGCGTGGGGGCCGGGCTGCGCCTGAACTTCGACTTCTTCCTGGTCCGCTTCGACCTGGGGTTCCAGACGAAGGACCCCGCGCTCCCCTCCGGCGAACGCTGGATCTTCGAACGCACCCGCGAGGAGCGTGCCCTCAGCGACCTGGCCAACCTGAACCTTGGGATCGGGTATCCCTTCTGACCGCCCCCGGCGGCTCGACACCCCTGTCCGCTTTCCGTAGTTTTGCCGCCCATCCGCACGCACCGCATGCCCACCACCACCAAGACCGGCCGCATCGAGGAGCTGCTCGGCCAGGACGCCGACCGCCTCCTCGGACACCGTTGCACCACCATCAGCAAGGACCAGCTGAACCTGCCCGGTCCCGATTTCGTGGACCGCTGTTTCGCGGGCAGCAACCGCAGCCCCCAGGTGTTGCGCAGCATCCAGGCCCTCTATGGTGGCGGCCGCCTGGCCAACACCGGGTACATGAGCATCCTGCCGGTGGACCAGGGCATCGAGCACAGCGCCGCCGCGAGCTTCGCGCCCAACCCCATCTACTTCGATGGGGAGAACATCGTGAAGCTGGCCATCGAAGGCGGCTGCAATGCGGTGGCCAGCACCTACGGTGTGCTCGGCAGCGTGGCGCGCAAGTACGCCCACCGCATCCCGTTCATCGTGAAGATCAACCACAATGAGCTCATGACCCTGCCGAACAAGTTCGACCAGGTGCTCTTCGGCACCGTGGAGAGCGCATGGGACATGGGGGCCGTGGCCGTGGGCGCCACCATCTACTTCGGCAGCGACGAAAGCACCCGGCAGATCACCGAGATCGCCGAGGCCTTCCAACTGGCGCATGAACTGGGCATGGCCACCATCCTGTGGTGCTACCTCCGCAACCCGGGCTTCAAGAAGGACGGGGTCGACTACCACACCGCCGCCGACCTCACCGCACAGGCCAACCATCTGGGTGTCACCATCCAGGCGGACATCATCAAGCAGAAGCTGCCCGAGGTGAACGGCGGGTACACCGCACTGAGCGGCTACGGCAAGACCCACAAGAAGGTGTACAGCGACCTCACCACCGAGCATCCGATCGACCTGTGCCGCTACCAGGTGGCCAACTGCTACATGGGCCGCATCGGACTGATCAACAGCGGCGGGGCCAGCAGCGGGGAGAGCGACCTGGCGGAGGCCGTGCGGACCGCCGTGATCAACAAACGCGCCGGTGGCCAGGGCCTCATCAGCGGCCGCAAGGCCTTCCAGCGCCCCATGGGCGAAGGCGTGCAGCTGCTCAACGCCATCCAGGACGTGTATCTCGACCCGAAGGTCACCATCGCTTAGGCACGCTGAAAGGGGAAGGCTGACAGCTGGAACGAGACCCCGGTTCCGCCCTTCATCGTTCCGGTTTCATCGTTCAGCTTTCGCATTCCACCTTTGCACCCATGGGCTGGTTCACTCGCACCAAGGAAGGCATCACCACCTCCACCGAGGAGAAGAAGGAGACGCCCGAAGGGCTCTGGTACAAGTGTCCGGAGTGCGATGAGATCATGACCTCGGAGGACCACGAGAACAACCTCTGGGTCTGTGCCAAGTGCGAGCACCACGAAAAGATCGGCAGCGCGGAGTACTTCGCCATCCTGTTCGACGATCAGAAGTACACGGAACTGCATGCCGATCTGGTGGCCGGTGACCCGCTGAAGTTCGAGGACACCAAACCGTACAGCGACCGGCTGCAGAAGACCCGGAAGGAGACCGGCCTCAACGATGCCTTGCGGGCCGCGGAGGGGAAGCTGGACAAGCGCATGGTGGTGATCGCCTGCATGGATTTCCGCTTCATCGGCGGGAGCATGGGCAGCGTGGTGGGTGAGAAGATCGCCCTGGCGGCCGATCAGGCCATGAAACGGAAGTGTCCGTTGATCATCATCAGCAAGAGCGGAGGGGCCCGCATGATGGAGGCCGGCTTCAGCCTGATGCAGATGGCCAAGACCAGCGCCAAGCTCACCCAGCTGGCCGCCAAGCGGCTGCCCTACATCAGCGTGCTCACCGACCCCACCACGGGAGGGGTGACGGCCAGCTTCGCCATGCTGGGCGATCTGAACATCGCCGAACCGAAGGCGCTGATCGGCTTCGCCGGCCCCCGTGTGGTGAAGGAGACCATCGGCACCGACCTGCCCAAAGGGTTCCAAACGAGCGAGTTCGTGCTCGAGCATGGCTTCCTGGACAAGATCGTGCCACGTAAGGACCTGAAGGCCAGGCTCTCGCAGTTCATCACCTTCTTTCAGGCCTGAAGGGCTGCCCGGGTCCTGAAAACATCTATCTTTGCCGCCTCAACACGGGGAAATGCCGTGTTGGACCAACGCGGACGACCATGTACCTGACGAAAGAGGCCAAGCGCGAGATCTTCAAGAAGCACGGTGGCACCGAGATGAACACCGGTGCGGCCGAGAGCCAGATCGCGCTCTTCACCAAGCGCATCGATCACCTCACCGGGCACCTGAAGGTCAACAAGAAGGACCATGCCACGGAGATGGCCCTGATGGGCCTGGTGGGTAAGCGGAAACAGCTCCTGGGTTACCTGAAGGAGCAGCATCTTGAGCGCTACCGCGCCATCATCCAGGAGCTTGGTCTGCGCAAGTGACCCCTGCGCGACCGCCGGGCATACGGCGGCGCCTGGACATCAATTCTGAACCAAGGGCGATCGTGCGGCACGGTCGCCCTTTTTCATTCGCTGAGGCAACGAGAGGAAAACAACACGAGGAAAAGAAGACAAGAACATGAGACCACAAGGGATCAAGAAGACCATCGACATGGGCGATGGCCGCCCCATCACCATCGAGACCGGGGTGCTGGCCAAACAGGCGGACGGATCGGTGACGGTACGGATGGGCGATACGATCGTGCTGGCCACGGTGGTGGCCACCAAGGAGGCCCGGGAGGGCATCGATTTCCTGCCCCTGCAGGTGGAGTACCGCGAGAAATTCAGCGCCGCCGGTCGTTTCCCCGGCGGTTTCTTCAAGCGTGAGGCCCGGCCCAGCGACCACGAGATCCTCGTGAGCCGCCTGGTGGACCGTGCGCTGCGCCCCCTCTTCCCGGACGACTTCCACGGGGATACCCAGGTGCAGGTGATGCTGATGAGCCACGACAAGAAGAACCACAGCGACAGCCTGGCCTGCCTGGCCGGTGCGGCCGCACTGGCGGTGAGCGACATCCCCTTCGGCGGTCCGGTGAGCGAGGTGCGTGTGGCCCGCATCGACGGGCGCTTCCAGATCAACCCCGACATGGTGGAGGTGGAACGCGCCGACATCGACCTCATCGTGGCCGCCACCGAGCGCGACATCCTCATGGTGGAGGGCGAGATGAGCGAGGTGCAGGAAGCGGACATGATCGAGGCCATCAAGGTGGCGCACGAAGCGATCAAGGTGCACTGCAAGGTGCTGAACGAGCTCAGCGCCGCCGTGGCCAAGAGCCATGTGAAGCGCACCTATGATCATGAGAAGAACAACCCCGAGGTGGAGAAGAAGATCGCCGACTTCTGCTACCAGCGCTATTACGACCTGGCCCTGCAGCCCAGCGGCAAGGAGGACCGCAGCGCCAGGTTCGGCGCCGTGAAGGACGAGTGCCTCGCCACTCTGAGCGACGAGGAGAAGGCCGACAAGGCCATGCTGGCCCGCACCTTCAAGAAGGTGCAGAAGAAGGCGGTGCGCAACGCCGTGCTGGACAAGGGCGTGCGCCTCGACGGCAGGAAGACCACCGATATCCGCCCGATCTGGTGCGAGATCGACATGCTGCCCGGCACGCACGGCAGTGCCATCTTCACCCGTGGTGAGACCCAGGCCATCAACACCGTGACCCTGGGCAGTTCGCTCGACGAGCAGACCATCGACCTGGCCACGCGGAAGGGCAGCGAGAACTTCATGCTGCACTACAACTTCCCCAGCTTCAGCACGGGCGAGGTGAAACCGATCCGCGGCCCCGGACGCCGCGAAGTGGGCCACGGCAACCTGGCGCTGCGCGCGCTGAAGCCCGTGATCCCGCCCGCGCCCGGGAACCCCTACACCATCCGCCTGAACTGCGACATCCTGGAGAGCAACGGCAGCAGCTCCATGGCCACCGTGTGCAGCGGCACCCTTGCGCTGATGGACGCCGGCGTGCAGATCAAGGCCCCCGTGAGCGGCATCGCCATGGGCATGATCAGCGACGGCACGCGCCACGCCATCCTCAGCGACATCCTGGGCGACGAGGACTTCCTGGGCGACATGGACTTCAAGATCTGCGGCACGGCCAAGGGCATCACGGCCACCCAGATGGACATGAAGGTGGACGGCCTCCCCTACGAGGTGCTGGCCCAGGCGCTCGAACAGGCGCGACAGGGTCGTCTGCACATCCTCGGCGAGATGCTGAAGACGATCGACAAGCCCCGTGAGGACTACAAGCCCCACGCCCCGCGCATCGTCACCTTCGAGGTGCCCAAGGAGAGCATCGGGCCCATCATCGGCCCGGGTGGCCGCGTGATCCAGGAGATCCAGGCCGAGACCGGCGCGCAGATCAGCATCGACGAGGTGGAGGGTCGCGGTGTGGTGGAGATCGCCAGCGAGAACAAGGCCAGCATCGAGGCCGCCGTGGCGCGCGTGAAGGCCATCGCCTTCCCACCCCAGGCCGAGATCGGCGTGAACTACCGCGGCAAGGTGAAGACCATCATGCCCTACGGTGCGTTCGTGGAGATCTTCCCCGGCACCGACGGCCTGCTGCACGTGAGCGAGCTCGATTGGAAACGCATCGAGCGCGTGGAGGACGTGCTCAAGGAGGGCGAGATGATCGATTTCCAGGTGGTGGGCAAGGACCCGCGCACCGGCAAGTTGAAGCTGAGCCGCCGCGTGCTGCTGCCCAAGCCCGAAGGCTGGGTGGAGCGCGAGCCCGCCATGGAAGGCGCAGGGCGTGAGCGTCGCGACCGCGGCGATCGTCCCCGCCGCGACGACCGTCCCCGCCGCGAGGATCGTCCGCGGCGCGACCACGGTGATGCGCCTCCCGAACAGAACTGACCCGACCATCCGAGGACCGCAGGGCCGCCCGAAAAGGCGGCCCTGCCGCTTTCGGCCCCCGCGTATCCCCCGTAACCAGTGCGGCCCATGTGCCGTTGAACAGCGTGCTCTTCGCCAAACACCCCCAGCTCACATATGGCACGCATGCGGCAATTGAAGATCACCAAGCAGGTGACCAACCGGGACACGCCGTCCCTGGACAAGTACCTGACGGAGATCGGGAAAGTGAAGTTGATCACGGCCGAAGAGGAGGTGGAACTGGCCCGCCGCATCAAGGAAGGCGACAACGACGCCTTGGAAGCCCTCTGCAAGGCCAACCTGCGCTTCGTGGTGAGCGTGTCCAAGCAGTATCAGGGCCAGGGGCTCAGCCTGCCCGACCTGATCAGCGAAGGCAACCTGGGCCTGATCAAAGCGGCGAAACGCTTCGACGAGACCCGCGGCTTCAAGTTCATCAGCTACGCCGTCTGGTGGATCCGTCAGCAGATCCTGCAGAGCCTGGCCGAACAGGCGCGCATCGTGCGCCTGCCCCTGAACAAGATCGGTTCGATCAACAAGATCAACAAGGCCTTCGCCAGGTTGGAGCAGGAGCACGAACGTCCGCCCACCGCGCACGAGCTCGCCGAGGTGCTTGAGATGACCCTCGAGGAGGTGAAGACCAGCCTCAACAACACCGGCAAGCATCTGAGCATGGACGCTCCCCTGCGCGAGGGCGAGGACAGCGGCACCATGCTCGACCTGATGAAGAACCAGGACCTGCCCGACCCCGAGGAGGCCCTGATGACCGACAGCCTGCGGCTGGAGATCGAGCGCAGCCTGGACGCGCTCAGCAGCCGCGAGGCCGATGTGATCCGCCTCTACTTCGGGCTGAAGGGCAACCAGCCCCACACCCTGGAGGAGATCGGCCAGAAGTTCGACCTGACGCGGGAACGCGTGCGCCAGATCAAGGAGAAGGCGATCCGCCGGCTGAAGCACACCGGCCGCTCCCGCACCCTGCGCGCCTACCTGGGCTGAACCATCGACGCATCCATGGAAGGCCGCCCCGTCCCCGGGGCGGCCTTTCCCGTTCACCCCCCACGGCCATCATGCCCGGGAGGCCCCTACTTTCGCCCCTGATGCCCCACATCCTCGCCCCATCCCTGCTCTCGGCCGACTTCACCGACCTGCGTTCCGCCGTCGGACTGGTGGACGACAGCCCGGCGCAATGGCTGCACCTGGACGTGATGGACGGCGTCTTCGTGCCCAACATCAGCTACGGCATCCCGGTCATCAAGGCCATCCGCCCGCTCACGCGCAAGGTGTTCGACACGCACCTGATGATCGTGGACCCCGACCGCTACGTCACGGCGTTCAAGGAGGCCGGCGCGGACGTGCTCACCGTACACCTCGAGGCCTGCACCCATCTGCACCGCACCGTGCAGGCGATCAAGGCACAGGGCATGAAGGCCGGTGTTTCGATCAATCCGCACACGCCCGTGTCCGCCCTGGAGGCCATCCTGCCCGACCTCGACCTGGTGCTGGTGATGAGCGTGAACCCCGGATTCGGCGGGCAACGCTTCATCGAAGGCACATACCGCAAGCTGGAGGCCTTGCGCGAGCTGCGTCAGCGGACCGGCTCCGGCGCGTTGATCGAAGTGGATGGCGGCGTGGCTGCCGACAACCACCGCAAGCTGATCGAGCATGGCGCCGATGTGCTCGTGGCGGGCAACAGCGTGTTCGGCGCCCCGGACCCGCGCGCGGCGATCACCACCCTGCTTTCCTGAGGCGAAGCAGCGCCGGAGCACTGGCATACGTCCACCCCGCACTGGCGGACCTCCCCACGGTCGCCATACCTTGCCTTCGATCATGGAGCCCCTTCGACACGGCCGTTCGGTGTACGACACGGAGTTCGTGCACAATCGCATCGGGCTGGTGCAGCGCCGTGCCATCTGGGCCTATCTCGAAGCCCTGCTGCGCAACCCGGGGATGCACGTGCTCGAGCTGAACACAGGGGATGCCACCGACGCGGTGCATCTGGCCCGCCAGGGCCACCGGGTGATCGCCACCGACCAGAGCCCCGAGCTCATCCGCCGGGCCAGGGAGCGCGTCCGTCAATACGGGCTGGAGGACCGCATCCTGCTCGAACTTCTGCCGAAGTCGGGGCTGCACGGGCAGGTATGGCCGATGCTCTTCGACCTGGTGCTGTCCGACATGGGCGGTCTCAACCAGTACGATGAGGACGACCTGGTGGCCGTGATCCATGCCGTGGCTGAGCGGATCCGTCCCGGTGGGCGCTTCGTGGCGGTGATCCAACCCGACCGCTGCGTCCGCGAGACCCTGCATCATCTCGTGCGGCTGCAATGGCGGGAGGCCTTCCAACGTGGGCGACAGCGCACGGAGCTCGCCGGTCTGAGCGGCACCGGCGTGGTGCGCTGGAACCATGCTCCGGCCACGCTCGAGCGGCTCACCGCGCCCTGGTTCAGGACCGTGAACATCCGACCGGTGGGGCTCTTCGTTCCGCCCACGCAGCTGGTCCACCGGTACGGCCACCGGCCGAAGACCTTGGAGCGCCTGTCCAGGCTGGACGAGCTGGTCGCGGGCTGGCGCTGGACGGCGCGCTACGCCGATCACTACCTGATCGACCTGGAACGCCGGCGGTGATCGTTGGCAACATTCGACGGACCACCCGCCCGATCGCAACGGACGGGTCTAGTTTCGCGGCCCAAAACCACGGACCCATCCCATGCGCCTCCTGTTGACGACCATCTGCCTGCCCGCGATCCTCAGCACCGCCACCGCCCAGGAGCACTGCATGGCCGAAGTGATCACCCAGCGGCACCTGATCGCCAACGGAGGCACGGGCGACCTGGCCTCAGCCCTGCGGCAGGTGCCGCGCGGCAGCTTCCGCGGTGGCCTCCAGACGGTGCCGGTGGTGGTCCATGTGGTGTGGAACACCCCCGCCGAGAACGTGCCTGACGCCTCGATCACCCAGATGATCGACCAGATGAACCAGGACTACCAGCAGGTGAACGCCGACCTCAACACCGTTCGCCCGGCCTTCACGGGCGTGATCGGCAACGGGGGCATGGAGTTCTGCCTCGCCACGGTGGACCCGAACGGGAACCCGACCACCGGGATCACCCGCACCCAGACCTCGGAGACGTGGTTCGATCCGGACACCGAGACCGATGACATGAAGTCACCGCCGAAAGGGATCAGCCCGTGGGACCCCGACCATTACCTGAACATCTGGGTCTGCGACATCACCAGCGGAGCCACCGGGGGTACGGTGACCGTGGGCTATGCCTACCTCCCCGTGGGCGGTGTGGTCGGGTCGGGCATCGATGGCCTGGTCATCGACCACGACTACGGTCTGGGCGCCGGTGAGCGAACGGCCACCCACGAGATCGGCCACTACTTCGGGCTGCTGCATCCCTTCGACAACGGCAACTGCACCGATTCGGACGGCTTCTCCGACACCCCCACGACCAACAGCCCCACCTTCAGCTGCAGCAACACGAACCTGATGAAGTGCGGCGTGCTGACCCAGTACGAGAACTTCATGGACTACGCGTCGTGCAGCGTGATGTTCACCGACCAGCAGGCCGCTTCGATGCAAGGTGTCCTCAACGGGGTCAGGGCCTCCCTGCTCAACAGCCCGGCCTGTGGCACCGTACCGTCGGGTCCCTGCATCCCCACCAGCGCGCAGGGGACCGCTGACGGCGACTATATCGATGGGGTGCAGCTCGGTTCCATCAACAACACGGGAACGGGTGGCGTCGGCGGTGCGGCCTATGTGGACCACACCGGCCTGAGCACCACGCTGCAGCGCGGCACCGGTCAGGTCGTTCAGGTGACGGCCGGGTCGTATGTGGGCGACGCCTTCGCGGTGTGGATCGACTACGACCAGGACGAGGTCTTCGAGACCGGGGAGAAGCTTGGCGAAGTGACGAACACCTCGGCCGGGCAGGTGATGTCCATCCCGTTCATCGTTCCCGTGAGCGCTGCGCTGGGCCAGACCCGGATGCGGGTGCGGGGCGTGTACCTCAACACCGGCGAGCCCGACCCCACGGACCCCTGCTTCGATTACACCTGGGGCCAGACGGAGGATTACACGGTGGTCATCACCACACCGGGAGGCTCGTGCATCCCCACATCGGTGAACGGCACCTCCGACGGGGACTTCATCGAAAGCGTGCAGCTCGGCTCCATCCAGAACATCGGCACGGGTGGCACGTCCATGCCGACCTACACGGACTACACAGCCCTGAGCACCGATCTGGTACGAGGTGACACCTACACGCTGCAGGTGACCGGCGGCACCTATGTGCCCGACCGGATCGCCGCGTGGATCGATATGGACCAGGACGGACAGTTCGAGGTGGCCGAGAAACTCGGCGAGGAGACCAACAGCGCCCCGCTCCAGAACCTCTCCATCCCGTTCATGGTGCCGATGAGCGCCACACTGGGCGGCACCATGATGCGCGTTCGCTGTGTGTACGTCAACACCGGCGAGCCCGATCCGGTGGACCCCTGCTTTGACTATTCCTGGGGCGAAACGGAGGATTATACCGTGGACATCACGACATCCACCAGCATGAACCCCTGGGTCGCGGCGGAGCATCAGGTGCTTGTCCGGAACGGCCAGGCCGATCTGATCGGCCCGGCTGCCAAGGGATGGACCTATCGGGTGTACGATGGGACGGGCAGGCCGGTGGCCGAAGGCCGGATCCAGGCGGACCGGACCACCATCCTGGCCGCCGGTGCTTCAGCAGGCACCTACCAGGTGGTGCTGATCGGCGATGTGGACAGACCCGTCGTCCTGCGGTTCGTGCTCACCGGCGAATAGTCCGTCATCGCTCCCCGGTCCGCGTTCGTCGATGGTCCGGTAGCGGTCGGCGGATCCGCATCAGGCCGCCGCAACCTCGAGCGCTGCAGTTCGTACGCGTCCGTACAGACCTGCAGCCATGCGCTTCCGGACGGCCGCCACCCTCGCCCTCTTCCTGACCACCGTCTTGGCCCATGCCCAACGATCTGCGATCGGCTTCAAGGGCGGCATCGTGCTGGGCACGGCGCGGTCCGCACTTGTGCAATACGGGCTGGTGCCAGGTGCCACGCTGGGCCCCTATGCGGCCTTCGGGGTGAGCGACCGGATCGAACTGCAACCGGAACTGCTGGTGAGCCTGAACGGCGCCTCCTACGCGGTGGGTGAGAACGACGACCGCTGGGTGGACCGCCAGCTGTACGCCCACCTTCCCCTGTCCGTGAAGTTCTTCGTGAGCAATACGCTGAACCTGCACATCGGCGGGCAGCTGGGCTGGCTCCTGTTGGCGCGCACCGAAACGGACGACGGGGCGATCAACACCACCGACCGGTTCGTTCCGCTGGACGCCGGGATCATCGCCGGCCTGGGGCTGGACCTGATCAGTGGCACGGACCTGACGCTGCGGTACTACGGAGGCGTGACCCCGACGCTCGCCGATGACAGCACGGTCTACCCCCGCAACAACACCCTCCAGTTCACCGTGGGGTATCGGTTCAAGCCCTTCAAGCGCCGGTACGCCCGCCGGCGCTGAGCGCGCGGCTATCTTTGGCCCGTGCGCCAACGGCCGATCATCGCGTTGCTGGGCGGCGGCCAGCTGGGCCGCATGTTCATCGAGAACGCCCTGCGCTACGACGCCCGGGTGCATGTGCTCGACCCCGATCCGCAATGCCCCTGCGCGGGGATCGCCGAACGCTTCGTGCAAGGCTCCTTCGCCGACCACGACACCGTGCTGCGGTTCGTGGGCGACGCCGATGTGGTGGGCATCGAGATCGAGCACGTGAGCGTGACCGCCTTGGAAGCGGCCCAGGCATTGGGCAAGCGGGTGATCCCCGATCCGGCCGTGTTGCGCACCATCCAGGACAAGGGCACCCAGAAGGTCTTCTACCGCGACCACGGGCTGCCGACCGCACCCTTCACCCTGGTGGACGGTCGCGAGGCCCTGCGCGCAGCGCCTCCGGCCTTCCCCGTCTTCCTGAAGGCCCGTACGGGCGGCTATGATGGAAAGGGCGTGATGGCCCTGCGGGGGCCGACGGACCTCCCGCTCGCCTTCGAAGGACCGAGCGTGGTGGAAGCACAGGTGGCCGTTGCACTGGAACTCGCCGTGCTCGTGGTGCGCGACACCGCCGGCAACACTCTGGCCTACGATCCGGTGGAAATGGTGTTCGACCCGCGCTACAATCTGGTGGACCACCTCCGTGCACCCGCGCGCCTTGACGCGCGAACGCTGGAGGATGCACGGAGGCTCGCCGTGAAGGTGGCGGATGCGTTCCATGCGCCCGGGCTGTATGCCGTCGAGCTCTTCCTCACCACCCACGGCGAACTGCTGGTGAACGAGACCGCTCCCCGTGCGCACAACTCCGGCCACCATACGATCGAAGCCTGCGCGAGCAGCCAGTTCGACCAGTTGTTGCGGCTCTACCTCGACCTGCCCATCGGTGATGCCCGGTTGCGGGCCCATGCGGCCATGGTGAACCTGGTGGGTGAACAGGGGAGCGGCGAGCCGGTGCTGACCGGTCTTTCCGACATCGTGCATGTGCCCGGCGCGTTCGTGCACCTCTACGGCAAGCGCGAAACGCGCGATGGCCGGAAGATGGGCCATGTGACCCTGCTTGCCGAGGACCATGCCGCGCTGGACCAGGGCATCGCCGTCACCCGGCTGCATGGGCGCGTGGTGCCGGCTTCTGCGAACACGACCACAACACCCACACGGACATGATCGGGATCATCATGGGCAGCCGCAGCGACCTGGAAGTGATGCGCGAGGCCGCGGACACCCTCAAGGAGTTCCAGGTGGAGCATGAGCTCACCGTGGTGAGCGCCCACCGGACACCGGAGCGCATGTTCGATTACGCGCGAACGGCCCGTTCCCGTGGACTGAAGGCCATCATCGCCGGCGCCGGGGGCGCCGCACATCTTCCGGGCATGGTCGCGAGCCTCACCACCCTGCCGGTGATCGGCGTGCCCATCCGGAGCCGCAACAGCATCGATGGATGGGACAGCCTGCTGAGCATCGTGCAGATGCCTGCGGGGGTCCCCGTGGCCACTGTGGCCATCAATGGTGCCCGCAACGCGGGATTGCTGGCGGTGCAGCTGCTGGGCGCCCACGATGCGGCCATCGCCGAGGCCCTGGAGCGGTTCAAGCACGACCAGCAGGCCAAGATCCACGACGGCATCGGTGTGCTCCGTCAGCAGTTCCCGAACCGCTTCGACCAGTGAAGCACGCCACGGGCCGGGCGGGTGCGGTGCATGCCCTCCGCATGGCCCCGGGCGAGGATGTCCGCCTTGGACTTGAGGCCTGGGCCCGACACACCGGCGTGGGTGGCGGCGCGGTGATCGCGGCCGTGGGCAGCCTCGGGCCCTGCGCGCTCCGCTTCGCCGGCCGCACCGAGCCCACGATCCTGCCCGACGACCAGGAAGTGGTGACGCTCAGTGGGACCATCGGGCCCGACGGGGCACACCTCCACGCCACCGTTTCCGACCCGGATGGGGCGGTCCGCGGAGGCCACGTACCAGCGGGCTGTGTGGTGCGGACCACCTTGGAGATCGTCATCCTGGAGATCGAGGGGGTCGTCCTGCATCGTCCTCACGACCCGCTGACGGGCTCCAACGAGCTCTTCCCGACCGGACGCTGAGCCTCACGGCCCGATGTGGACGATCGTCCGGCCGGGCCGAATGATGTCGTACACCTCATCGAGATCGTCGTTCCGCATGGCGATGCAACCCAGCGTCCAGTCCACACCCGTGGAGATGAGCAGGTCCATGCCCGCCGGAACGCCATGGATGCCCACCTCTCCGCCGATCCGCGCATCGGCCGGGATCTCCCCGGCGGCGCGCCGCGCCTTGAACCGCCGAACGCTTTCCGCGTTCGGGTAGTCGATCCAGGCGAAGCGGTGCCACTCCCGGTGCGGGTATTTGTCGCGGAAGGTGAAGCTCCCCTCCGGGGTCCGCTGATCGCCCTGCATGCGTTTGTCCCCTTCCGGTGATCCGCCCAACACCACATCGTAGCAGCGAACCGTCGCGTCGGCGTGCTTCAGGCAGAGTCGCCGCTCGCTCTTGTCCACATGGATGGCCACCTCGTCCGCATCGATACCCAGACTGTCGAGGAGCGCGTTCAGCGGCACATCCTCGGCCATCGGTACGGAACGCTCCTGAACGACCGGTCCACGATCGGAACGGCGTGGCGGGTCCGTGCAGGCCGCCCAGACAGGCAGGCCTACCCACGCAACGATGGCCCAACGGAAGGTCATGCCCGGTGAACGAAGGCCCGGACCTGCGGCGTATGTCCGCCTCATGTGGCCCGCCTTCCGAAGGTATACCCCAGCCTCACCAGCACCTCCACGCCACGCGCGTCCGCATAGTACCTGAAGCGGTCCAACAGGTCCCTGTACCGCGCATTGAGCACATTGTTGCCCTCCAGGCCGATGCGCAGCACACCGCCCTTCATGCGTCGCTCCACCGCCGCGCTGAGGCCCAGCAGGTGATAGGTCGGAGGTGGGTCGACCAGGTCAAGGTCCTCCGGAAAGCGGGACTGCCGCAGCACCAGGGACGAGCGCAAGGCCAGTTCGGGTCGTGCCCACGCCCCCTTGTCCGCTCCCCGCCAGGCCAGGACCAGGGAGCCCCGATCGGAGGGCATCATGTAGAGCCACTCCTCACGGCGCAGATCGCGGCCCCGCACCAGGCTCCATTCGAAGGACGTGGACCAATGCCGGGCGATCTGCAGTTGCGCACGCCCATCGATGCCCCAGAGGAACGCATCCGTGGCCGCGTAGCGGAACACGGGGAACGCGCCGCGGATGGTGAGGGCCACGCCTTCGGGCCGGAGCTGGATGAAGCCATCCGCACGTCCGGCATGCGCCGAAACGATGCCGGTAAGGCGGCCTCCCCACACGCTTCCGACCAGGTCGATCGTGCCCTTGTACATCCGCTCGCTGCCCAGGCCGGCATCGCCCTCTTCGATGGCCGCCGCCCCGTGATGCAGACCTGCGCTGTAGAGCTCGCTCACATGAGGTGGCCGGAAGGCCGAGCTCACGTTGATGCGCAAGGCAAGGCTGTCGCCCACGGTCCAGTTGGCGCCCAGGCTGCCCGCTCCATTGATGAAGCGATGCTCCACGCTCAACGGTCGATCCGCCTCATCGAAGGTGTACACCACCAGGCCCGCGCCGTCGAGCCGGGCACCGGCCTCCAGCTCCAGCCGTTCACCGATCGGGTAGTGTTCCAGGACGAACACCCCCAGCGTGCGCCGCCGGAAGTCCGGGATGAGCGGGCTGACGCCGGTTCCGGGGATGTTGACATTGGTCTGCACCAGGCCATTGGCGCCCACTTTGCCGTGCAGGCGGGGACCCACGTGATGCTTCAGCACGAGGTCGGCCGAATGCGTGGCCAGGAACAGGTCGAGGGCCGGTCGGGCACTGCGTCCACCGCGTCGGATGTCATACTCCTGCCGGTCGTTCGCCTGGTAGGCGTAGGTGAGCTCCAGCTGTCCCCGCCTGGACAACCTCAGCTCACCGTGCGCCTTCATCAGGTGGTGCTGCACCGTTTGCCGGGGGGCGTCGATGGCGTAGGTGAACGGGGCCTGGTACCAGGGCTCGTCGCGTTCGATGGCGTTCTGCAGGTCGGTGAGGTTGCCGATGTGGGCCGCGCGCAGGATGCCGACCTCGCGGGCGAGGTAGCTGTAGTAGAGCTCGACACCGCCGCGTGGACGATGATGTCCGATGGCCACTGAACCGGCCCCTTCGCGCAGGCCGGTGTTGCTGAGCACATGGCCTGGTGCCTGGCCATCGCCCAGCAGGCGTCCGGAACCCTGGAGCCGCCATCCAGGTCCGTTCAGGTGGCCGAACCCGCCTTCGAGGACCGCCTGCGCGCTCCCCCCCAGACCGTTGCTGATCCCCACCACACCAACGGCACCGCCCACCCCGCCCTGCCGCGGCAGTTCCACCGGCGAGGTGATGATGACCCCGCCCAAGGCATCGCTCCCGTACTGGACCGATGCGGCCCCCTTCACGAGTTCGATGCGGTCCGTGCTGAACGGATCCAGGTCCGGGGCATGTTCGCCGCCCCACTGCTGATCCTCCTGCCGCACCCCTTGGTTGAGCGTCAGCACGCGGTTGCCGGAGAGGCCTTGAACGACCGGTTTGGCGATGACCGGTCCGGAGCGCAGCACGGTGACACCCGGAACGGTCGCGACCATATCGGCGAGGGAGCGGCCCGAGGCCCGTTCCATGGCGACCCTGTCGATGACGGCCCGCGACATGCCGACGTTCTCATCCGGCCGCTCACGCACCACCTCGGCCTGCTTGAGCTCTTCCGCATGGTGCTCCAGCCGCACGGTGATGGAGCGATCGGTCGCAAGGTCCAGCTTCCGCTGCACCGGCTGGCATCCCAGATGTTCCAGGCGCAGCTCCACCGGCCCGGGGCAGAGGCCCTCGATCCTGAACCGTCCTTCCGCATCGGCCACCACGCCCACCGAGGTGCCCACGACCATCACTTGGGCGAAACCCAAGGGCGCCCCATCATGGTCATCCACGACGATGCCGGACAGCACCAGCGTGCATGGCTCCTGGGCCTGGAGCATGGCGCTGTTCAGAAGGATGAGCACGGCCGCCAAGGGCCGGAGGAAGGACATGGCAGGTGGGCTGGGAATGAAGGAGCACGTACCTCGGAGATCAGCCACGCGAGGGTGGTCCGCGGTCGGTGGTGCCGCAAGCAGCTGACCCGGCAGGTGCTGCGCCCTGTCCGCTCACGACCGCCCGCACCACCCCATCCTCCACGCACGTCCATTGCAATGGACGATGAACAAGGGCCTCCACCATGGCGAGCGCACAGCCCGCACAATCGCCCCCATCGCCGGGGTGGCGCTCGGCATCGTGCTGATGGCCCGAATGCCCGGCACAGGTGTGCAGCGCACCGAGCTCGGGCGGGAGGATGGAGCCCCCCATACCGAGCACGACGATCCACGCGAGGAACAGGCGAAGGGGGGCGGCCATGAGGAATGTAAAGGTAGCCTGTTGACCCGGCCGCTCCGAGGATCACCGTTCACCCCGCGCACATCACCGCTGGTCACAAGACCGGACATCCATCACCGGTCGCGCTACCTTTCGGAGTGCATTGGGTGATCCGTTGCATGGGGCTGCTGCTATGCCTGGGCGCGACCGGGTCGCCGTCGGCCGCTCAATCCGCACCGGCACGAAGTGACGAGAAGGCCTTGATCGAGGACCTCTGTGGTTGTGTGGGGGCCGTGGACCTTGGTGCATCGAACAGCCTGTTGGAGCGGCAGGTGCGCGGATGCCTGGAGGCGGCGGTCCTCCGCCATCCGTCAGGGGCCCGCAGGATGCTGGAACGACCCGGTGCGGACATCAGCGCGGGCTACAAGCTGGGCCAGGTGCTCGGCGAGGCGCTCGACCGCACCTGCGAGGCCTTCACCGCGGTCCGCGACCGGCTTCGCCAGGCTCATGATGCCCAGCTGTTGAAAAAGGGCAGCACGTGAACGGACGGCACAGCGGAGGCCCGCCCCAACTTGCGGTCCCAATCCGACGCCATGCGCCTCCTTCCGACCGCTCCGCTCGCCCTGCTCGCCTTCCTCCCCTTCGTCTCGCCGGCCCAATGGACAGCGTTGGCCAGCGGTCAGCAACAGACCCGGAGCATGACCTCCGAAGGGGGGGCGCTCTACGCGGTGACCTATCCCACCGGAGTGAAGAAGAGCACCAATGGAGGGTCGAGCTGGACCGCGGTGAACACAGGTCTTCCGCAGAACGGAGGGAACTACTTCGTGGAGTCCGTGGGACGGAAGGGTACGAGCCTCTTCGCCGGCACGCAATCCGGCATCCATCGGTCGGACAATGGAGGAACCTCCTGGACGAGCGTCAACGGGAGCCTCACCGCGAGCAATCAGGTCTACGCGAACAAGTTCTTCTCCTTCGGCAACGACCTCTTCGCCGTGTTCACCGGTACGGTGAGCCAGGGGGGCGGCATCTGGAAGACCGATAACCTCGGTGGCACCTGGAACGTGGGGCACTCGGGCATGGGCTCCAACACCATCGTGTACCACCTCACGCAGGTGGGCGGGCTGCTCCATGCGGCGACGAACACCGGCATCTACACCAGCGCGAACAACGGGCTCAACTGGACCGCGATGCCCGGTGTGAACTACACCGTGTTCGGCGTGGCCGCCGCGGGAAGCAACCTCGTCATGGTCTCCACCTTCGGTGTGCGGTACAGCACCAACAACGGTGCAACGTGGAACGACGCCACCGGCACACCGACGAGCCTCGCCGACGGTGAGATCATCGGCTACGACGGCAAGGTGTACCTGATCCTCCCGAACCAAACGGGCATCTACCGCTCCATCGACAACGGGGTCACCTTCGCGGCCTACAACGGCGGGGTTTCCGTGATCGACCTGGTGAGCCTGGAGGAGTTCTTCGCGGATGGCAGCCTGTTGTATGTCGGTTCGTTCACGGACATCTACTCCGTGGCCGGCAGCACGGTGGCCGTGGAGGAGGCGAGCCCGGCCCCCTCGGCCTACCTCTATCCCACGGTGTTCGAGAGCGGCTTCACGGCGGTGATGCCGGAGGGGCAGTCCCAAGTGTCCCTTGTGCTGTTCGATGCCCAGGGGCGGGAGGTGTTGCGCGTGGACGGCCTTGGCGCCGGCGAGCACCGCATCGAACGTGGCGGATTGAAGGCCGGCACCTACCGCTGCGTGGTGGAGGGTGCCGATGGCTCGCGCAAAGGCCGCGTGGGCACCGTGATCGCCCGCTGAGCGCGGCTTTTGGCGTCGAACGCTCCGAGCCGCTATCTTCCCGCAGCAACTCCCTGCGGCAGTGGCCCTCCGAGCCCTCCTTTTCGTCGGCATCGCGACCCCGGCCCTGCTGGCTGCCCAGCCCTGCCTGGTCACCTACACCTATACCGCCGCGCCCCCTCCGGTGAACGGCACCTACGCCGGCGGCCAGTCGGTGACCTTTTGTTTCACGGTCACCTTCTGGAACACGACGAACGCCAACTGGTTCCACGGCCTGGTCCCGGTGCCCGGTCCGGGATGGGACGCGAGCACCTTGACCCCGGGACCACCCCCCCCGACCTGCGGACCCAGCACCGGGAGCTGGGGATGGTATCCCACCTGCACCGGCACCGCGGCCACCGCGATCGGCACTGTGGGGCCCGGATTCTTCTTCGACCTTGACAACGACGGGAACCCCGGCAACAACTTCGGCGACTTCTGCAACGGGGCCACCAACTGGCAGTTCTGTTGGACCGTGACCGTCGCCAGTGGGGTGGACTGCGTGGACGGTGCGGACCTGGGAATGACGGTCAATACCTACGGGGACAGCGAAACGGGCGGCTGGGGCAGTTCAGGATGCACCGGGGACGCCGTGGTGGCCAGTGCCCCCGCCACCGCCGCCTGTTGCAATGCCGAAGCCGGGGTGGATGCGTCCATCACCACATGCGATCAGGGACCGGTCATCGACCTGCTCACGCTGCTGGGCGGCTCGGCGCAGCCCGGTGGCGCCTGGACCGATCCGTTCGGCAACGCGATGTCCGGTACACTCGACCCTGCGACCGCGCCTCCGGGTGCCTACACCTATGAGGTGGTCGATGCCAACGGTGGTTGCTCGGACCAGGCCGTTGTGACCGTGACCATCAATGCCCAGCCACAAGCCGGAACTTCAACGAGCGTGACGACCTGCAGCGATGCGGCCGCCATCGATCTGTTCGCGCTCCTGGGCCCGAACGCCGATCTCGGCGGCACGTGGAGCGGGCCGGGGGCGCTGTCCGGCAACCTCTTCGATCCCTCCACCGGGACGGCCGGTCAGTACACCTACTCCCTCACTGGCACGGCGCCGTGCATCGATGCACAGAGCACGGTGACCGTGCAGGTATCGGCGGCCCCTGATGCCGGCGCGGACGGTGCACTGTCCGTGTGCAACATAAGCCCTGCGGTGGACCTGTTCCTTCAACTGGGCGGTGCACCGGATGCCGGAGGATCATGGACCGACCCCAATGGAGCTGTTCATGGGACCCAGTTCGATCCCGCCGTCGACCCCGCCGGCACATACAGCTACACGGTGTCCGGCACGCCACCCTGCGTCGATGCCGTGGCGACGATCACCATCAGCGTAGCTGCCGAGCCCGATGCCGGGACGGGAGGATCCTTCACCGTTTGCTCCTCGGATGCCGCGATCACCCTGTACACCCTGTTGACCGGAACCCCGCAACCCGGCGGCAGCTGGACGGACCCGAACGGACAGGTCTTCGGCGGCACGTTCACACCCGGGTCAAGCCCGGATGGTGCCTATGCGTACACGGTCGGCTCTGGCCCGCCCTGCGGGACGGTGAGCGCCACGGTGACGATGTCGACCGAGCTTGCGCCGGATGCGGGAACGAACGGCGCGGTGACCCTCTGTGCCGCGGGTGGTCCTACCGACCTCTTCACCACGTTGGGCGCATCGGCCCAGCCAGGAGGGACCTGGACGGACCAGAACGGGGCCGTGTTCAGCGGGACCTACGATCCGGTGTTGAACGGACCGGGCAGCTACACCTACACGGTGCCGGGTGGTCCGGCCTGTGCGGACGCAAGCGCCACTGTTCAGGTGACGGAGGTGAACCAACCGAACGCCGGCATCGATGCGGTGGTCGATCTGTGCGACGATCTGCCCACAGCGGACCTCTTCCTGCTGCTGGGAGGTTCGCCGGACCCAGGAGGAACCTGGACGGATCCGTTCGGTCTGCCGATCACCGGGATCATCGTGCCGGGAACGGCCACGGCGGGCACCTACACCTATCTGGTGAACGCACCGGCTCCATGCTCACCGGCCTCCGCGGAGGTGGACCTGACCGTGGTGCCCGCCCCGCCCACAGGAGGATCAGCCTCGCTCAGCGCCTGCACGAGCGCACCGCCGGTGGACCTTCTCTCCCTGCTCAGCGGACTTCCGGCCACCGGGTCATGGACCGATCCGGTCGGAGGTTCCAGCACGGGCCTCGTGGATCCATCCATTGCGATCGCGGGCACTTACACCTACACGCTTGCCGCCATTCCCCCCTGCACGGATGGTACGCACACGGTGAACCTCAGCCTGCTTGAGCCACCCGACGCGGGCGTACCTGGATCGCTCACCGTGTGCGCGAACGGCGCACCGACCGCCCTGTTCACCGCGCTCGGTGGAAGTCCCGATCCCGGCGGTGCGTGGACGGACCCGAACGGCAACACCCAGGGGCCGGACTACGATCCACCCACCGATGCGCCCGGCGCTTACCAGTACCTGCTTGGCGGGGTCGGTCCCTGCCCGGCCGATTCCGCCACGGTCCTTGTGGATGAGGTGCCCCCCGTCGACGCCGGAGCCGCTGCCATCCATACGGTATGCGCCGACGCCCCCCCGTTCGACCCCTTGTCCGTCCTGGGTGGCAACCCTGCTTCCGGCGGGACCTGGACCGCCCCAGGCGGAGCGGTCGTGATCCCGCCGATCGATCCGGGCAGTGCGGTCTCCGGTGCGTATTCCTACACGGTCACAGGAACTCCCCCTGTCCGAACGCGACGGCCGTGCTCACGGTGAACATCGACCCTCTCCCACAGGCAGGCCTGGACGGAAGCCTTGTGCTCTGTGCTTCCCAGGCGCCCGTGGATATGATCCCCGTGCTGGGGCCATCGGCCCAGACCGGCGGGTCCTGGTCCGCACCGGATGGCACGCCGAGCGGTTCGCTCGTCGACCCTGCGGTCGCCGAGGAGGGTATGTACCTGTACGCCGTGCAAGGCCTTGGCGCGTGCGCTGGAAGCTCGGATACCGCAGCCGTGCAGGTGGACATCGCCACCCGTCCCGACCTCATCGCCACCGTGGTGCCCGCATCCGGGTGCGCTCCATTGGCGGTGACCCTGATCCCGCAGTACGGGACGGCCGTGGTGGACCTCACATGGCAACTGGGCGATGGGACCGTGATCGTACAGAACGGCCCCGTGGACCACACCTATGCGCAAGCGGGCACATACGCTCCAAGCGTTCAATACACGGATACGGCCGGTTGTACGTGGGAGACCTCGTCCATCGCACTGGTGACCGCGCTGCCGCCTCCGAACGTGGGCGTTCAAGTGCGACGCACCGTGATCCCCTTGGATGATGCGGTCGTTGAGGCATGGCCGGTCGGTGATGTGTGCCGCGCCCATCTGTGGGCGGTGGACGGAACCCCGGTGGACACCACCGTCGAACTGCGGTACCGCTTCGACCCTCCCCTGGCCGGGCATCATCTGGTCTGCGTGCTGGCCACCGACAGCCTGGGCTGTGCCGCCGAAGCCTGCGCCATGGTGCTGGTGGACGATGTGCTCATCGTGCATGTTCCCAACGCCTTCACCCCGAACGGAGATGGGTTCAACGACACGTTCCAGCCGGTGCTCGTGGGTGCGGACACGGAGGACTTCGGCTTCTGGATCTTTGACCGCTGGGGAGAGCTCGTGTTCTCTGCGGCTGAACCGGGCCTATCGTGGAACGGTGCGCTGAAAGGCTCCGCGGAGCTGCTTCCGGATGGCGTGTACACGTGGAGGATGATCGTGCGCGACGCCTTCAGTGCCGATCGCCGGGAGTATTTCGGTCACGTCACCCTGGTGAAATGAAAAAGGCCCGGCTTGCCGGCCGGGCCTTCCTTCCAAGCAGGACGCGTCATTGCCGGACGAGCCTGCCCTGCGCCAGCGGTCTTCCGTCCGCGTCAAGCGCCATCAGTTGATACACGCCCACAGGAACCGCGTCCAACGCGATCCTTCGCTGCGTCACATCGACATCGAGCACCACGGCGCCCGTCAACGCCACCAGCTTCACACGGCGCGCATTCGCGGGAACGGCCGTGAGGAGCACCTCCTCCCGTGCAGGGTTCGGGGCGAAGGTGAAGTGGGACATCCCTGCGGCTTCGGCGATCGCGTTGGCCTGATCGCAGACATCACCGATGCCATTCCCATCGGTGTCCGCCTGGTCCGGGTTCGCGATCCAGGAACAGTTGTCGCAGGCATCACCGATGCCATCCTGGTCGAAATCGAATTGGCCGGGATCGTAAGCGAAGGGGCAGCTGTCCATGCAATCCAGCAGCCCGTCCGCATCGCTATCCGGGTCGGCGACGATGCCCGTGGTGCCGCTCGCGCAGACGCCGCACGCATCCACATAGGCCGTGCCTCCCGGTACCCCCGCACAGTCATACTCCTGTCCGTTGCAGGCACAGTTCGCATCCCACAGGTCGTTGCCCGTGCTCGCGTCGCCATCGTCGCACGGCGTTCCAGGGAATGCGTTCCCGTTCGGCACACCTGCACAGTCCATCAGAACGAGGAACCCGAAGCAGTTGCAATCCGCGTCCCAGATGTCATTGCTGGTCATGCCGTTGCCGTCATCGCAAGGCGTGCCTGGCAGCGCCGTGCCGTTCGGCACACCCAGGCAATCCAGCGTCACCGGCGTGCCCGCGCACACGCAGTTCGCATCCCATTGGTCGTTGATCGTGTTCGCGTTGCCGTCATCGCACGCCGTGCCCGGCAGGGCCGTGCCGTTCGGGACACCCAGGCAGTCCAGCGTCACCGGCGTGCCGGCGCACACGCAGTTCGCGTCCCACTGGTCGTTGATCGTGTTCGCGTTGTTGTCATTGCATGCCGTGCCAGGAAGGGCGCTTCCGCCCGGTACGCCCAGGCAGTCGATCGCCTGACCCACGCACACGCAGTTCGCGTCCCATTGGTCGTTGCCCGTGTTCGCGTTGTTGTCATCGCACGGCGTGCCCGGCAGGGCCGTGCCGTTCGGCACACCCAGGCAGTCCAGCGTCACCGGCGTGCCGGCGCACACGCAGTTCGCATCCCACAGGTCGTTGCCCGTGTTCGCGTTGCCGTCATCGCACGCCGTGCCCGGCAGGGCCGTGCCGTTCGGTACACCCAGGCAGTCCAGCGTCACCGGCGTGCCGGAGCACACGCAGTTCGCATCCCATTGGTCGTTGATCGTGTTCGCGTTGTTGTCATTGCACGCCGAGCCAGGCAGGGCGCTTCCGCCCGGTACACCCAGGCAGTCCAGCAGCTGACCCACGCAGGTGCAGTTCGCATCCCATGTGTCGTTGCCCGTGTTCGCGTTGCCGTCATCGCACGCCATGCCCGGCAGGGCCGTGCCGTTCGGTACACCCAGGCAGTCCAGCGTCACCGGCGTGCCGGAGCACACGCAGTTCGCATCCCACTGGTCGTTGATCGTGTTCGCGTTGCCGTCATCGCACGCTGTGCCCGGCAGGGCCGTGCCGTTCGGTACGCCCAGGCAGTCCAGCGTCACCGGCGTGCCGGCGCACACGCAGTTCGCGTCCCACTGGTCGTTGCCCGTGTTCGCGTTGCCGTCATCGCACGCCGTGCCCGGAAGGGCCGTGCCGTTCGGTACGCCCAGGCAGTCCAGCGTCACCGGCGTGCCGGCGCACACGCAGTTCGCATCCCACTGGTCGTTGCCCGTGTTCGCGTTGCCGTCATCGCACGCCGAGCCCGGCAGTGCGCTTCCGCCCGGTACACCCAGGCAGTCCAGCAGCTCACCCACGCACACGCAGTTCGCATCCCACTGGTCGTTGCCCGTGTTCGCGTTGCCGTCATCGCACGCCGTGCCCGGCAGTGCGCTTCCGCCCGGTACCCCCAGGCAGTCCAGCGTCACCGGCGTACCGGCGCACACGCAGTTCGCGTCCCACTGGTCGTTGATCGTGTTCGCGTTGTTGTCATCGCACGCCGTGCCCGGCAGGTCCGTGCCGTTCGGTACGCCCAGGCAGTCCAGCGTCACCGGCGTGCCGGCGCACACGCAGTTGGCGTCCCATTGGTCGTTGATCGTGTTCGCGTTGCCGTCATCGCACGCCGTGCCCGGAAGGGCCGTGCCGTTCGGGACACCCAGGCAGTCCAGCGTCACCGGCGTGCCGGCGCACACGCAGTTCGCGTCCCACTGGTCGTTGCCCGTGTTCGCGTTGCCGTCATCGCACGCCGTGCCCGGAAGGGCCGTGCCGTTCGGTACGCCCAGGCAGTCCAGCGTCACCGGCGTGCCGGCGCACACGCAGTTCGCATCCCACTGGTCGTTGCCCGTGTTCGCGTTGCCGTCATCGCACGCCGAGCCCGGCAGTGCGCTTCCGCCCGGTACACCCAGGCAGTCCAGCAGCTCACCCACGCACACGCAGTTCGCATCCCACTGGTCGTTGCCCGTGTTCGCGTTGCCGTCATCGCACGCCGTGCCCGGCAGTGCGCTTCCGCCCGGTACCCCCAGGCAGTCCAGCGTCACCGGCGTACCGGCGCACACGCAGTTCGCGTCCCACTGGTCGTTGATCGTGTTCGCGTTGTTGTCATTGCACGCCGAGCCAGGCAGGGCCGTGCCGTTCGGCACACCCAGGCAGTCCAGGGTCACCGGCGTACCGGCGCACACGCAGTTCACATCCCATTGGTCGTTGATCGAGTTCGCGTTGTTGTCATTGCAAGCCGAGCCAGGCAGCGCGCTTCCGCCCGGTACACCCAGGCAGTCCAGCAGCTGACCCACGCAGGTGCAGTTCGCGTCCCACGCGTCGTTGCCCGTGTTCGCGTTGCCGTCATCGCACGCCGTGCCCGGAAGGGCCGTGCCGTTCGGTACGCCCAGGCAGTCCAGCGTCACCGGCGTGCCGGCGCACACGCAGTTCGCATCCCACTGGTCGTTGATCGTGTTCGCGTTGTTGTCATTGCATGCCGTGCCAAGAAGGGCGCTTCCGCCCGGTACGCCCAGGCAGTCCAGCAGCTGACCCACGCAGGTGCAGTTCGCATCCCACGTGTCGTTGCCCGTGTTCGCGTTGCCGTCATCGCACGCCGTGCCCGGAAGGGCCGTGCCGTTCGGTGCGCCCAGGCAGTCCAGCGTCACCGGCGTGCCGGAGCACACGCAGTTCGCATCCCATTGGTCGTTGATCGTGTTCGCGTTGTTGTCATTGCACGCCGAGCCAGGCAGGGCGCTTCCGCCCGGTACACCCAGGCAGTCCAGCAGCTGACCCACGCAGGTGCAGTTCGCATCCCATGTGTCGTTGCCCGTGTTCGCGTTGCCGTCATCGCACGCCATGCCCGGCAGGGCCGTGCCGTTCGGTACACCCAGGCAGTCCAGCGTCACCGGCGTGCCGGAGCACACGCAGTTCGCATCCCACTGGTCGTTGATCGTGTTCGCGTTGCCGTCATCGCACGCTGTGCCCGGCAGGGCCGTGCCGTTCGGTACGCCCAGGCAGTCCAGCGTCACCGGCGTACCGGCGCACACGCAGTTCGCGTCCCACTGGTCGTTGATCGTGTTCGCGTTGTTGTCATCGCACGCTGTGCCCGGCAGCGCGCTTCCGCCCGGTACACCCAGGCAGTCCAGCAGCTCACCCACGCACACGCAGTTCGCGTCCCACTGGTCGTTGCCCGTGTTCGCGTTGCCGTCATCGCACGCCGTGCCCGGCAGGGCCGTGCCGTTCGGCACACCCAGGCAGTCCAGCGTCACCGGCGTGCCGGCGCACACGCAGTTCGCATCCCATTGGTCGTTGATCGTGTTCGCGTTGTTGTCATCGCACGCCGTGCCCGGCAGGTCCGTGCCGTTCGGTACGCCCAGGCAGTCCAGCGTCACCGGCGTGCCGGCGCACACGCAGTTGGCGTCCCATTGGTCGTTGATCGTGTTCGCGTTGCCGTCATCGCACGCCGTGCCCGGAAGGGCCGTGCCGTTCGGGACACCCAGGCAGTCCAGCGTCACCGGCGTGCCGGCGCACACGCAGTTCGCGTCCCACTGGTCGTTGCCCGTGTTCGCGTTGCCGTCATCGCACGCCGTGCCCGGAAGGGCCGTGCCGTTCGGTACGCCCAGGCAGTCCAGCGTCACCGGCGTGCCGGCGCACACGCAGTTCGCATCCCACTGGTCGTTGATCGTGTTCGCGTTGTTGTCATTGCACGCCGTGCCAGGAAGGGCGCTTCCGCCCGGTACACCCAGGCAGTCCAGCAGCTCACCCTCGCACATGCAGTTCGCATCCCACTGGTCGTTGCCCGTGTTCGCGTTGCCGTCATCGCACGCCGTGCCCGGCAGGGCCGTGCCGTTCGGTACGCCCAGGCAGTCCAGCGTCACCGGAGTGCCGGCGCACACGCAGTTCGCATCCCACTGGTCGTTGATCGTGTTCGCGTTGTTGTCATTGCACGCCGTGCCAGGAAGGGCGCTTCCGCCCGGTACGCCCAGGCAGTCGATCGCCTGACCCACGCACACGCAGTTCGCATCCCACTGGTCGTTGATCGTGTTCGCGTTGCCGTCATCGCACGCCGTGCCGGGCAAGGCCGAGCCGTTCGGCACACCCAGGCAGTCCAGGGTCACCGGCGTGCCGGCGCACACGCAGTTCGCATCCCACTGGTCGTTGATCGTGTTCGCGTTGCCGTCATCGCACGCCGTGCCCGGCAGGGCCGTGCCGTTCGGTACGCCCAGGCAGTCCAGCGTCACCGGCGTGCCGGAGCACACGCAGTTCGCATCCCATTGGTCGTTGATCGTGTTCGCGTTGTTGTCATTGCACGCCGAGCCAGGCAGGGCGCTTCCGCCCGGTACACCCAGGCAGTCCAGGGTCACCGGCGTACCGGCGCACACGCAGTTCGCATCCCACTGGTCGTTGCCCGTGTTCGCGTTGCCGTCATCGCACGCCGTGCCGGGCAAGGCCGAGCCGTTCGGTACACCCAGGCAGTCCAGGGTCACCGGCGTACCGGCGCACACGCAGTTCGCGTCCCACTGGTCGTTGATCGTGTTCGCGTTGTTGTCATTGCACGCCGAGCCAGGCAGGGCCGTGCCGTTCGGCACACCCAGGCAGTCCAGGGTCACCGGCGTACCGGCGCACACGCAGTTGGCGCCCACCACATCGTTGATGGTGTTCGCGTCGTTGTCGTTGCACGCGCTGCCCACCTGGCCCGGCGTGTTCGGGCAGTTGTCCGTCGCGTTGCAGATGCCATCGCCATCGCTGTCCGGGCTCGGGGTGCCCACGCACTGGCAGCTCGCGTTCAGCACATCGTTCGTCGTGCAGGGATCGTTGTCGTTGCACGCGCTGCCCACCTGGCCCGGCGTGTTCGGACAGTTGTCCGTCGCGTTGCAGATCCCGTCGCCATCGCTGTCCGGGCTCGGGGTACCCGCGCACTGGCAGCTCGCGTTCAGCACATCGTTCGTCGTGCAGGGATCGTTGTCGTTGCACGCGCTGCCCACCTGGCCCGGCGTGTTCGGACAGTTGTCCGTCGCGTTGCAGATCCCGTCGCCATCGCTGTCCGGGCTCGGGGTACCCGCGCACTGGCAGCTCGCGTTCAACACATCGTTCGTCGTGCAGGGGTTGTTGTCGTTGCACGCGCTGCCCACCTGGCCCGGCGTGTTCGGGCAGTTGTCCGTCGCGTTGCAGATCCCGTCGCCATCGCTGTCCGGGCTCGGGGTGCCCACGCACTGGCAGCTCGCGTTCAGTACATCGTTCGTCGTGCAGGGGTTGTTGTCGTTGCAGGCCGAGCCGGGCACGGCGGAACCACCGGGGACACCCAGGCAATCGGGCTGCGGAGTGCCGGAGGCCGTGGCGATGGCCCCCAGGCTCAGGTTGAAATAACTCCCGCTGGTCGAGGTCTGGAGCTTGACGGCACGCACCATGTACTGGCGGCCGGCGATGAAGGGCACCGTCGGGCTGGTATACGAGGTTCCGGTCACAAGTCCGGGTACCACGCGGGACACGGCCCCGGTCCCGGGATCGAAGGCATAGATGTAGTAGCCAAGCACCGTTTCCGAGGAGGCCGTCCAAGCGAAGCTCGCGTTGCCACCGACGTTGGTGACCTGAAGGTTCGACGGCGGAGCGACCATGGTCATCCGCAGTGATGGGTCGCCCATCAACGCGAGGTGTGACTTACCGATGCTGCCCTGCCAGCCTCCGTGCATCGGTGCATAGAGGCTGGTGGTGTTGTTCATGGTGGCCAGGGCGCTGTACCCGATGTTGTCGCCCAGACCCATGTGGTGGAACGCGAAGTGCGGGATGGCCGACCAGCAGCTGCTCAAGGCCTTGCCACTGGCGAGAAAGGCGCGCAGGAAATTGTTCTTGTTGTCCCAGTCCCCGAAGTAGCTGCCGAAGGAGAGGTTGAAGACACCGTCGAACTGGCTGGCGGCGAGGTTCTGGGTGGTGGCGACGTTGTTGGCCCCATTGTACGTGAGCACACCGTTCACCGTCTGCTGCAGACCGCCGCCGCAGCTGTACGTCCACAGGTAGCTCTGGTTGTTGACCAGGGTGTAGAAGGAGGGGCCGTTCTGGTTCGGGAAGGTCAGGTTGGAGGCCCCCACCAGCGGTGCCATCGTGCGGATGCCACCGGCGGCGAACGGGTACCCCGTGTACTGGAAGTTGTCGAAGATGATGCCCCGCACTTGCGGGGTGAAGCCTTTGATCTTGAAGTCATGGGCCTTGTTGAGGTAGGCCCGCATCAGTTCGGTCTCCGTCTGCCCGAACGCGGGCAGGTCGTACAGGTCGACCCGGCCGACCTGTAGCTCAGCAGGGGTGGGCAGGTCGCTCTGATCGAACTTGCCATCCCCCGGCACATTCCGGTTCTCGACGCGCTGGCTCGTCACGATGTTGACCGAGTTGTCCGTCCAGCTGCCGTTCACATCGGCGTAGTAGGTGTCGGCGGGCCAGGCGCCTTGATGCTCATTGTGGCCGTCCGGTGCGATATTCCCGCTGTAGGGCACGGGTACATGGCCGACGAGGTACACCGCCTTCACGTTGGTGGGATCGGCGTTGTAGGCGGTCTGAATGATGCTGCGGATGCTCGCCGGCGAGGCGGTGCGGCTGACGTCCGTCCGGAGGACCGTCCATCCGTCGGCCTTCAGGTCCTGTTCAAGAACGGCCAGCTCGGTGCTCAGGCTCGTACTGAACGTGTTGTCCACCAGCAGCACCAGCTTGCCCATGTACTCGGTGGCGGGCACCTCGATGCCTGTGGCGATGTATCCCTGACCGGTGCCGGCGTTGGCCGTGCGCACCAGGCGGTACTCATAGTAGGTCCCAACGGTGACGGCATTGTCCTGGTAGCTTGTGGACGACGCGGGTGGGGTGGCGATGGCGCTTCCCCATGAGGTGGCGGCCTTCGACTTCCGGTAGATCGTGATGCCGGTGGTGTTGGAGAAGGCCGGCCAGCTGAGGGTGATCCTCGGCGGGCTGGCCTGCACGGTGGCCTGCAGCTGGACGGCGCTCGTTTGGGAGGCCGTCTGGGCATGACCGCTAAGGGCGATCGACAGGACCGCAACGGCGGCAAGGGTGGAGCGGAGCATGGGCGTGGAGCAGGGTTGGAAGGATGCCCTGTGTCCGGACCGCTCCGGTCGGCAAACCGGAACCCGCGAGGGTCTTGGCGTGGTCGAATGCCTGGTGGTCCATCTACAGGTGGCCCTTGTATCGGTTCCTGCCTGCTCCGGGTTACGTTGATGGCCTTCCCGGCGGTCAACCCCGATCGACCAGCGTCAGCCTGCCGAGGATGAACCGGCACACCGACATGACCACTGTTCACCGAGGTTGTTCCAGCGGCACTGCCCGGTGTGGATGACCACAGGCCGGGGTGCATCACGAACCCCTCCGACCGGTACCACCGGCCGGTCACGCGATCCACCGATCACGGAGGAGAGGTTCCTGGAAAAGATCCCACGCCGACCCTGGGGACCGGGTCCGCCACCGGTCGCTCAGTCACGCACGGCGCGCGCGCGGGCCATGGTCCGCCCCCGGTCGTCCCGAAGCTCCAGCACATAGGTGCCTGTGCTTAGTCCCGAAAGGTCCAGCACGGCCGCATAGGGCAGGTCCAGCACCCGGGCGCCCATCACATCGTACACCACCAAACGGTCAGGACGAGGCCCGTCCCAATCGAAGCGGACCAAGCCGCTGGTGGGGTTCGGATGGACCAGAATTCCGATGATGCCATCCGGGTGTTCAGGGACGGAGATTACCTCGCAGGGGTCGCCCACCCCATCGCCATCGCTGTCCTCCTGACCCGGGTTGTACACCCAAGGACAATTGTCGCACGCATCACCCAGACCATCCTCATCGAGGTCGGACTGGGCAGCGTTCTGCAGGCCCGGACAGTTGTCCGTGCAATCGAGCACCCCGTCGAGGTCGTCATCCGGATCGGGATCGACCCCCGTGGTTCCGCCGGCACATACGCCGCACGCATCGATGAAGGCCTCCCCCCCCGGCACCCCCGCGCAGTCCACCGCGATGCCGATGCACTCACAGGTGGATGTCCAGGTGTCGTTGATGGTGCCTGCGTTCCCGTCATCGCAGCCCACGCCGGGCAAGGCGGTACCTCCGGGCACCCCTGCGCAATCGTAGGCCTCGCCCACGCAGATGCAGGCGCTGGTCCATTGGTCATTGCCGGTGCCGGAATTGCCATCGTCGCAGGGAACGCCGGGCCAGGCCGGACCACCGGGTACGCCGGCGCAATCGATCGGAAGGCCTGCGCAGGTGCATCCCCCCCCCCACTGATCGTCGCCGGTGCCCGGATCGCCATCATCACACGGTGAACCCGGAAGCGCAGGGCCTCCAGGGATGCCCGTGCAGTCGATGAGCGCACCAACGCAGGTGCAATCCACACCCCAGGTATCGTCACCGGTGTCGGGATCACCGTCATCGCAGGGGGTGCCAGGCAGGGCTGCACCACCGGGCGCCTCGAGGCAATCCAGGATCAGGCCGACGCAGGTGCAGTCGGTCGTCCAACGGTCGTCCCCGGTCGAAGCGTCGTTGTCATCGCAACCGGTCCCCGGCAACGCTGCACCACCGGGTGTTCCCTCGCAGTCGTACGGAAGACCGGCACAGATGCAGTTCTGACCATACCGGTCGTCCCCGGTCGTCGGGTCGCCATCGTCACACGGGGTCCCCGCAAGAGCGCCACCTCCGGGCACGCCTTCGCAGTCGAAGGGCAGCCCCGCGCAGAGGCAGTCCGCTCCCCACACATCATTGCCCGTACCGGCATCGCCATCGTCACAACCGACGCCCGGGACGGCGTTCCCTCCGGGCTGCCCGGTGCAGTCGAACGGCAGGCCGGCACAGGTGCAGTTCGAATCATAGACGTCATCCCCCGTCGTGGGGTCGCCATCATCGCAGGGTGTCCCCGGGAGCACGGAGCCGCCCACCTGGCCGAGACAGTCGATGAGCTGCCCCGCACAATCGCAACCCGCGGTCCATGTGTCGTCACCGGTCGCCCCGTCACCATCATCGCACGGACTTCCCACGGTCGCCGGGCCACCGGGAACGCCCAGGCAATCCAGCGGAACGCCGACGCATTGGCACGCCCCGTCGTATGCATCGTTCCCGGTGTCCGGGTCGCCATCATCGCAGGAGGCACCCGGTAGCGCAGCTCCGCCCGGTTGTCCCAGACAATCCAGCGGAAGACCAGCACATGAACAGTCCGTGCCCCAGGCATCCGCGCCGGTGAGCGGGTCGCCATCGTCGCATGGACTTCCCGGCAGTGCGGGGCCTCCCGGCAGGCCGAGGCAATCCACGACCGAGCCGATGCACTGACAGTTCGCCGACCACACGTCATTGACCGTCAGCACATCCCCATCATCGCAAGACGAACCCGGCAGCGCGGAGCCACCAGGGATGTTCTGACAGTCGATCCCCGTGGGTATCCCTGCACAGATGCAGTCCACTCCCCACACATCATCCACGGTGAGGAACTGACCGTCGTCGCAAGCGGTCCCCGGCAACGCCGGACCTCCGGGCACGCCGAGGCAGTCGATCAGTTGACCTGCACATTCACAATCCACGGTGTAGGTGTCGTTGCCCGTGGAGGAGAGCCCGTCATCGCAGGCGGAACCCGGGACCGCGCCACCGCCCGGCACCCCAAGACAGTCGATCGGCAGTCCCGCACAGGAGCAGTTCGTGTCCCAGAGGTCGTTGCCCGTTCCCGCATCGCCGTCATCGCAGGGTGAACCTGGAAGGTCCGGACCGTTCGGCACGCCCTGACAGTCGATGACCGGCGGTGGTGGCTCCGTGAACGCGATGCAAAGGCGCGGGGCTTTCGCCGGATCCTGGTTCCAACTGTAAGCGGACCGACCGCCGATGCCCTCGACCATCATGAGCACCGCATTGTTCGACTGCCAACCGGGTCTGGTGATGACCTCCTGGATCACGGCGGCGAGGTCGGGGCTGCGCTGCGACAGGCCCTCCTCGTCGGCGATGAGCCATGGCTGGGGCGACCAGACCACGGAAGCGGCCGTCGGGGTGCGGGAGGTCAGTTCGAACTGGGACCAGCCGATGGGTGCGGCGTTGGCCACGGCCTCCGCACGGACGGTCAGCACACAGGGATCGACGTTCTCGTTCGTCCTGGCCGTGAACTGCAGGCTGGCGGCCACCACGGTGGCGCCCACGGGCACCTCAACCCCTTCAAAGCGGATACCGATGAGCTGATCACCCCTCCAATGCGTGGGCTCGCTATCGTAGACCAGGTCCAGCGGTCCGACATCGTGGTACACGTTACCGTTCACGGCCTGCTCCACATCGGGATCGCTCGTACCACCCGCGGTGTAGCACACCAGCGCATCGAAGCAGTCGTTGGTCCCGCCGCACACCCCGCACAGGTCGAGCACCGCTCCTCCGCCCGGGACCCCGTTGCAATCGATGGGAAGTCCCGCACAGGTGCAGTCGGCGGTTATCGCATCCTCACCCGTCGTCGGATCGCCGTCGTCACAAGGGGTTCCGGGCACCCCGGGCAGGGCCGGGCAGGGGTCGATCGCGTTGCAAAGCCCGTCGCCATCACTGTCCGGAACGGGGATGTAGATGCAGGTGCCGCCCAGACACTGCTGGTTGGTACAGGGGTTCCCATCATCACAGACCAACGGAACACCGACACACTGGCAGTTGCCGTTCCACGTGTCCCCGGTGGTGCAGGCGTTCCCGTCATTGCAAGGCGTACCCGGCAAGGCCCCGCCATTGGGCACACCCAGGCAGTCCAGGTTCAAGGGGATCCCCGCGCACTGGCAGCTGGCGTTCAGCGCGTCGTTCACGGTCTGCGCGTTGCCGTCATTGCAGGGACTCCCGACCTGGCCCGGGGCGTTGGGGCAGTTGTCCTGTGCGTTGCAGATGCCGTCGCCATCGCTGTCCGGAAGCGCTGTCCCTACGCACTGGCAGGTCGCGTTCAGCACGTCGTTCGTCGTGCAGGGGTCGTTGTCATTGCAGGCGGTGCCCACCTGGCCCGGCGCGTTCGGGCAGTTGTCCGTCGCGTTGCAGATGCCGTCCCCATCGCTGTCCGGGCTCGCCGTGCCCACGCACTGGCAGCTCGCGTTCAGCACATCGTTCGTCGTGCAGGGGTCGTTGTCATTGCACGCGCTGCCCACCTGGCCCGGTGTGTTCGGGCAGTTGTCCGTCGCGTTGCAGATGCCATCGCCATCGCTGTCGGGAACGGCACTGAACACGCAGACCCCGTTGCTGCACTGGTCCGTGGTGCACGGATTGTTGTCATTGCAGACGATGGGGGTGCCCACGCACTGGCAGTTGCTGTTCCAGACATCCCCGGTGGTGCAGGCGTTGCCATCGCTGCACGACGTGCCCGGCAGGGCGGTGCCTCCCGGAACACCCAGGCAATCCGCAGGCAGCTGGCCCGCGCACTGGCAGCCACTGGTCCATGTGTCGTTGATGGTATTCGGGTTGTTGTCGTTGCACGCGGTGCCCGGCAGCGCGCTCCCGCCCACCACGCCCAGACAGTCCGCCACCTGACCGGCGATGCTCAGGGTGCCCACGATGCCGAGGCTCAGGTTGTAGTAGCTCCCGCTGTGGCTCACCTCCAGCTTCAGTGCGCGCACCATGTACCGCACCGTTCCGGTCAGACCGGTGATGTTATCGATGAAGCTTGTGGCCGTGACCGGCGTGGACGTCCGACGCACCCAGTTCTGGGTGTTGGTATCGTAGCGGTAGACGTGATACCCGATCACCGCATCCGGGGAGGCCGTCCAGCTGATGTTCGCCGTGCTCCCACCGGTCTGGTTGCAGGTGACCTGCGAGACCGGGGCCACCACATGCATGCGCAAGGTGGGATCGCCCATCAAGGCGATGTGGACGCGCGAGGTCTGCCCGTTGGTGGGCTCATAGTGGTTGGTGCTGTTGTTCTGCGCCAGCACCAGGCTGTAGCCGATGGTCTCCCCCATGCCCATGTGGTGGATGAACCAGTTGGGGAACCCGGCCCACGCACTGGTCAGGGCATGGCCGGAGGCCAGCGGGGCCCGCAGGAAGTTGTTCTGCGTGTCGAAGTCCCCGAAATAGCTTCCGAACAAAAAGGTGAAGATGGTCCTCACCTGGGTGGTGCCGAACTGGGCCGTGTTGCCGACACCGTTGGAGTTGTTGAACCAGCCTCCCCCGCACCCGTAGCTGAACAGGCGGCTCTGGGTGGCCAGCGTGCCGAAATAATCAGCAGCCGCCACATTGTTGGGATGCACCAGCGGGCCGAAGCCACGCCAGCCGTTCTGCGAGAACGCCTCCGAATAGCCGGTGAAGTTGTCGTCCACCAGACCCTTCACATCGGCTGTAAGCGCCTTCACCTTCCAGTTGTGGAGCTTGGTGAGGTAGTTCGACAGCAGGGTCGTCTCGCTGACGCCGATGTCAGGCAGGTCGCTCATGTCGATCCGGCCTACGGCCAGTTCCACGGCCGTCGGGATCGTGGTCTGATCGAACCTCCCATCCCCCGGCACGTTATGGTTCAAGGTCCACGCCGCCGTGGAGGTGTTCGTGGAGTTGTCCGTCCACGCCCCGTTCATCTCGCCGTAATACACGTCGGCGCTCCAGGCCCCGTAGTGGTCGCTGTGGCCGTCGGGCGCCAACGCCCCGCTCCGCGGCACCGGAACATGTCCGACCAGAAGGACCGCCTTCACGTTGGAGGGATCCGCCGCGTAGGTGCCTTGGATCAGTGACTTCACGGCCGTCACGGCCGCCGTCCTGCTCACGTCATGCCGGATCACCTTCCACCCTTCACCCTCCAGGTCGTTCTGCAACTGGGTGAGCTGCGCCGCGAGGCTCCCGGTGAAGGTGTTGTCGACCACCAGCACCACCTTGCCGCGCTGCTCGACCATCTCCAGCTGGATGCCGGCGTTGACATAACCGTACCCACTGCCCAGGTTGGACGTGGTGCGCACCACCTTGTACTCGTAGGAGGTGTTCAGCTGCACCCCATTGTCGGTGAACTGCGTGGCCGTGCTTCCCAGTGTGGCGATCGAGCTGCCCCAACTGGTGCCGCCTTTGAGTTTCCGGAAGACGGTGAACCCGGTCGTGTTGGGGTGCGACTTCCAGTTCAGGGTGATGCCGGCCGGGCTGGAGGTCACGGTGGTCCAGAGCTGCACGGACCGGTTCTCGCCGTTGGTCTGGCCAGGGCTGATCTGGATGGCCCACCAAAAGCTGAGGACCACGCATAAGAACCTGACCATCAGTCCCTCACCAGCAGCACGAGGGAGTGTCGTCGCCTCGCCCCCCTCCCTTGTCGCCCGTTCCGTGCTCAACTGATGCATGTGGAGATCTCCGCCCTTCGGGCGGTAAAAACGCCGCGAAGTTCGACGAAACTGGCACGCGCTAAGCCGTAAGCGCCCACCAATTCGATGGATCAGGACATCCGGCCGACGAAGGACGATCTTTGCTCCACCGGACCGACCACCATCCCGCATGCCAAGGCTAACCACCTGATCCTGTGGGCTTGAAGCACATCCGAACTCGAACCCAGGGCTTGTCGTATACCGCCTGCCTTCTCCCGCA